>NZ_JAYGHG010000005.1:0-214153 GCF_034931085.1 Nodularia harveyana UHCC-0300 | reverse complement strand
AAAACCAACTCTGGTAGTTTGGAATAATCCAACTGGTGAGGGCATTTTCCAGTAGGAGAGGAAAAGTTAGACGGGCTTGAGTCCGCATTTTCCGCCAGTATCCTAGAATCCCTGTCCCTTCTGGGGCTGGGAGTATGTCAATTCTACTCCCCACTTCCCTCCTGTAACCGTCTTTGCCATTCAGCGTCAATTTGTGCAGAACGGTCAATTTCTTGGTCGATTAAATCGGTTTCGCTGGAATATACTAAATCTTCACTACCGATAACTTTTTCTGTAGCGAACTGCTGTGCGTAGTCAATTTTTTTCTGTAAACCGTCATCTGGATTTATTAATAGTCTAGATCGGGACAGGCGATCGCTATTACCCGCAGCAAGTTTTTTATTTCGCCACCGAATCCAAAAATAGCGCACTAAAGGTACACCCAAGAAACCAGCACCATAACCCAACAACAGCCAATAAATCCCTTGGACAAAAACTACTAATCCTCCTAATTGAGCAGCTGCTGTACCATCGGCTATCAAACCTCCTAATATTAAAGCACCCACAAAATTGAGTACACCCAAACCAGCCGCCAGCATCACCTGTCCTGAACTCGCCGCACTAAAACGCCAAAGATATTCTTCTAAATGCGTCGGTACTGACTCACGACCCCTCTCACTTGCCTTCACTTGCAACTCTGGGAAATAATAGACAATCTGTCCTTCCGGACTTACCTCTGGTTGTCCATTAAATCGAATTAGCACCGGCAGCATATAATCTTCATAATCTTGTGTATAACTTTCTCCCAAATTATCCAGATACGGTGCAATTTGTTCTGCTACTACCGCACCACGATTATTCCGAATAACAGCCCCAATTTCTTGCCATCGGCGTTCTTCTAAATTGCCATTAGGATTACCATCACCAAACAAAAACGAAAATACAGCCTCAAAAAAATTCAAATCACTTTTTTGGGATTGTCTTCGCTGCTGTCGTTCTTGATAACCCCTGCCATAATTAGGGCTAAAGTACCAAAATAAATCTGGGAAAGGGAAAAAGAATAACCCCCCACCCCTAGAACTGCTACCCCTGTTATCGTCGCGGTCTGAGTTGGAAGCAGTAACAATGATAAAGATGGTAATAGTTATCAGGACAATCGAAAGAATTAAGAAAACAGCAAAAGAAATGCGAATCAGGTAGAAAAGAACTTCCCAGACCTTTTTCCACCATTCCCGCAGCCGCATCTGAAAGTATTTATTACGTAAAATATCGCGGAAATTGCGCGGAAATTGGTAAACAATATCACCTGTTTCTGCAACTTGTAGATGTCCGCCAGCATCAGAAGCCAGTGCTAATAAACCTTGTCTAGCCTCAGCGATATTCAAGCCAGCCTGACTTGAAACATCACCAACCGTAACTCGGTAGCCGAGTTTTTCTACAGCTTGCATGATGGTGGGATTGGGAGTCACTACTCTTCCCTCCTGTTAAAATTTACTTGAATCTTTCTTAAGTATAAAGTTTTATTTTAGCTAGACAGAGGAAGCAGGGTACAGAGGGAAAGAAAAATTTCCCAATGACCAATGACCAATGACTGTAGGTTTTACTGCCACTACCTTCATGTTATGATTATTGGCCTCAGCTTGGTTAATCAGCAATTTTTCTATTCTAAATATGGTTCAGTATACTCTCGCTCAAAGTCCAGAAGTTATGCTTACTGTTTCTGGTAAAGATTCAGTCAAAGCCCGTGAGAAAGCTATGGATCAGCTGATGGAATTAATGGATGCTGGTAAGCTAACCACGGAACTAGAAGAAGGATTTGGCCCTCAACAATTAATTGAAGTCAAAGAACCTGCTAATGATTCTACTAGTGGCGAAGATAGTATTACACAAGCTGTCCAGATTTTGAATAATCTAGCTACACTGAAGCTCAAAGTACAGGAAACACGAGCTGATGCATTAGAAATTCGCCAAGCAGTTGATGTTCTGTTTTTAGATAATCCAGTAACTGAAGAGGAAATTGCTCGTCTGAAGGAAGGTTTTAAAGTTCTGAAAAATTTTGCTCAGGCTAATTTGCGTTACCAAGAAGCACGAACTAAAGCGGAACACGCACGCCAAGTATTGGATAAAGCCTTAAAATCTCCTGAGTAATAACATCAAGTTTCCAAAATTAACCTGATTGCAGCCAGTTATTGCGTTAGTTAACAATTATCTGGTGTGAACTCTACACGGCTTGACTACACTCCAGTCTAGCTTTCTGCTATATTTTTAACAGTTTTATCCTACTGCTTGCCCTAGAAAATAGCTTCTAGAGTGAACCATAAGGATTTTAGAATAAAATACTAAAATAACTCATCACACTTGAGTAATGAGTTGCTTTACTTTCTGTTGAACTGGGGCGCTAGGATTCGAACCTAGGGATGGCGGGACCAAAACCCGCTGCCTTACCACTTGGCTACGCCCCAACGTTTGACTCAAACAATATAACAGGTTGTACTAGGGTAATGTCAAGTACCTTGAGCAGAAATTTGGGAAAAAATTTATCGCTGCTGTTCTGTCACCCAGATCACTTGCTCTAGATGGCATAAATCAGTGAAATATTTCCCAAAAAACTGAGTCTTAGGTAAGCTTAACCCATAGTCAAAATAGACAATCAAAGAGTCCCAGAAATTTTTTTGATTTGCTGGTTGCAAATTCATTTAAATAGGATATAATAGTTAAGTTACACCCAAGGGCGGGTGGCGAAATTGGTAGACGCACCACACTCAAAATGTGGCGGCCTTGCGGTCATAGGAGTTCGATTCTCCTCCTGCCCACTTTACACACACTAAAACATACCCTCACAACGGAAACTAGCCATGCGACTAAAAAGATGGGAGTCTCCCCGCCGAGAAGGGAGAAACGATAAAGGTAGAGGTGGTTCTGCTAGGAAGCGTCAACTCAAAAAGCAAAGGCAGATGTTACTCAAAAAGCTCAAACAAGCTGACAAAGGAAAAGACAATAACAATTATCCACAGGGGGAAGAGAAAAAATCTTCCCCTTTTTTTATGGGAATTATACCAACTTTACCAATTGCGCCACCGTCCCTGGGATGCAATTTCATTTGTAGAGTCGAGTCCATTACCTTGCAATAAAGATTGATATTCGGTGCTGCTAGCCCAACGGTCAATTTCTCTAGCGCGTAGTACGGGGACGGGATGAGTTAATTGGGCAGTACGAGCTTCTTTAACCATTTCACCCAGTTCTGTTTTACTAATATCATCGTAAGCGCGAGCTTGGGCAACAAAGGCATCTAAGTTAAGTTGGGGAGCGAGGGTAGGTGAACCACCGGCTAGCTTCATTAATACTGACATGACTACTTTAGGGTCTTGGGTAGCTAGTAATGCGGCGCGATCGCAGGTAAACTCAGCACAGCGTACCCATTCTAATAGTTGTGATTGTATAGCTTGGGCGAGAAAAGTTCCTACATTAGGCACAATGGCGGCGGCTAATATCAAAAGATTGACAGGTGTTAAATAAACACTGTGGTCACACTTGAGATGTCCTAATTCATGGGCTATCACCGCCTGTATTTCCTCTGGTGTCAGCATATCAACTAAGGAAGTATGCAGCACAATAAAAGGTTGCTTACCTCGCATCGCAAAGGTATAGGCATTAGGAGCCGGATGTTGACGGATATATAACTGCGGAGGCTCTATATCCAAGATTTTACAGGCTTCCAGCAATAATTGTGATAAATGAGGAAGTTGTTTTTCACCCACCAACACACTGGAGGCGATATTTTCCACATAAAAAACCTGTTCTGCCATTGGACCGAGCCAATTTCGTACCATCATATCCAGACCTGGTATCTGCTTCAGAGATGTGGTGGCTTGTAAGTCTAATGGATGACGAAATGAGTCAGCTTTTAAACCGATGAGCGGAGTTTTCAACAATGACATAATATAACAACCTGAAAAAACAACAGATCAACAAACTCCCATAGTTAGTATAACCAGTCCCCCATTCCCAATCCCCAATCTTTAGTCCCCTAACTAGGTGGAAATGGAAGCTTGAGAATTACTGGTATGAGAACTTAATTCCGTATCTGGTGGCACATCACCCAGACGCAAAATTTTCGCTCCTAGTTGCTGTAATTTCAGATCAATGCGATCATAGCCACGATCAAGATGGTGTAATCCCTGAAATATGGTTTCTCCTTCTGCTGCTAATCCTGCTAAAACTAATGCTGCTGATGCGCGTAAATCTGTACCAATGACTGGTGCGCCTGATAACTTCGGTACTCCTCGGACGAAGGCAGCATTACCTTTAACGCGAATATCTGCTCCTAAGCGATTTAACTCGGAGGCGTGACGCAAGCGATTTTCAAAGACAGATTCGTTAATCAGGCTGTCACCTTCTGCCACAGCTAGTAAGGACATAAATGGAGCTTGCATATCTGTAGGAAAGCCAGGATGAGGTAAGGTTTCAATATCGCTGGCTCTGAGAGTGGCTGCGGGGAGGATACGTAAGCACTTGGGTGTCTCCTCAATAATTGTTAAACCAATTTCCCGCAGTTTAGCAATGACTGGGATTAAGTGGTTTGGTAATACTGGGGAGAGACTAATTTCTGAACGAGTTATGGCTCCAGCAACTAAGAAGGTTCCGGCTTCAATGCGATCTGGAATAATACTATAGTCAACAGAATGCAATTTGGGAACACCCACGATTGTAATCTGACTGCTGCCTGCACCCTGAATTTTGGCTCCCATTGCATTACAAAAATTAGCCAAATCAACTACTTCTGGCTCTCGTGCAGCGTTTTCGATAATGGTTTCACCATCTGCGAGGGTGGCGGCCATCATTAATGTTTCCGTTGCTCCTACACTGGGGCTATCTAGGTAGATTTTGGCTCCTTGTAATCTGCCACTACTTCCGGGAATATAGGCGTTACAAATGCCATGTTCTATCTGCACTTCAGCGCCCATTGCTTGCAGTCCTCGGACGTGCAAATCAACGGGTCTGGCTCCAATGGCACAACCACCGGGTAATGGCATTTGTGCTACTCCTAAGCGAGCTAAAATTGCCCCAATAGCAAAAAAACTTGCTCTTAATTGGGTAACTAGTTCGTAAGGAGCTTGTGATGTAGTGATTTCGGTGGCGTTGATATCTAAAATGTCGTCTTCTCTGGTGAGGCGAACACCTAAAGCCGATAGAACTTGACTCATCCGCTCTACGTCTGCCAATAAGGGAACGTTGCGGATGCGACAATCGCCTGAACACAGCAAAGAGCCAGCCATGATTACGAGTGCGGAATTTTTAGCCCCACTGATTTTTACATGACCTTGCAAAGGATGCCCACCCGATATTTTCAAGACTAAGGAGTCTGCTTCGGGAGTTAGTTTGGCATCTGGTAAGCTGCTAGAAGGATTAATAAGCCTACCTCCAAAAAATACGTAATTTTACAGGTTAGAAGTTGGTTTTGATTCTACAGTAAAGAGTTGGTTTCTCTACATTTTGTCAGACATCTGGGATAACTAAATTGGGTGGGGAATATGATCTGGGGGCTGTAAACAAGCTGTAGCAAGTTTTTTAAGTATTTAATAATTGTAGCCAAAAGTGCGGATAACAGGGACAAGAGAATCATTGAAGGATGATCAAAACTCCACGTTCGGCGATCGCGGAGCGCTGCTGCTAGCAGATAGCACTTGACAAAGATAAATATTTAAGTAATAATTGTGAGTTGTCGATGAAAATCTATGTAAGCGGAACTGGCGGAATTGGCAGACGCGCTAGATTCAGGTTCTAGTGCCGCAAGGCTTCCGGGTTCAAGTCCCGGGTTCCGCATATTATTTTTGGTTTAATCCAAAATCAGAAATTGCCCATTGTGTTAACCAGTCTCCAAAATTCTTTAGTTAAACAAATCCGCAAGCTGCACTCTACCAAAGAGCGACATAAGCAGCAATTGTGTCTACTGGAAGGTACACACCTGTTACAAGAGGCTTGTGTGGTGAATTACCCACTGGTGACGGTTTGCTGCACTCCAGAATGGCAAATCAGCCACCAGGCACTATGGGAAACTGCTTGTAGCCAGAGTGAAAGGGTAGAAATTGTTAGTCAGGAAATTTTAGCAGCGATCGCCACCACAGTTCAACCAGATGGTGTGATTGCTACCGCCAAACGGGTGATTCATCAAAATCAAGTACCCTTTAGTGGTTTAGTTCTAGCTTTGGAAACCATCCAAGATCCCGGTAATTTGGGGACAATAATTCGCACGGCGGCGGCTACTGGCGCAACGGGTTTATGGGTGAGTGAAGATAGTGTAGATGTAGACAGCCCCAAGGTTTTACGCGCTTCGGCGGGACAGTGGTTTCGCGTCCCCACAGCAGTGACTGAAGATTTGTCAGGAATAATCAAACAAAGTCAGCAAGCCGGAATGCAGATAGTAGCAACTTTACCCACGGCGAATTTAACTTACTGGGATGTAGATTGGCGAAAACCTAGTCTAATTTTACTGGGTAATGAAGGTGCTGGTTTATCTGCTGATTTAGCTAACATGGCTGACCAGCAGGTGAAAATCCCCCTAACTCCGGGTGTAGAGTCTTTGAATGTGGCGATCGCAGCTGCTTTAATGATGTATGAGGCTCAACGGCAAATAATTCGTAATTCGTAATTCGTAATTCGTAATTCGTAATTCGTAATTCGTAATTTCACACTACTTTTTTCTTTTTCTCTCAAGATATTCTTCAATATCAGCCACAGCATCCTCCCACTCTGATAAATCAATATTTGTGGAAACATCCTGACTGCTATCAGCAGATTTTGGTGGTGTTGAATCTTCCTCAGAGTTTTTTTGCAAGATATACTCTAATTGCTCGAGAGATTCCTGAAACTTTTGGTCTGCGGCCTGACGGTCTTGATCTTGATTTTGCTCCATAATATAAGTTAAAAATCCTGATTTAATGGTGTCTTCTGGATTGCAGTCTCTATAGGTTGTAATCTGGTATTATATGTGACTTGATACTGGATCAACTTTACTCATTAAAAAGCTGAATGGCAAAATTAGTCATTTTTGGAGAGAGGAAATGTGTTTCAGCCGAGTCAATCAGTACAGTATTTCATCTCTATGAAAATTGCTGTGTATAGATATTCAGTTGTGGGGAATTTTTTGTGGGCTGGGATATGACCCGCCCTGATGATACAAGTTTAATATGTAGATGAGGTATCACCTTGAAGGCGATTCCGAATAACCATCAATTGCTCTTGGTTATTAATTGGGCTGCGTGGTGCGGGTAATTCACTATTAGGCCAGGTTGGTAAATCATGGCAAGGACATGATAGCGCAGGCATCCCGATGTTTCGTTTGGCTACTGGCATTTGACAAATACCACAAGGTAACAGTTCCCATACTGGTGTTAGTAGTTCCCTGATGCTTTCATTAGTACCCTCTAGATAAAATTCCCCCGTGGTGTGGGAGAAAATTGTTTGCCAACATTCTTCAAATTCCTGACTGTAGCCATCGCCTTGGAGAACGGTTTGGGGTAGAAGGCTTACCTTACCGTCGCCCGTTACTACTTTTTTACCCAACTGAAACCAGTAGGCAAGATACTGTTTAACTTCTTGTTTAGTTGCCATACCATAATTTTAAATTTTGGTGGAGTGATTTTAGCGGTGAAATGTTTAATTTAAAATTAAAATTTCGGTGGTGCTAATGGTGTCCCCAGAGTGCTGAGATTGAGAATATGACCGGCAGTAACTAAATACACAGGTTGACAAATAGCACCTAATTGACGAATTACAGAACCCAGGCGATCGCGGAACAGGCGACCAAGAGGATAAGCTGGTACTACACCCCAAGCTGTTTCTTCAGCGACAAATACCATATCAGCAGCTACCAAATCAACTGTTTCTAAGAACTCTGCCAAAATATTTTTCCAGGTATGATCATCTTTTTCTAGAAGATTAGCTACCCAAGTTCCCAAAGAATCAACCAAAATACAGGTATTGGGCTTGGCATCGGCCAGGGTAGCAGATAATTCTACAGGTACTGCCATTGTTACCCAATCAGAAGGACGACGGTTTTGATGTTCTTGAATCCGTTTTTGCCATTCTGCATCCTCTGGGTTTTCAGTTGCTGTCGCCACGTAAACCACCTTTTTTCCGGACTCTATTGCTAGAGTTTCTGCCCATTCACTTTTACCAGACCTGGCTGGCCCTGTGACTAAAATGAGTTTGCCCAAAACTTTATCCTTTTCAAAGCTAAAATTAGCTTCATTTTGACACTATCAGGGCTGAATCCACTGATATTCTGCGGACAGAGTAAGGTTAGGTAGCATCCAAAGTCTAACTCTCGCTACGGTTGTCAAAGACCGTCTACCCAGTAAGCCTAAGTCTAAGCTTAGATTGCTGGCTACTTTCTTGAGAATATTTGCCGCCCCATTGAGGTCAGCATTAACAATCCAACCATTTGCAGACCGATACAATCCACGTTCAACGCGCTTACCCGATGCTTTCCACCCTTCAGGCTTTTCACCGTACTTGGGCAGGGAGTCTCCATCTAAGAAAGATGCTTTTGAAGTATAAGATTCTTCGGTTTCCTGAAATATGATTCCGTGTAAATCGCACAGTTGTTTTAATCTGTCTTTTAGTTTGCCCAAAGGCATTTGAACAAATTTTTGATTGTTCACTCTACCCATGCTGGCATTAGATTTAAAACCTTCATTCCAACCGATGACTAATGTTCCAATGCCGTATTTTAAGCAATGGTTAATAATTAGTTTCGCTGCTTTGTTAATGCCGTCTCGCATCTGATGGTTACGCTTACGAGTAACTCTATCCAACCATTTATCCCAATATGCTTCGGGCTTACCCTCTTTTCGCGTCGATACCTTTTTATTCCAAAGTTGATTCATTGCTTTCATCGAACGCGCATCAATCAACAAGGAATTACCCAATGTATCAACACAAGCTGCTAAATTATCCGCAGTTCCTAGGTCTATTGATAAAGCCTGATTAATATCTAAATTATGTTTTTGTTTTTCTAACTCATAAGATATTTCCAGGTAAAATGCCCCATTTTTCGGAAGAATTGTCAACTCTTTAACTTGAGAATAATCAATATTTGATGGCATTGGCAGGAAAAATTCTGAAATACCAAACCATCTTTTGACTGTTACTCCCAAGGAAAATCTAAGTTGACTATCAACTAAGGTCGGTTTTTGCCCTCCAGAGTTGGGGTAGGCAACCTTAAATAGTTTAGAACCTGTCAAGTAATTAGGTGCTTTAGGTTGGAAATGTAATTGACCTTTAACAAACAAAGACCGCAATTCTTTAAAGGATTTAAATCCCTCGGTTACTGACATTAAAGTTTGCTGCATCGGAGTAGATGGCATTGACTGAGCAACCAGTGATTTACTAATAGATTCTTCGTAAATCAGGTCAAACTTACTAGTCAGTAACTTTCCTGTTTTAAAAAAAGCTTGCCTAGCGAAATAAACGCCATTGTTGTAAAGTTTTCCTGATTGTTGACAAAGGTACTCTAATAACGCTTTTGTTTCGTCATTTGGGGATAACAAGATTTGCTGAACCCCGATTAATTTCTGGTTTTTAGCCACTGGTTCGACCTGCCAGAATTTTGTTGACCTCTTTATCCTAATCGACTAGACTATAATTCTCAACAAGTATATGGAAAACAACAAAAAATATGCTATGGCTGGGGAGTAAGGAGTGGAGTAAAACCCTTATGCCAAAATTGGCGAAAGCGATCAACTCAACAACCCGATGCTGAATTATGCCAAGCTATTGGGAATACCATGTTTCAGGATATCTTTATGAAAACAGGTTTAAAACGCATCGAGGCAACTTTACATGATTTAGGGAATCGCCACACTATCCCAACAGAAGCAGGTGATTCTTTAAAGTCTTCTTTTTCCTTTAGGATTAGCGTGGGAGGAACGGAATCTACAGCTAGCAGAGATACTACATCTGAAGAACAGACAACATCTGCAAGTGAACATTCTGGCGAGGCGAATTTGTTTCCGGAACATCAATCTGTGGCAACTTTTCCAGGACAAGAAATTGGCGGTAAAGTACCCAGCCTACCGAAATTTAAAACTCCTAGTTTTAGTAACCATCGCCACGGTGCTAACCCGGCATTAGCGATGAATATACTGCAAGAAATTCAGGAACATATCGCCGGTTGGCAAAGAGAATTGCACAGAATCTTACAGGAAATTCAAGATATTTATTTGGAAGGTCCGATTATAAATGGCTGGTTAGAATCGAATCTCCAAGAACCAGGAAAGGCCGCAACTGGTACACTCCGGCATGGGGAAGTGGTTAATCTAATGGACTATGTAGAAGAAATTTGTACAACTAATGAGAAAGTCTCTGACGAATCTGCCCGTGCTGGGTATAGACTTTGTGGTTTGGATGCTTCTGGAAAGGTCTGGTCGCGTAACTGTCCATCAGATCAATTACCGATGGTGAGTATGGCGATCGCTCGTCACCAGAAATTACGGCAACTTTTGGGGCGTAAGCAGTATCTAGAAACTCGTCTCAGTCAATTAGCAGAAACTCTGGTAATGTTGCATAGTAAAATTCAACAGGCTTGAGTAGAGCTGGGAAAAGCAGAACTATTGCTAAAGTCCATAAATTATTACATTGAAAATCAATTCTATGCCAGATCACCAAATCTCTGCGATCATCTGCACTCACAATCGAGATAGTTACTTAGGGGCGGCCATTGATAGTTTATTGGCACAGGATTTTAGGGGTGAGTTTGAAGTTGTGGTTGTGGATAATGGATCTAGCGATCGCACTCGTGAAGTGGTGGAACAGAGATTGGGCGATCGCCGTGTTAAATATGTCTTTGAACCTACCATTGGTTTATCCGTAGCTCGCAATACCGGCGCAAGAGTTGCCAGTGCAGAAATTCTGGCTTATTTAGATGATGATGCCGTAGCTAGCACCTCCTGGCTACAAGTCTTGTATGCTGCCTATCAGGATAACTCTCAACTGGCGATCGCCGGCGGGAAAGTCACCCTTTTATGGCCGCCCAACATCGAACCACCATCCTGGCTATCTCCTGGGTTAGCTGGCAATTTAGGCGCTTATGATTTAGGCGACAGTATGGTTTACATTCAGCAGCCAGGTTTAACCCCTAGAGGCTTGAATTATTCCCTACGGCGCAGTTTTCTCGAAGAAATCGGTGGTTTTGATCCTCACCTCGGTCGAGTGGGTAAAAACCTACTATCCAACGAAGAACTACAAATGACAGAATTTGCCCTCCAGCGTGGTTGGCAAGTTGCATACCTTCCCCAAGCCTTAGTCGCTCACAATGTCGCACCCGAACGCCTCAAGCGCTCCTGGTTCTTAAATCGTGGTTGGTGGCAAGGTATCAGTGAGTGCTATCGTGAACAACTAGCCAATCAAGCCGACATTCGTCAATTACAACGGGGTAGTGAGCGATTTGTCCGGGGTATATATAAAGCATTACAATATTTTGCCGATCCCGCAGAACGGTTTGATAAATTTGTTTATGCTTATGGGCAAATAGGTTATCTAAATGCTGCTATTCAAGGCTTACTATCAATTAATAAGAAATAATTGGTTTGACTGATCAGGTGATTTGAAATTGTAGAAATTAATAATTGTCCGCCGACTTACTTACTAAATATTTAGAGGTCTAATGACCAATGACTAATGACCAATGACTAATGATCAACCTTTTGTAGATTTGCGTAAATATGACCAATCTTGGTTTAATCGGGGTAAACCTGGTTGGTATATTTTATTATGGTGGTTTGTACAGGCGATCGCTTTTCCCCTCACACCTCATCCTTGCAATAGTTGGCGTTGTACGATACTGAAATTATTTGGTGCGAAAATCGGTAAAAATGTCTTAATTCGACCCACTGCCCGTTTTACCTACCCTTGGAAAGTTACAATTGGTGACTACAGTTGGATTGGTGATGATGTAGTTTTCTACAGTCTGGATCAGATTTCCATCGGTGAACACTGCGTAATTTCCCAGAAAAGTTATCTATGTACTGGTACTCATGATATTCAAGATCCGGCCTTTGGTTTAAAAACCGGAAGTATTATCATTGGTAATGGGGCATGGGTAGCCGCAGATTGTTTTCTGGGGATAGGAGTCAATATTGGTGCTAATGCGGTGATTGGCGCTCGTAGTAGTGTTTTTACTGATATACCTGCCAATCAAGTGTGTTGGGGAAGTCCTTGTTCTCCTCAGTATCCGAGGTAAAAGAATTATAGCAGGGGAGCAGGGGAGCAGGGAGCAGGGAGCAGGGGAGCAGCACTTCGGCTACGCTCAGTGTCCGGGAGCAGGGGGAAGCCTTGAAACTCTTTAATTACAATGGTTTTATGATCCGTTTGTGTCCTACCCACCTTGGCGGTTGCTATAGCAGATAGAACAACAATCAAAAATATATCTCAAAGAGCATTTAATGTGAACACCATGAATATTAAGCCACATCAAAGATAAATTTTGTCAGCGAATATCAAAGCTACTTCATTAATAGCTCCACTAATTTTTGGGTTATGGGGAAACCTGTTTGTTTCTCAAAGTGCAAAAACATGGGGCTAGGATTGGCTTCCAGAAAAATATATTCTCCATTTGGTTTTAAACGCCAATCTATGGCGGTCCACTCTAACATCAATAGGTCAGCAATCTTTAAACATTGTTGTTCAACAGCAGCAGGTAACTTTACTGGTATTAACTCAGTTTGAGTATCTTCCCGAAAATCTAATTGGCTAGATCGAATTTCTGCACTATAGATGCGATCGCCAATTACATAACTACGAATATTAGTACCTGGGATATATTCCTGTATTGTCACCGGAGAAATCCTCAAGACTAAATCTAATCGTTTTGAGTCTAAATGTTCTGGCGTTATTTTTTTAGTATGTGCGCCTCCATAGACAGGCTTAAAAATAGCTTGATCTAGATAGTGAGTAAATTCAATAATTTGGTCTTTATCATTACTAATTAATGTCTTGGGAATCGTTACTCCTATATTTTTGACCATATTTAATTGTAGGGGTTTCTCTTTATGAAGTTGATAGGCTTGCCAGGAATTTACCCACCTAGCCGGACAAGCTTGCATTAGAGAACGTAGAGCGCCCATTGAATCATTAGTAGCAACTATCTGTTGGTGTTGATCTGGCAAAGATGGCACAGCTACCCCAAAAAAAGTGCGCCAATAGACGCTGTGTATATCTGTAATTTCTAATAAATGTCCTGAAGGCAAAATTAAACGCCCTGTTTCTGTTCCTGGTTGCCAAGATAATTTCAAATGTTGTGGAAACAGTGACGTATCTAAATAGTTTGCGGTTGCACCTGCTTCTGTAATCGCCTGTTTAATAGCAACTGCATGAACGTCTTGAGAATTGCCTAAAATTAAAATATTCATTGCTCGATAAAATTTTTGATAGTTATTTACTAAGATGAGAGGATATCTGAAAACTCTTGTGGAGTCAGCATCTTGCCCTTATTTACCCCACAGAAAAACAAAGTCCGCCGAAGCGGACTAACTTCAAATCAACGGTCTTGTTGCGTTGGTTACGCGATTTTTAATTGCTGCGAGAACATCAAATTAAACTTCTCAGACATTTTATCGGCTAAGTTTTAATCTTTGCTGATATATTTTGCCTTCTTTACCGCAAGAACCGCTAATTTTGCTAGTTGACTGGATTTTTTAGATAGGAAAATTTACGTCGCCACCTTCTTCACCTATGGCTAAGGTAGTCGCTACGCCACCTTCTTCACCTATGGCTAAGGTAGTCGCTACGCCACCTTCTTCACCTATAGCTAAGGTAGTTGCTACGCCGCCTTCTTCACCTATAGCTAAGGTAGTCGCTACGCCACCGTTTCCACCTATAGGAAAGCTAGGTAGCGGAGATAGGGAAGGTAGGTTATTTAAGCCGCCACCTTCTTCACCTATAGCTAGAGTTGTGAAGTTAGCTCCACCTGTAATTTCAGCAGCGTCTTTATCGGTCACTTCTTGAAACTCTAAATTCAGAGATTCTAGTTCTGTAATTTCTAAATCAAAAGGATGTTTCATTTTTTATTCTCCTGTGAACATAAATATCTAAGGAAGAAAAAACCTAGCTATCGGAAGATCAGTAAATACCAAGGCTAAAAACATCAGTTTTATTTGGTTTTGCTTATCTTCAACAATTAATTTGGCTTTGTGTATAATTTTCTTATTTTTTTGATCAGATTATCGCATATAAAAGTTAAAGATAAATCATAAGTTAATAGGACTTACGCATAATCTACATTTTCTTGGCGTTCTTGGCGGCTTGGCGGTTCAAAGAGGTAATGATTTTGGCCTATGTGCTAGGAAAAAATAACAATGTAATGCCGATGATGGCAATAATTACTCCGGCGATCGCTCTCCAACTGACTTTTTCACCCATGCAGATAGCCACAGGAATCACAAACAGAGGGCTAGTTTGTAACAAGGTGGAAGCAATTCCCGCCGCCGTGAATTTAATGGCTGTCTGTTGTAACCAAATACCCAAGTAAGTCCCAGTAAAAGCGGCGAAGCAAGTGGCAAAAATGATTTTTCCAGGTTGTCTGGAGGAAGAGGATAATGCTGGGGGGTTACGGTGAGGTAAGGAAATCCAGGCGAAGAGAATTAATTGTGCTGCACCCAAGCGCAGTAAAGCCGCCCATAAAGATGTGACACTGCCTGTACTAAATGCTACGCGAGAGATAACTGTACCAATGGCGTTGGCGATCGCCGCTAATAAGCCTAAACTGATACCTCGCCAGAGGTGTGGGGAATCATCGCTGCTACCGGGAACTCTTTCTGTAACTACCCAAGCAACCCCCAATGTAGTGATCAAAATTCCACCCCAAGCGGTGATAGTTAAACTTTCCTGAAGCCAAATCATGGCGAAAATGGCAGTCAGGGGAGGAGACAGAGTACCCAGAAGTAAAACACGACGTGCGCCTAAATAATTCAGCGCTCCCAAAAAAGCCGTATCACCCCAGCTAATACCAACTACCCCACTCAAGCACAGCAGCAAAATCGGCATAGGGGCGGCGGTGGGTAAAGATTCCCCAGTTAGCAAAATAGTGAAAATTAACAGGGCGATCGCTACTATTCCTTTAATCACATTTAGTCGTAGCGGAGGAATCTGCTGTCCGACAATTCCATATACCACAGAGGCGATCGCCCACAAACCAGCAGCAGCTAAAGCAGCTAATTCACCTCCGCCATTTATTAAAGAATTATTAAAAATATCATTTATCCTTTAGATCTTGCTCAAAACTCTTTAATAATACTATAAATACCGGAAAACATTCTGGCACTCTAATAGAGAGAGTGCTAATTTCACTAAACACAAATGAGTCTATGTTATAGCCAAATCAATTACTTTTTAAGCTAGTCTCAACTGCTGTTTTATCACAGCTTGTAATCCGAATCTTAATTCTCGACACAACTGATTAATCCTTGGGAGGAATGGAATGAAATATACTTTTGACATTGTAGGCGTATCTCCTACTTGGCAATTTTTTCATCATCAGCAACAGACCATCAACCAACCAAGTAGAAGTGGAGTAGAATATCTCAGCACTCATAAATGTACATTAGATGCAGTCTTAGCATCTATAGACCCCTTACCAGTTAAATGGGGTTGGAATACTGAACAAGTACGAGATACTGTAGTGAAGTTTTGGTTAAATAACGCCGAAAGTATTCGTTATTGGAAAGTCCGTTTAATTGATGCTGGTAACGAGAATATACTCGTGGCTCGGCTGGCAGATATGACTTCCTTGCAAGCCGAATTTGAGTCTTTATTCAGTAAATAAAGCAGCGATTACTGCCCCAATTCCCGAATATTTTTCATGACTTGCTGATATAAATCATTGCTATTTTGTTCTTGAAAAATAGCGGCGGCTCTTTGCAAGTCTTCTAACGCTCCTTCTCTATCTCCCTGAGCCGCGCGAGCATTTCCTCGGTTATTGTAGGCGGGTCCAAAATTAGGATTGAGGCGAATGGCTTGATTGTAATCGGCGATCGCCCCTTCTCTATCTCCTTGAGCCGCGCGGACATTTCCTCGGTTATTGAAAGCAATGGTATAGCGGGAATCGAGGTTAATAGCTTGGTTAAAATCATCTAGCGCCCCGTTATTGTCTCCTTGATCGGCGCGAGCATTTCCCCGATTATTATAGGCTTCTGCATAGCGGGGGGCGAGGCGAATAGCTTCGTTATAGTCAGCGATCGCATTTTGCTGGTCTCCCAGGGAAGCGAGAGCATTTCCACGGCTATTGTAGGTTTCCGCGTCATCAGGAGAAAGGTCAATGGCTAGATTGTAATCTGCGATCGCCCTTTGCTTATCCCCCGCATCAAAATAAGCTAGTCCCCGACTCTTATAAGCCTCAGCGTATTCTGGATCAGTATCAATCACTTGGCTATAGGTAGCGATCGCCCCTTGCAAATCACCTTGAAAGTGCTGATTCTTAGCCTGAACATAGAGATTACCTGCTGCTGATGTTTGCGCTATCCCACTACTAGGAGGACTAATATCAATTTCTGTTACCAACACATCTTTATTTTCACTACAAGAAATGGTAGTAGCACTCAATGCAGTCACCACAGCCATACTCAATATTCTTTTAATCTGGCGTTGCTGTTGCTGAAATAACCGCAGTTTCATAAGTTACCCTAAACTGTCATTACACCTGGATTACAATAAGCAATAAATTTACTGCTTGTTTCAATTCATTGATTTTCAATTTTCAGTCAAATTCCCATCATATCCACCAGAGGAAATATCTCACATTCCTGTGGATCTGCAAATTTTATGACCTGATATCAGCTAAATTCAATAATTTTACCTGCTGAATCAAATCCAAAGCATAAAAATATTTATCTGTAATCAATTATCTATTGATTATTTAAATTTTATTCTAGAGGAATAAAGATATATTTTATGTTTTGCCTTATACTTTATTTAAAATTGATTAGATATGCAAATTAAAACTGCAATTAATATTAAATTTTTACTCAGATGAAATTAGCTACTTCTGGGTATCATCATCTTTTTGGTTTTTAGTAGATAGTCGCCAGGATGTAGTTGTATCAATATCTACAGACAATTGCTGCCAACTCTCACCTAAATCTTTTTGGATTTTCTGAGTCAGTGTAATGGGAAAATCTAAACTCATATTTTGATTTTGTACCAGTTTGGCTAATTCTGTAAATGGCACTTTCATAGTTTGGCGTTGATAACTACTTAATTTACAGACAGAAGTTTCCATGACATTTTGAGCTTGCATAGCTTTTTTTAAGCGTTCTTGCAAATGCTCAAATTCCGAGTTTAATAACTCCCAAGTTGCTAATAAATCTGTGTATCTAGCATCCAGTGCTGTTAGATCTTCGCTTTGGGGGTCTGGATTACTAGCTACTTGTAACTCTAATAAATGTAAATGTACTTGAGCTAGATAAATACAGTCTAAATAAGCATATTCAATTTGTCCTTCAGTTAAAGGTCGCCTACCCCAATCACTACTTTGTTCTTGTTTATCAATATAATTAAATTTGCAAAGTTCTGTGGCTAAAGTTTTCAGTTGATAGTTAGGTAATGGTAAAATATAGTAGGGTATATTCTTAGCTAGTTTTAAAGTACAAGTAATATTTTTGGCTTTTTTATTACCGAGAAACTTGAGATCGTAATTGGCATTGTGAAATACTTTTTCAATCTCAGGATTTTCCATAATTTGCTCAATAAACTCAGTTACAATATCAGGTTGATCTAGCACATCTAAGAGATATACGCGATCGCCACTCATATCTTGAGGATCATCCAACACCTGAATCAGTGACAATCTCGGATGACGACTTTGATAATCAGCCACCTCTGTATCAATCCACAAAGTTTGAGCATGAGTTTTATATTCAGAGATAATGGCACGAATATCACTAGTAGAATTTAAATATGGCATAAACAAATATTTCCTAACACCCTGATATTAAATTCTCTGGGATTTCCAGTAATCAAAAATTAGAAATCTGAAAGCCGACTGCTAATCTTGCTGCCGGCATGAAAAATTGGTAATTTATTTGAGCGTAGCGGTTTGAGGAGGAGTAGAAACCACCTTTTTGGCTAAACCCAGAGTCTGCAAGAGTTTAATACTCCACCAAGTCATATCAATCTCCCACCAAGATAATCCAGATTTTGCCATGTGGGGATAAGTATGATGGTTATTATGCCAACCTTCTCCATAGGTCACTAGTGATACCCACCAGAGATTACGTGCGCCATCATCTGCATCAAAGGTACGATAACCCCAAAGGTGTGATGCTGAGTTGACAAACCAAGTGGAATGCCACAATAAAACTGACCGCAAGAATACACCGTAGATCACAAAAGGCCAACCGCCGATCGCATACAGTAGTAATCCAAGGGGAATTTGGAGCAGTAAAAAGTAACGATCTAGCCAGCGATAGAAAGGTTGGCGTGCTAGATCAGGTGCATATTTTTTATACACGTCATAATCAAAAAACTCAGACCGGGGGTAAAAAATCCATAGTATATGACTCCACCAAAATCCTCGCTGGGCGGAGTATGGGTCTAAGTTAACATCTTCTGTGTGGGCGTGATGCTGGCGGTGTCCACCAACCCAGAAAATTGGACCCCCTTGTAAAGCCAAAGCCCCAATAGTGGCGATCGCATATTCTAACCACTTGGGTACTTGAAAACTTTTATGACTCAACAGTCGATGATATCCTAGACAAATGCCAATACTGCCGAATAACCAGTGCAGAAACACCAATAAACCTAGTGCTGACCAGGAGAAAAACCAAGGAGCGAGGAGAGCTAAGGCATGAAATGCAGCAAAAAATATCACGTTCACCCATCTAAGACGAGGTGAATTTCCTACATTAGTAGTGAACGCCAGAGACTTCGCAGTCATAAAAATTCCTGTGAATGGATGATCAAGCGATTTGCTATTTCTTGGTGCAACCCCAGCAGGATTTTTCCGACTCTGCACAGCAGTTAGTTACAGTAAAGAAAAGCAAGTATCACTTACATTTGTTATGCTAGCAGACCTGTAACTTTCAGGCAAGTATCACTTGCATTATTTCCTATGACATCTCAACCGATTTCAGCACGTCAACGTCTGATACAATCAGCGCTAGAATTATTTACAGCTCAGGGAGTTAGCGGTACCACAACCCGCCAAATAGCTGAAAAAGCAGAAGTCAACGAAGTCACGTTATTCCGCAACTTTGGAAATAAGCATGGGCTATTGTTGTCTGTGCTGGAAGAATCCGCAGCTTTTACGAATTTAGGAAAGTCTCTTGTGCAGAGGGCTACTCCTCCTGCTGACATATACCAAGCACTCAAAGATTATGCAAGTGACAGCTTACACGCCTTAGAACGGATACCAGAGTTAGTACGATCTGTAGTTGGTGAAGCTAATCAGTACCCAATGGAAAATCGCCGAGCTTTAGGACGTGGGTTAACCGAAGCTAACCGCTATGTAGCCGAGTATTTAGCCACTGTAATCCAGCAAGGAGATTTAAATACCTATCTCCCCGCCGAAAAATTAGCTAGTTTGTTGAATGGGATGATTTTGGGGTATGCGGTGATTGAATTCACCAGTGAATTTAACGAATTGTGGGAAGATCGGGATGATTTTCTGGAAAATTTAGTGGAGTTGTTTTTACACGGTGTGATGTCATCTTCAGCTAGATCAATAACAGTCCGGGAAAATATCTCGGAAGTGGCTGATTTACCTATGGGTTTAGTTCACCAAATTTTGCAAAAAGCCAAGAAGTTGGGAATACAAGATTATGCTTTGGCTTATGTATTATTTGGTGCTGGCTTATCTCCAAAAGAGATGATTAGCTTGCAGCAAAACCACCAAATCTGTGATGTTTCTGGACATTTTCTGCAAATTACCACCCCAGAATTGCGCCGTCAAGTCCCTGTTAATCAGTGGATTTTAGGTAAACGTTATGGTTCTTATAGCAATAACCCGTTAATCAAATGGTTAAAAAGTCGTCAAGATGATCAACCTGCAATGTTTCTGAATCAAGCCGGTGAAGCGATGACAGAATCAGATTTATGGCAACATTGGGAAACATGGACTCAGGGATTATTAACGCCTCAAGGAGAACCGCCAGCGATCGCCCAAACTCAACATACTTGGTGTGTGGAAATGTTAATGCGGGGGATGAGTTGGGAAAATCTGACTATTCTTACAGGATGCGATCGCGCCCAACTACAATTCTACGCCAAAAGAGCCAAAGAAAAAGCCGCCCTAGAACAAGCAACTCGTTTAGATCATAAGCCTACATAGTTTCACCAACTAATAATTTATCTTTGTCTGAGCCGAAACTCTAGTAATTTTTATTCTCCAGTTTTTATGTTAAACACTTTCTAGCTTCAGCTATTAATATCTCCCATAAATCTAACTATCAAATCACCAACCAGCAAATTATTTTTTTGTTACTCCGTCAAAACATCATCATAATTAAACTCAGATTCCAACCACAGCAACTACAAAAGAGTGGAGAACAGAAACAGAGAATGGAACCCTTACAATTAGAGAGTTTCAAGCCCTACCCTTCGGGATGCTACGCAAACGACTACGCTCAGTGCGAGCCTGTTCCCGGACACTGAGCGTAGCCGAAGTGCTATTCCCTGCTCTAAGAAAGATTTTGATAAGCCGCCAGAATGATTTTTTCAGTTTCATCCCAACTAATACATTTATCAGTTACAGAAACACCATACTTTAAATCTTCTCGTTTGGCAGCCATTGGTTGATTACCTTCATACAAATTAGATTCCAGCATCACACCCACCAGTGAGGTATTACCATCAGCCATTTGTGCAATCACATTCTCTAAAACATTCGGTTGTAGTTTGTAATCTTTATTCGTATTTCCATGACTACAATCAATCACTATTCTGGGTGGCAAATTAGCCGCCTTTAATTTTTCCTCCACCAATTTAACATTTTCTGCTTCAAAATTAGGCTGACTACCGCCGCGTAAAATCACATGACCATAGGGATTACCTCTAGTCTCAAAAACACTAACTTGTCCCTTATGATTAATACCCAGGAAATTATGAGGACTTTTAGCTGATTGCAAAGCATTTAAAGCCACTTGAATATTACCATCCGTGCCATTTTTAAAACCTACAGGCATAGAAAGTCCACTAGCCATTTCCCGATGTGTTTGTGATTCAGTAGTACGTGCGCCAATCGCCGACCATGTAATCAACTCACTAATATATTGAGGTATGATTGGATCTAATGCTTCTGTACCAGCAGGTAAACCCAACTCTACTATTTTTAATAGTAGGCTCCGTGCAGTTAATATACCTTTTTCCACATGGAAAGAATCATCCATATCTGGATCATTAATCAATCCTTTCCACCCGACAGTGGTTCGAGGTTTTTCAAAATATACCCTCATAATCAGTAGCAGTTTATCCTGGACTTTTTCCGAGAGAAACTTCAATTTCTGGGCATATTCTAAGGCTGCTTCTGTGTCATGAATTGAGCAGGGACCAACTACCATAAATTTTCTGCTATCCTGAAAATCGAGGATATTTTTGATTTCCTGTCTATGTTGCAATACATTGTGTTCAGCCAATTTAGTTAAAGGTAATTTTGTTTTAACTTCGTTGGGCGTTAACAATACGTGAGAGTTTTTGATGTTAGTATTAAATAATTTATTCTGCATAAAGTCAAAGTTGTAAATTTTGCTATTGTACTTAGGTGTCAAGGTAATATATATTTTAAATCAAAAGCACAACAGCAAGTTATTCTTGTCTGACAAATTTAGCACCATACTATGGATAAACTGCAACTGGGGATGCAAGATTGTTTTGTTTTCATAACTTAAAAGGGGACAATCTGCCCCCTCTCCTGTATAATCAGAGACTGTGAGAGTAGTTAAGGCTATGCAAACATCTCATCCGCCTCTGATTTTATATAATTTCCTAGTTTGTGTACTTTGTTCGCCATTGGTGCGATAGTTTGGCACACTGGATATAGATTTCTACTTAATCAATTTTTCCCTGAGTTATTTGCAAATGACTTAATAACCAATTAGCTGCTGTGGCTCTACGAGCATCTCGTGGAGTAAACTCCCCAATTTTATAACCTTTAAAACCCAACTTTTCCTTAGCTATTTGTTTATTTTCTTTAGGTATAGAACGAGTTAATTTCATTGTAGCTGGGCGACTATCTAAAAAATTCGGCGGTTCTGGATATTCATCTCGCCATTCTGCTATTACTTCCTCATTATCCCATTTACCATTTGCAGAGTCATAGCGATAACCTAAGTAATACCATACCAATTGATGCACAATGGTATCATCAATTTTATCATTAAGAATTGCCCAGATTGTTTCTGTATTCAGTGGTGGTAAGTTAGACATAAGTGATTAAAACTTGATAAATAGATTTCTACAAATAAGAATGATTTTAACTCTTTCTACACCTAATTAAAGATTTATCCGCCAAAAGTACTAGTGTTTGACTGAAAAATTCCGTCATCTATTCACAAAGCCGATAAACTAGAAATTATCAAGGATTGACTTGTATATGCAGAATTCTACATCACTCCCTAAGATAGTCCGCGCCCATGTCTTCATTTCCGGTCGAGTGCAGGGTGTAGGTTATCGCTATGCAACTGTCGATACAGCTAGCCAGTTGGGTTTAAGCGGTTGGGTGCAAAATCTCCCTGATAACCGTGTAGAGGCAGTTTTTGAAGGGGCGCTGGTAATTGTGGAAGAGATGTTGCGCTGGTGTCATACAGGACCATCGGCGGCGGTGGTTCAGAATATTGTGATTGAGTATGAACAACCTGAACATTTACGGGGGTTTGAAGTCAGGCGCTTTGAGTAGAGATGTTTTTTTACCAGCGATAATTAACAGTTTGACTGGCCAAGTAGTTTTGCTTGACCCGCTTTTCCGAATATTTTCATAGATATCTGCATTTTGGCGCTGTCAATCTGCTACACATAAAACCGAGTTTTTAGGGCAAATTTAACCAGTTTACCCGACTTTTACCGCTTTTCTACTGGGCTGATTACCGAGGTATGTAACTTTGTTGTAAATTTTATTGACTTTTTGTAACAATTTCGTTACTATTATTTCTATAAGTCAGCAAATAAAAAACAACTTACCTAAATCACTATTAATCAAGTTGCCTTGGTATCGAGTTTAAATTTGGCTCCTTAGTATTTGTGTATCTAAATCGTCATTCTTACTTCTCCTAATCAGGAACCTCAGTTGCCAAGCTGAGGTTTTTTTATGAGGAAAATTTAGTTATTTGGTTTCTGAAAGATTTCGCTAAAAAACTGTTTCATAGCTTGCCAAGAGCGCTTTTGTGCCACGGGATTATAAACTGATGTCGGTGGATTATTGGCTTCTGGGTTAGTGAAGCTATGGACTGCGCCACCATAGGAAATTAATTGCCAATCAACATTTGCTTCTCGCATTTCGGTAGCAAATGCTTCCACTTGTTCGTCAGGGACAATGGGGTCATCAGCACCATGTAACACTAATACCTTGGCTTGGATGTTTTTGGCATCATTGGGGTTAGGGGTGTCGAGATTACCGTGAAAACTGGCAACTCCGGCAATATTTGCGCCACTACGGGCTAGTTCTAGGACTGTTCCTCCGCCGAAGCAGTAACCAATGGCGGCGATGCGTTGGATATCAGTTAAGGGATTTTGTCGTAAAACTTTTAATCCGGCAGTGGTGCGATCGCGCAATAATTGTCTATCCTGACGATAAATTGTGGCTTGTTTTCCCGACTCTTCGGGATTATTTGGTCTAATCCCCTTACCATAGATATCAGCAGCAAATGCTACATAACCCAGTTCGGCTAATTTCTCAGTACGTTCTTTGACAAAAGACTGTAACCCATTCCACTCATGCACTACTAAAACACCGGGACGCTTACCTGAAATTGAATCGTCGAAAGCTAAATAACCCTCTAAAACAGTATCGCCGTGTTTATACTCAATAGTTCTGGTTTGAATAGCTGCTAGCAGTTGTGTAGAAGATAAAGACACCAGGACAGGTGCAACCAAAAGAGGAATCAGTAATTTCATTTGCTAATTAATTAAGGCTTTCTCAACATTTTGCCATTTTGACAAGGCTAAATCACGCAGCGATCGCTACATTAGAAGATACATCAAGATATTTATAACCAATTCACACAAAACTATGACAGCAAATGTCACTATTTCTCAAAATCCCTTACTTAAAGGTTCTGGCTTACCCCCCTTCCCAGAAATTCAAGCAGAGCAAATAATCCCCGCCTTTACCGAACTCCTAGCAGAACTTGACCAAAATCTCACCATCTTAGAAGCTAATATTCAGCCTACTTGGAACGGCTTAGTAGAACCACTGGAAAAGCTCACAGAAAGATTGAACTGGACTTGGGGCATAGTTAGCCATTTAATGGGTGTCAAAAATAGCCCAGAACTCCGCACCGCCTACGAAAGCGTACAACCACAAGTAGTACAGTTCAGCAACAAACTCGGTCAAAGCCAACCAATTTATCATGCTCTTAAACAACTCCGCGCCAGTGACAACTGGGAAACTTTAGAATCAGCCCAACAACGAATTGTCACAGCTGCTATTAGAGATGCCGAACTTTCCGGCGTAGGCTTACAAGGAGAAGCCAGAGAACGCTTCAACGCCATCCAAATGGAGTTAGCAGAACTCGCCACCAAATTCTCCAACCATGTTTTAGATGCCACCAAAGCCTTTAGCTTAACCCTGACAAGCAAAGACGAAATCCACGGCTTACCCGATAGCCTCCTGAGTTTAGCAGCACAGGCCGCCCGTGATGCCGGAGATGAAAACGCCACCCCAGAAAATGGCCCTTGGCGCATCACCTTAGACTTTCCCAGCTATAGTCCATTCATGCAGCACAGCACCCGCCGAGACTTGCGGGAACAACTGTATAAAGGCTACATAACTCGTGCTTCATCCGGGGAGTTAAATAATCAGCCCCTAATTGAGCGGACTTTAGAATTACGCCAAGAACTCGCCCAATTACTCAGCTTTGAAAATTATGCCGAATTGAGCCTAGCCAGTAAAATGGCTCCTAATGTCGCCGCAGTAGAAGCATTATTAGAAGAACTACGCCAAGCCAGTTATGATGCTGCTGTCCAAGATTTAGAAGCGCTCAAAGCCTTTGCTGCTAGTAAGAACGCACCAGAAGCCGACGATTTACAACACTGGGATACCAGCTTTTGGGCAGAACGCCAACGGGAAGAAAAATTTGCCTTTACAGCCGAAGAATTACGTCCTTACTTTCCTCTACCCCAAGTCTTAGATGGTTTATTCGGACTGGTAAAACGCTTATTTGGCATCACCGTTACTCCTGCCGATGGTCAAGCCCCAGTTTGGCATGAAAATGTGCGTTATTTTCAAATTGCTGATGAAACTGGTAGTCCCCTAGCTTACTTTTACCTAGACCCCTACAGTCGTCCAGCAGAAAAACGCGGTGGTGCTTGGATGGATGTCTGTATTAATCGCAGCAAAATTACCGAAAATGGTGTCACATCCATTCGTTTACCTGTGGCATATTTGGTTTGTAACCAAAGTCCTCCCGTAGATGGTAAGCCCAGTTTAATGACTTTTTATGAAGTAGAAACGTTATTTCATGAATTTGGTCATGGCTTGCATCATATGTTGACCAAAGTAGATTACAACGGGGCAGCAGGTATTAATAACGTAGAATGGGATGCTGTAGAACTACCCAGCCAGTTTATGGAAAACTGGTGCTACGAGCGACCCACTTTATTTGGTATGGCCAAGCATTATCAAACTGGTGAACCGCTACCAGAGCATTATTACCAAAAACTTCTAGCGGCACGCAACTATATGAGTGGGAGTGTGATGTTGCGGCAGGTTCACTTTAGCAGTGTTGATTTAGAAGTACATTATCGTTATCGCTCCGGTGGTGATGAAACTGTTGCAGATGTGCGTCATCGCATTGCCAAAACTACCACGGTTTTACAACCTCTACCAGAAGACGCTTTTTTATGCGCTTTTGGACACATTTTTGCAGGTGGTTATGCCGCCGGTTATTACAGTTACAAGTGGGCTGAGGTACTCAGTGCTGATGCCTTTGCTGCTTTTGAAGAAGCTGGTTTAGAAGATGAACAAGCGATAAAAGCTACAGGTAAACTTTACCGGGATACAGTCTTAGCTCTCGGTGGTAGTGAACACCCCATGAATGTGTTTGCATCTTTCCGGGGTCGTGAACCTAGCACGGTTTCGTTACTCAAGCATACTGGTTTATTAGCGACTGTAAATTAACGATTGTCCAGTAGGGTGTGTTATGCCGTAGGCTAACGCACCTTAACTTGTTGATGCTGCTGTCTGATCAAAATTAAGCATTTTCCTAAATTAAAATGGTGAGTAGCGCTACGCGACAACACTGCGAGGAAAAATGAACTATCGACCTTCCGCATCTCCGTACTGGGGTCCAAGTTTGATACTGCCATCGGGCATAATAGTTCTCCAAATCAAATTTCCGCCACGACAGATAAGTTGGTCAGGGATATGAGCATCTTGGAAGCTAGCATCAGCCAAAATAGCATATTCCATCGCTCCAATATTGATTGCTCTGTCGAAGTAAGCGCACGTGGCATTGATATGATCGAGGATACTTCCCCTCAAATCAGCTTCGGTCAAATCACACCAGCGCAAATTAGCGGAATACAAATTAGCATCCCTAACAATAGCACGTCTGAAACAAGCCTGTTCCAAAACAGCTCCCAGCAAATTGGCTCCGCTTAAATCAGTTTCAGTAAAATCAGCCTTTTTCAAAGAGGCTCCACTCAAGTTAATATCTCGCAAACACAACCCCCGCAAATCGATTTCGTTTCCTTCGACATCCAACGGGGATTGGATCAACTTAATTCCTCGAAAGTCACGCTGCCCTTGGAGGTAGTAACCAACCAATTCTTCTGGAGTCATTTCCAAAACCATTATCTAATTTTTAATTTCAAATATAATGTTGGGTTATGCCTCCGGCACACTACGTGAACGTTCCTCAACCCAACCTACGAAGAATTGCGATCGCACTAACAGCCGAGCTAGACCCTTATTCAATATTCCAGAAACTCGAACCGTGGACCTTCATCAATACTTCCATCAGGAAGCCGCAGGTTCCAAATGAAGGCATCATGGATTCGGAATACGTCCTCCGTATTGATAGCTCCCCTCAAGCTAGTACGAATCAAAAGAGCTTCTTCCAGATTGGTGTAGAACAAGTTGGCATTCCTCAAAGCAGCTTTGGTCAAATTAGCTCCGAACAAGTAAGCTTCACTCAAGTCAACATTACGCCAATCAACTCGACACAAAATAGCATAAGCCAAATCGGCTTTGCTCAGATTGACATCGATCAGAGTACTCCCAATCATACAAGCTCCGAACAAATTGGCTTCACTCAAATCACTTCTTGCAATGCGAACGCCACCCAGGTTAGCACCCCTCAAATTAATCCCTCTCAAATCAACATCTTCAATGACTCTGGGCGAACTGAGATCGATTCCAACGAAATTACGCTCCCCAGCAGCATAACGCTGCAACAACTCTTCAGCATCCATAACTCAAATCCTGCATTAATTAACATATTCCAAGATAACCCACTCAACCCTGCTCGTGTTTTCAAGTTTTAATCGTTATGTCACGCAGGGTATATATACAATTGATTGGGGTGCTGGTATTAAGTTAGAATTTCCAGATGATGTGGGAAGTGAGTAATATTAAAATATGGTGTTAGTTTGAAGCGAATATCTATAATGTAGAAATATTTGTATGGCTAATTTATAGTGGTCAATTATTTTAGATATCGTTAATGTTGGGTTTAGTTCTTCAACCCAACCTACGAAGAATTGCGATCGCACTGCAAGTAAGTGGAGCTATTCGCCTTATTGGAGAGTTGACGTTAATTATCTCGAAGAAATCACAGGCTTTGACTTTTTCTCAAATCTGCTTGATCAAATTGAAAAGGCTATTGAGAGTGATAATTCAAGTCCCCTACTTACCCCTTTGCAAGCAGTACCTCTATTGGCTGGCTCAGAATTCATACCCTTCAGCAATCAATCTATCTCTATCAGGATCGGGGGCGGAGACAACTCGACCATCGGGGAGGATAGTGTTGTACATATACCCACCCAGAGTAGTTCCTTCTTGTTCAGCATCCCGGAAGTTAGCACGGATCATGGAAGTTTCCATAGTATTACAGTACCTGATGTTAGCTCCTTGAAAATTAGTTTCATCCAAAAAAGTCATACTGAGATCGGCTCCTTCCAGGTTGGCATTTCTGAAAATAACCCCCCGCAAGTTAGAACGGAAGAAAAGGGTTCCTCTAAGATCAGCTCCTTCGAGATTGATTTCTTCAAGACAAACCTCTTCCAAATTGACTCCACTCAAGTCAACCCCTCTGAAATCTCGCTCCCCAGCAGCATAACGCTGCAACAACTCTTCAGCATCCATAACTCAAATTCTGCATTAATTAACATACTCCAAGATAACCCACTCAACCCTGCTCGTGTTTTCAAGTTTTAATCGTTATGTCACGCAGGGTATATATACAATTGATTGGGGTGCTGGTATTAAGTTAGAGTTTCCAGACGATGTGGGAAGTGAGTAATATTAAAATATGGTGTTAGTTTGAAGCGAATATCTATAATGTAGAAATATTTGTATGGCTAATTTATAGTAGTCAATTATTTTAGACATCGTTAATGTTGGGTTTCGTTCCTCAACCAAACTTACGAGGAATTGCGATCGCACTAAAAAAACTAAATGTCATTAAACCTGCGTCCCTCATGGCTGCAACTGAAGATGAACTAAAAATCTCCGAAAAAGGGACCGCTTTTGATAGTGCCATCGGGCATAGTAGTCTGGTAAACAAAATTCCCATAACTCCAAATAATGTTTGGAGCGATGTAAGCATCTCTGAAGTTAGTTTTAATCAGAATAGCGAACTCAAAACTACTGATGTTTGCTCCACAGAAGACAGCACTACTAGCATTCATCTGAGCCAAATTGGTTCCTCCCAAATCGGCTTCAGTCAAGTTACACCAACTCAAATTGGCGGAGTACAAATTAGCATCCCTGATAATAGCGCCTTTCAAACAAGCACTTTCCAAGGAAACACCAAACAAATCGGCTCCAGTCAAATCAGCTTTACACAGATCGGCTTGTCTCAAATAGGCTCCGCGCAAGTTGATATCTCTCAAAATAGCGCCTTCGAGGTCAATCGAACTGTCGAGGGGAACACCCTGGGATTGAATCAACTCAATCCCTCGAAAATCGCGCTCTCCATCAGCATACCGAGCCAACAACTCCTCAGCAGTTATTTCCCAAACCATGAATTAACCTCCAATTTCTTTTCCAATCTTAACTATAGTGTTAATAATATTTGGGGAGATTTACTCAGATCAGAAACGCTTACCTTCAACATTAACTTCCAAATCACCGACCTCCCCACAGGACAACTAGCCGAAGCCCAAATCACCCAATTTGACCCCCAAGGTCGCCCCAACAGCGTTAATGTTGGGTTATGCCTCCGGCACACTACGTGAACGTTCCTCAACCCAACCTACGAGGAATTGCGATCTGCTTGCAGCAGCGCTTCGCTATCGCACTGATGACTACTTATTTCCCACGACCATTTCCCCACTGAGGACCCTCTACGAGACTTCCATCAGGCATAGTGGTGTGCCATATCAAATTCCAGCTACTACAGATCAGACTGCTGCTGGTGTGAGCGCCTTGGAATTTAGTATTAGCGAGAATAGCATACTCAAAAGAACCGATTTGAACTCCACGAAATTCAGCACAACTGGCATTCATGTGATCCAAGTTGCTTCCTCGCAAATCAGCATCGTGGAAAGCACTCCAGTCTAAGCTGGCGGCACGCAAATTAGCATCACGAATAATTGCCCTTGCCAAGGAACAACTTTCTAGGAAAATACCACCCAAGTCGGCACCAGTCAAATCGGCTTCTACCAGCATGACTTCATTGAAATAAGCTCCTCGCAAGTTGATATCTCGCAAAACAACGCCGACAAGATCGATCCCAGGATAATCGCGGGAGCGGATCTCGGAGTCAATCAACTCGACCCCAGCAAAGTTACGTTCCCCGTCACCATATCGAACCAACAATTCTTCGGGACCTATCTGCCAAACCATGATTTAACCCACATTCCGCACCCTCAGTTTATAAACACAAATATAAAAGTCTCATTTTTATTAGGACTTACGCAAAAATTGCCGAAAGGCTTAATTTATGTAACCGCCAAGTCGCCAAGAACGCCAAGAACTCATAGAGTCTGCGTAAGTCCTATTTATATAAAATTCTTTGCAATACTTAACCTTTTTCTAATTAAAATAAATCAACATAGATTAAAAATAATCACTAACATCATAATTTATGAAGTTTATTACGCTAAATTAAGTGTATGCTGAATCTTTAAATCCTAGTCCAGAGTTTAGGTAATTTAGTTAAAAGCCGCAACATTAATTAACTATTTATCACAGGTTTTAGTGGTAATAGCTAATGATTTAAAGTTTGTGCCGACTCAGTGAATAGGTTATTGAAGCAAGTAATAAAAGCAAATACCAAAGCAATTTTCAAGGTGAGAAGTAACAATGATTGATAACATTTTGCTAGCAGTTTCTGGTTTGGGTCATGCAGAAGAAATGCTCAAAACCTTAAAGGAGTTGCCATCAATCGAATCCGCAAAGGTGACTGTTCTCCACGTTGTACCGTCCCAAAGTACTTCTGAAGCCATGACAGATAAATGGGAAGAGGGTGGAAAAATATTGGCTAATGCTGTTCAGTTTCTGAATTTAGATCCCAGTAAGGTGTCTTCAATTTTACGCCAAGGTGATCCCAAGGATGTCGTTTGTCAAGTAGCAGATGAGATGGAGGCTGACCTAATTGTTATGGGTTCGCGGGGGCTGAAGCGTCTGCAATCCATTTTATCTAATTCGGTTAGTCAGTATGTTTTCCAGCTATCTTCTCGCCCCATGTTGCTGGTAAAAGATGACATTTATGTGAAGAGAATTAAGCGGGTGATGGTGGCGATGGATAATTCCAATTCTGCCAAAAAATGCTTAAGTTTGGCACTGTTTCTGTTACGAAATGTTCAGGGTAGTCAGTTAATTTTGACTAATGTGACTACAGATTTGCGTGGCAGAACCCCTGAAATTACTGAAATTAACCCGGAAAAAAATCCAATTTTGGCTGAGGCGGTTGCTGAAGCGCAAAAATATGGTGTGGAAACTCGTTGTTTCACCAGTGCTGGTAAACCGGGTGAAGAAATCTGTCGTCTAGCAGAAGAGTTAAACACAGACTTATTATTACTCGGTTCTCCAGACCGTAGGCCTTCAGTAGCTAAGAGTTTTGTGGATATCGACAGACTCATAGGTGCTTCTTTGTCTGACTATGTTCGAGTTAATGCCACTTGTCCTGTGTTGTTGGCGCGGACTGTGGCTTAACATCATCCTAAATTTAGCGGTTGTTCAACAAAAAAACCCTGCACCAATGGTGTTGGGGTTCTTTCTGTTACGCACAAATTTGACATACCTCCTCGTCCTAAAGAAGCGAGGATTCCTTGACACTTCGCTGGAACACGCCACAAGTGGTCTTATCGTCCCTCCATGTCCGTTTAAAGTCTCCCAATGCCCTATGGCGACTATGCCCAAATTTTAACATAAAGTCGTCCTAGAAGGCGATGCACTGAGCAGTTCGACAGGTGATACAGTGAGCCTGTCGAAGTGACGGGGCTTGTATCCCATTATTTTCGGTCAAGAATCTTTTCCACCTTCACGGCTAGCAGTTTGGATGTAAAGAACTATTAAAAACACTGCGGGAACTAAAACGAACAGAATGCTCGCTACGAACCCTAGGTCATTCACTTGCATAGCAAGAAAGCCTCTCTTTAATTTCAGTTTCTAGTTAACAACTTTAGAATAACATTATCGATGCCAGTGTTAGCTGAAATTTTTTGACTTCCTTTGTGGCAATGGCGCAGTTATGGTCTAGGGTTTGGTTACTACACTGACTGGTCCGTTTACTAGGGTTTGACAGGCTAGGCGGTAATTGTCGGGCTTTTTCTTAAATTTGCGGTTCTCTACATCTGTGCGAGGGGAAAGATTTTCCATTCCTTCGACTATTTCTACAATGCAAGTACCGCATTGTCCAGCGCCGCCGCAATTGGTCATTTTGCCAATAAGTTTATAGATGTCAATCCCATTTTGCATGGCTTTAAGTCGAAGATTAGCGCCATCAGCTGCTATTACTTCTTGATTTTCTTTGATAAATTTGATGTTACCCATAGCTGATTGATACCTGTTTGACTGTAGGCGTGGTGGGAAAATCTGATTTCTACAAATATTCCGTAGACTATCCTACTTAATTTCTGGTAGCTTATTACAAAATATTAATAAATATCAAGTTTAATCAAGTGAAAATTTTCAAATAAATAGGACAGGTGAGATACCTGTCCCAGTAATTGATAATCGGTTAGATTACCTGAAGCCGACAGCTGCTTGCCATACGAAAGCCAGCAACAAGAAAAAGACGGGAATAATTGGGAGAACATCTACCAAAGGATCGAAAATTTGGTAAGCTTCTGGCAATTTTGCTAATAACAATGCTGCTTCCATGTTTTGTTTAAATCCACCTAATCTAACACAGAGTTCATAATTGAAAGGTATCTTAACATGGATTGGGGATTGGTTATTTAATATTTTTAGTTGAGCCATTGAGCAAATTCGGTAGCAAAGCGATCGCTTAATATTGCTTCACGAATTTTTTGGGTAAAACGAATTAATTCCGTAATGTTGTGAATACTCAATAATGTGTAAGCTAGGATTTCTTGCGATCGCACTAAATGAGAAATATAAGCCCGGCTGAAATTTTGACAAGCATAACAAGGGCAAGTTTCATCTAATGGTGTGTAATCTTCACGAAACTTTGCATTCTTCAAATTCCAGCGTTCCCCTTGGACAATTGCTGTACCATGTCGCGCCCAACGGGTAGGAATGACACAATCAAATAAATCTACACCAGAGGCGATCGCAATTGCCATTTCCCGATAAGTACCCACACCCATTAAATAACGTGGCTTCTCCGGTGGTAACAAAGGCGCTGTAGTTCGCACAATATCCGCCATCAGTTCCGGTGGTTCTCCCACACTCACACCACCAATAGCATATCCAGGCAAATCCAACTTCGCTAAATCCTGGGCTGCTTGGGCGCGTAAATCCAGATACACACCACCCTGGACAATACCAAACAAAGCTTGATCACTACGTTGATGAAAAGCGATACACCGTTCTAACCAACGATAAGTCCTCTGGGTTGCAGCTTCCACATCTTCCCGACTAGCTGGGTAGGGAGGACATTCATCAAAGGCCATGATCACATCAGCCCCTAAAGTATTTTGGATCTCTATGGAGCGTTCCGGCGTTAAATGAATAATTTGCCCATCATGGGGTGAACGAAAAGTTACACCATCTTCAGAAATTTTCCGCATTTCGCTCAAGCTGAACACTTGAAACCCACCGGAATCCGTCAACATTGGACCATTCCAGCCCATAAACTTGTGTAACCCACCGCCTCCAGCCACAATTTTCTCCCCTGGTTGCAGGTGGAGATGATAGGTATTAGATAATACCATTTGCGCCCCTGTGCTTTGCAACTGATCTGGGGTAACAGTTTTGACATTTGCCAGAGTTCCCACAGGCATAAATCTAGGGGTTTCCACAATCCCGTGAGGAGTGTGAAATACACCAGCCCTGGCTTTTGTCCGACTACATTGGGCTAAGGATTGAAATTCAAAATTGGCACTCAAGGTAAAATTAATGCGATCGCGCTAAATGTATAAACAAAAAATTGAAACTCGTAAAATACCTTTCTTCTCTCTGCGTTCTCTGTGTCTCTGTGGTTTGAAAATAATTCATAAAACCACAAACATACTTATAACTTAGAGTCCAAAGTCAGGCTTCGACTACAACCCCTTGAGTATATGCTGTAACGAATCAAAATGAATCAGAACAATCATCGTCAATTTCCGCATCCCATTTAGCTGAGAAAACTTGCTCCATCATTGCTTCTATAGCACTCACATTCAAGTTACGCTCTTTTCGTTCTTGTGAGGGAGTCGAAAGGGGAATCAACCGTAAGCACATACCCTCTTGGGATAAATCAAAGTAAGTCTTTTGTTCCGGTGATTGTTTGAGTTCTAGGTAATCAAAACTATCAATATTCAAGTAAAGCGCAGAATTAGCTACTAAGGTAGACCGTTGGGGATGAATAAAAACTTCCATCACATCTCCTTCACCCTCACTCTGTAATTTACCTTCTTGGGTGTAAACGTAGTGGACTCGACCTAAATCAGACAGTAATCGTCGGATGTCGAGCTTATTCACAATTATTCCGGTGTTGACAATACACGGAGCTGGTATCCTGGTCTCTGGTAGATGGTGACTCATAGGAAAATAGAAGATACGCAAAGATGAGGTACAACAAAGCTAAAAGGTGTATTTAAAAGCTTGTTGTCCCCTGAAATTTAAACAATTATCAGTTTGGGAGGGCTATTGTCTAATTAAGACTCTGGTAGTTTATGAGTTGAAGAATGCAAAATTCAATTCTTTCTTATACAGGTTGAGTTGGCTAACTTTACTGGCTTTCAGTTAAAATCAGCACTAAAAAAAAGATATTACTGAAAACAGCATAACAAAGTTTTCTCAATGAGTCTCTAATCTCAGAGGATCTTATTTAAAGCTTTAAATTTGGGAGTGCAGTTCCCAGTCCCCAGTCCCCAGTCCCCAGCTATATCAGCCAGTTCACATATATATTGATATAATGTCTCAGCTATCTTGGTGGAAAAACTTAGGCTTTAATTTATTTTCTAGTATAATATTTTACACTTCTATTCCTCTGCCCTATATAAACGGGTTGGATTTCGGGAAAGTGGCATATTTCGCCCCATTAGTAGGACTGATGATTGGGGGAATTTTAGGGCTATGTGATATTAGTATGAATTATCTGGGAATACCGATACTCACTCGTAGCGCTTTGGTGGTGGTGATGTGGATTGCTATTACTGGGGGGTTGCACTTAGATGGGGCGATGGATACTGCGGATGGTTTAGCGGTGGGTAATCCGGAAAAACGATTAGAGGTGATGAGTGATAGTGCTACAGGTGCTTTTGGGGCTATGGTGGCGATCGCCTTAATATTACTCAAAACTACAGCCTTAATAGATATTAGCGCTCATCGCTGGCTAGTGCTGATGGCGGCTTGTGGATGGGGACGTTGGGGACAACAATTAGCGATCGCCTGTTATCCTTATTTAAAACCCACTGGAAAAGGCGCATTTCACAAACAGGCCATTAGTTCATACCGAGATTTATTACCGGGACTGTTGTTGTTATTTCTGCTCAGTGGGTTAATGATCCTATTAGACAGACAATATCTGTTATTGGCACTCAGTATGATATTAACTGGTAGTGCGATCGCCACCCTAACGGGATTATGGTTCCATCATAAATTAGGCGGACACACAGGAGACACCTATGGCGCAGTGGTTGAGTGGACAGAAGCTTTATTTCTTTGTGTCCTCACCATTTTTTAATTACGAATTACGAATTACGAATTACAAATTACTTCACAGGTTGTAACTTTGTCACCTTCAATTGAAACGGTCCGACTCCAGTTTCCCCAAAAGACCGGACACGGATAATATAGTTTCCGGCTTCATGAATGCGAGTAAATAATAAAGAATTACTAGTACCATCCGGGCCGTCATCATTTTCTGCTACTGTTGTCCCATTAGGTGCTAAAACTGTGATGATGGTATCAAAACTTTCAGAAGATAAGTCAACCAATAAATTATCACCGTGGTTCAGCTTCACCAGATAATCACGGCCAAACCCACCCTGTCCTGTAGGAATATCTTGATCTGAGAGTGTATCGGAGAGTTCTGTACTGGGAGTTACAGGAATTGGACTATACAATTTATTTTGCGCCCATCCTACCCTTGTATTCATGCCAATTACCAACAAGCTGGTAGGAATAATCATGAGTCGTTTTAAAGCCACCACAAAAGCTTTATTAATCATTATTTTATCAGGTGTTCCCACAAAAACAGGATAAATTTCTCAGCTAATACTCGCCTAGATACTTTTAGTATATTTATCTTTGACAGCAGTAGTTACAGCGACTAAACCTAAAACAGCAATACCAGCCTGATTAAGTGTTTTAACGGCAGACCTAGCAGTAGCACCCGTGGTATAAATATCGTCAACTAACAACACTGGTACATTTACACGACGACGGCGTAATTTTTGACCTACCGCAAATGCTTCAGCCAAGTTAGTTTCTCGTTCCGATGCGGATAACCCAAATTGAGCTTCAGTTTCTTGGACTCTTGTTAAACCATGTAACTGCAATTTTAACCCAGTTGTTTGACAGAAGCTTTCAGCAATGAGTGCAGCTTGGTTATAACCGCGTTTTTTTTGCTTACGGGGATGGAGTGGGATGGGTACGACGACAGGAAGGGTTGGTTGACACTGGGAGACATTTGATAATAACCATGCTTCTCCTAGCCATTGACCCAAAGGTCGGCCAATTTGGGGTTGATTTTCGTATTTCATCACAGCGATCGCCCGTTTGACAATTCCCCCATAAGTTCCCCAGCCAAATACAGGTATTGGTGGTTTCCATAAACCCGCCGGGTTTTGGTGCTGACAGTTTTGTAGTTGTCTAATACAGTAAGGACAAAATTCGGTAGATGTTGCTCTTTGGCATAACAGACAATGGGATTGCAGAAACAGGTTGAGAAAGTTGTTAAAACTTTGCTTCCAGGTTGACATTTACAGAATTGGAACTAGGGATTTCACATATACGCGATCGCAGCGAGGTGTTTCTACTCCTGTCGCTGGTTGATAACCATTACTTTCATATAACTTCACCGCTTCCACCAACACACTGGCGGTTTCAATCCAAATTTCTTCAAAACCACGGGAGGCGATCGCACCCTCTAGCTGTTGTAACAAATATTTCCCCAGTCCCAAACCCCTGACACTGGATAAAAGATACATTTTGCGGATTTCCACAGCTTTTTTACCACGTTTGATGGGGTAGTATGCCCCCGTACCTACTAGCTGATTTTGGTGTTCGATTACCCAAAATTCACCTCCTGTTCCTAAGTAAAACTCTTCCACTTGCAGCACATCCTTGTCTGCGCCTTTGGGTTCCCAACCCAGACCATATTCTGATAATACATAACTGACGACAGAAGCGGCTCTAGTGCGATCGCCTATTTCCCAGTTACGAATCAAAAAATCTTGATAATAGTTTTTCATTACTATTTAGGGGTCAGGTTTGCACAGAAAATTTCTTTGGTTCTATATTCCAATGTACCCAGTGAATTAGTCACTAGGCGGAAAAATTTCCAATATTTCCAGAAACATAAAGGTAAGTAATAGCTTCACAGTCGGAATTCTGATATTTTTAAGAAACTAAATATATCTTTGTTCTATTTTAACAACTTCCAGATTAATCACAAGCTGCTACAAGCAGCTAAGTAACATTACTGTACATATAGAAATATCAAAAAAGCAAAAATATCTCAAATTATTCTAAATTTGGCTCTCTTCACATCCCTATCAAACATCCTCTAAGAGTATAAAAAAGCAATAGTGATATGTAGCCGAAAAAATCTCAGTATAAATCCAAATATTTTTAATTACTTCATTCAGGAAAATCTCTGTAAATGTAGTCATCCAGCTACCTTGATGCCAGAGTTCTATGTTAAATTATTCGGTGTCAAGTAAAACATCGTCTATACCCTAGTCCGTCAAGCAAAAACCAAGCTTTTATGCAATGGGCGACAAGTGTCAATTAATTTACACAGGTGTAAATAGACAATCAGACTACTCCGGTAGCAAGTTTCAATAAAGTGTCAAGCATCACCGCAGTTAAACGTCGGTGAGTATGTCAATGTTTGATTGTGGTGCAACAGAGAATGTCAGACAGAAGCGACCAAGCAACTGAGGCACTTCTCTTGAATGGTAAAACTTACACTAGACCTCTATGAGGTGCTTGTGTATTAGCTCAGATAAATTCAGAGATTAACAAAATGAATAACACCCAACCAGAAGCAACAAATCCACAACAGCTAAACAACAACAAAATGTCACTATTTAAACCAGTCAATTTAGAACAGCAAGAAAGCGTAACCGGTGGATTGTTATCCTCATCAATTTTCGATTTCCTTCCTTCTGGATTAGTTATTCCCGGAGTTGAAGAAGCCGAAGCCGCCGTCAACGCCGTCGAAGATGTATTGCAAGAAGCAGAAACTTTAGGATTTGTAATTGAGTTTCCTTTTGATTTATTCTTTGATTAATCTGACCGAAAATAATGGGATACAAGCCCCGTCACTTCGACAGGTGTTACAGTGAGCCTGCGATGCCCTGGCCTGTCGAAGGGTCGAACTGCTCAGTGCATCGCCTTCTAGGACGGCTTTATGTTAAAATTTGGGCATAGTCGCCATAGGGCATTGGGAGACTTTAAACGGACATGGAGGGACGATAAGACCACTTGTGGCGTGTTCCAGCGAAGTGTCAAGGAATCCTCGCTTCTTTAGGACGAGGAGGTATGTCAATAGCCTGATTGTGATCGGCTTCCTGAAGATCAGCTATTAATAAAAGCAGTTTAGCCCATTGTCAAAGTTGACTAACACTGGGCTTTTTTAGTGTTTTTATCTATCCTCAACCGGTATTGGAAACCCCAAAAATAGGACTATTACCGGGATTTTTGCTGAAATTAACCCCATTTTTGGTCTTATCCAAGGCAGTAAGAGGGGACATAACCATCAAGTGTTTGGTATAAATAAATCAAAACTGCTGTAATTTGCGATATTAACCGGATAGCATTTAAATACAGAAACAGACTCTTCAGGATTAAAAGGTCACCAAGCATAAATGTCGCAGTTTTATTTTGATACCAACAATAACGGTCATAAATCTTTTGAATTACCAGGGGCCAAACCGCACTACAACCCCGACCGTCCCGGACAGGTAGAGCATATTTTTCTGGATCTGTCCTTGGATATTCCTCACCAAAGTTACCAAGGAAGTTGCAGTATTCGCCTGTTACCCATCCGCAATGGTATTGACCGTTTGACTTTGGATGCTGTCAACTTGAAGATCGAATCTGTAGCGGTAGACGAGATAGCGCAGAAGTTTGACTATAACGGCGAACAACTGGTAATTCAACTATCGCAACCAACCCAGATTGGTCAGCATTTGTTAATTGCGATCGCCTATTCTGCGGAAAAACCCCAACGCGGGATCTACTTTATTCAACCAGACCAACACTACCCCCACAAACCCACCCAAGTTTGGACTCAAGGGGAAGACGAAGACTCTCGTTACTGGTTTCCCTGTTTCGACTATCCCGGACAACTTTCTACTTCCGAAATTCGGGTGCGGGTTCCTAAAGATTTAATTGCAGTTTCCAACGGCGAACTCATTGACACCCAAAACGACGGTGATCACAAAATTTACCATTGGTCACAACAGCAAGTACATCCCACCTACTTAATGACCTTAGCAGTAGGGGATTTTGCCGAAATTCGTGATGAATGGCAAGGGAAACCCGTCACCTACTACGTAGAAAAGAGTAGAAAAGACGACGCTAAACGCAGCATGGGCAAAACGCCCCGGATGATCGAATTTTTGAGCCAAAAGTATGGTTATACATACCCTTTTCCCAAATATGCCCAAGTTTGTGTAGATGATTTCATCTTTGGGGGGATGGAAAATACTTCCACCACCCTATTAACAGATAGATGTTTACTGGATGAACGCGCCGCCTTAGATAATCGCAACACCGAAAGTTTAGTAGTTCACGAATTAGCGCACCAGTGGTTTGGTGATTTGCTAGTTATTAAACATTGGTCTCACGCTTGGATTAAGGAAGGGATGGCTTCCTACTCCGAAGTCATGTGGACAGAACAGGAATATGGCCACCAAGAAGCCGCATACTATCGATTAAACGAAGCCAGAAGTTACTTAAGCGAAGATAGCCACCGCTACCGCCGCCCGATGGTAACTCATGTTTACCGCGAAGCCATAGAACTTTACGATCGCCACATCTACGAAAAAGGGTCCTGTGTTTATCACATGATTCGGGCGGAATTAGGAGAAGAATTATTTTGGCCAGCAATGCACACCTTTGTCCAAGATAATGCCCATAAAACCGTAGAAACAATCGACTTACTCCGGGCTATAGAAAAGACAACAGGGCGTAATTTAGCATTCCTTTTCGACCAATATGTTTTTCGTGGAGGTCATCCCGATTTTAAAGTAGCTTACTCTTGGGATGGGGATGCGAATTTGGCGAAAGTCACAGTCACTCAAACCCAAGCCGACAAAAATGATAGTAAAGATTTGTTTGACCTGAAAATCCCCATTGGTTTTGGTTACACTCAACCAGGTAAAACCGCACAACTCACAACTTTTACTGTGCGAGTCCATGAACGGGAACAAAGCTTTTACTTTCCTCTAGCAGACAAGCCCCAATTTGTCAGCTTTGATGTGGAGAATAATTTCCTGAAAACTGTCACTTTGGAATATTCAGTACCAGAGTTAAAAGCACAGTTAGAATTTGACCCCAACCCCATTTCTCGTATTTATGCCGCCGAAGCTTTGGCTAAAAAAGGTGGATTAAAAGCTACCATTGCCCTATCCCAAGCACTGAAAAATGATTCATTTTGGGGTGTGCAGGTAGAAGCTGCTAAACAACTGGCAAAAATTAAGTTAGATCAAGCCTTTGATGGGTTAGTTCCCGGATTACAAGACCAAAATGCTTATGTGCGGCGTGCGGTAGTAGAAGCATTGGCGACTATCAAGACCCATGACAGTTACAAGGCTGTGAAAAAATTACTGAAAAATGGGGACCCTAGTTACTATGTGGAAGCAGCCGCTAGTCGGGCTGTGGGGTCAATTGCAGCGATGAATTTAGGCGAAAAACCAAAGGAAGAAAAGGTAGTTAAGCTGCTGCAATCAGTTTTAGAAAAAAAAGCGGGTTGGAATGAGGTGGTGCGGAGTGGTGCAGTTGGTGGTTTAGCAGAACTGAAAACCTCGGAAGCTGCTTTAAATCTCCTGCTAGCATACACTACACTTGGCATACCACAACCATTGCGTTTAGCCGCAATTCGCGGTTTAGGTAAAATTTCTGTGGGTCAAAGTCCGGTGAATTTAGAGCGCATTTTAGCTAAGTTAGCAGAATTAGCCAAGGAAAGCTTCTTTTTAACCCAAGTATCTGTGGTGATCGCCTTGGGACAAATGGAAACCCCTAAAGCTATCGGAATTTTGCGATCGCTAGCCGACCAAACAGCAGATGGCCGTGTACGTCGCTATGCGGAAGAAGAAATTTCCCATGTGCAGAAGAATGTCGGTACAGATAACGCCCTCCGTCAGATGCGTGAGGAACTCGACCAACTCAAACAACAAAATCAAGAACTGAAAAGTCGCATGGAAGGTTTGGAAGCAAAATCCAATAGTCAATAAGGACTGGGGACTGAAGAGGCAGAGGGGCAGGGGGCAGGCTTGCCCTGAGCGACTTGTACTGAGCGAAGTCGAAGTAAGTCGAAGTAAGTCGAAGTAAGTCGAAGGGGTGCAGAGGGGAATAAATTGGACTTGTACAAAATTCTTCTCCTTTTATTGTCTTCCCTCCCTACTCCCTACTCCCTACTCCCTACTCCCTACTCCCCACTCCCGAAGGAATATTTGTAGTTTTATAAAGTATAATTAAGGAAAAGATAAAAAACTCTGGGCAGTACGGTAGGCTAAAACCGCTTAAAGTATCACCCGGAAAAATTTTAAATTTCTAGTTTTCCATACAAAACTACTAATACTCCAGCCTTACAATTAGCTTGTAAGCGGGGACATAAAAAACCAAAGTAGATAATTCCCAGTTGAAGAGGTATGTAAAGGCGTGGGTCAGTATCAACCCGGTCAGCTAAGACGCTACAATTCGGACGCGATCGCTCGTCACTATCGTTACCGTCCCTGGCTTGCTTGGGGACGAATGTTGCAAGTTATCTGGTCATTTGCTGGATTTGTTTTGAGTCTCAAGTGGGACGAATGGCAAGATAAAGTTGAGCAGAATAAAGGTAAACGCGCTACACAGTTACGAGAACTACTCACCAGACTTGGCCCGACATTTATTAAAGTTGGTCAAGCCTTATCTACTCGCCCCGATTTAGTACGGAAAGATTTCTTAGAAGAACTGATCAAGCTACAAGACCAGTTACCAGCTTTTGATAATGCGATCGCTTATCAAATTATCGAAACCGAACTAGACCGACCCATTTCGGAAGTCTATAGCGAACTATCCCCTAACCCAGTGGCTGCTGCTAGCTTAGGGCAAGTTTATCGCGGTCGTCTACTCACCGGCGAAGAAGTAGCCGTAAAGGTGCAACGCCCCAACTTACGCCCAGTCATCACACTCGATCTTTATTTGATGCGCTGGATTGCTAGTTGGCTAGCACCTTGGCTACCCCTGAATCTCGGACACGATCTCACATTAATTGTGGACGAGTTTGGCATCAAGTTATTTGAAGAAATTGACTACCTGAATGAAGGTCGTAACGCCGAAAAATTTGCCCACAATTTTCGCAACGATCTGCGAGTCAAAATTCCGATTATTCACTGGAATTATACCAACACCCACGTTTTAACTCTGGAATGGATTAACGGCTTCAAACTCACCGACAGTACCAGAATCAAAGCCGCAGGTTTAGATCCAGAAGTGATTATCCAAATTGGCGTAACTTCCGGACTACAACAGCTATTGGAACACGGTTTCTTCCATGCTGACCCCCATCCAGGCAATTTATTTGCCATGCCTGATGGCCGTATGGCTTTCATCGATTTTGGGATGATGGATCAGCTAGAAGAACCCACCAAAGAAACTCTAGTAGATGCCCTAGTACATCTAGTCAACAAAGACTACGCCGATTTAGCCACAGATTTTGTCTCCTTGGGTTTTCTCACACGAGACACAAATATTTCCCCAATTATCCCGGCATTAGAATCAGTTTTGGGAAATGCCATCGGCAAAAATGTCAAGGAATTTAACTTCAGAACCATAACTGATGAGTTCTCGGAATTGATGTATGAATATCCCTTTCGAGTTCCTGCCAAGTTCGCCTTGATTATTCGTTCTCTAGTAACTCAAGAAGGTATCGCCCTCAGTCTCAACCCAGACTTCAAAATTGTGGAAATCGGTTACCCCTACGTAGCCAGACGCTTACTCACCGGGGAATCTCCAGAATTAAGAAGACGATTACTCAACGTCTTATTTAAAGATGGTAAATTCCAGTGGCAACGGTTAGAAGACTTAATCGAAATTGCTCGTACTGATGATAGCTTTGATGTATTACCCACCGCCCAAATGGGATTAGAATATCTGCTATCTGAAGAAGGTAAATTCCTCCGCCGACAGTTAGTACTAGCACTCACCGAAAACGACCGTTTACACACCACAGAAGTCCAACGCCTCTGGGATTTGGTTAAAGATGACATTCAACCGAATCGTTTGTTAGATGTAGCGATCGGAATGTTGACACACTTATCCAGAGAAAGTGTCGCTGCTATCATTCCCAAATCTGGGTTATTTGCTGTTTTTAGTCCTGTAAAATCAAACAGTAAAGAATAAAGCTCATATTTTTTACTGTATAATTTTTTTATATAAATTCGGAGTTATCATGTACTATTTCCCTGAACAACCACCCTACCTTATTCTCCTGATTGGTTTTTTGATAGCATTAACTTCAGGTCTGGCTTTATCTGGCACGCTAAAAGTTATAGTAGGTCAATGGCCAGAAGATAGTACAGAAAATACTCAATCTCCTTCCTCATTAAAGCAATTATTTGTGCCATTTCTGGGAATTACTAGCGGTGTTTCTCTTTTCCTTTCATCAGGTTTACAGATATTTGGTTTTCCTTCCTCTTTAGCTTTGGGAATAGGTTTACCAGTCAGTTTGTTAACTTGTTTACTAGTTTGGTTGCAATTAGGAAGTCTACTAACTTTTGCCAAAAGTCAAGGAATGCAAGCTTTAGATTTGGATTCTTGAATAGTTCCCTCTCTTCTCCATGTAGAGTGTATTACGGCCTTTAGTCCTAACGCATCGACAATCTATAACAGTATTCAACCTGCCTCATGATTCTGTTTTTTGACTAATTTCTTTGGTGGTTGCTATCTAAAAAAAAGGATATAATTCAATCATTTGTTTATACATTCTACCCAGAGAGAAGGGGCAATAATATATCTTTTATGAGATTATTTTGACTTCAATTATAATAAAATTTAGCATTTTTTAAAGCCATAATTCTAGCTAAATTTAAGCGGTAGTGATAGCCAATTCGTCGTTGCCACTTTTCCCATAAAGTCTTTTCTTTATTAGAATAAGAAGCATCTGTGTGATCAATGACATCTTTAATTTCTTGCCAGCTATCTTGGTAAACATTCCATCCCACCTTAGTAGCAGCTATTCCCATTGCATTACCTGCGCCAGCATGAATCCCTCTTAATTCCAAATACCTGCCAATCATTGCCCAGTATTTTAAATACTCTATTTCTTTGCCATTATCTCTAGTAATCATAAATAGAGATTCTCCCATATAAGTCACAGTTTCTAAATCCACACTTAAATGTGTAGCGACTTTTTGCAGTGAGGATAATCTTTCAGGATTATATCTGCTAACGTGTTCCACCAAATTTTCATAATGTCCGGCTGTAATTCCTGGTTTCCAGGGTAAATTATCTGGTAAATCTGCTAATACTCTGGTGTCTGCATCAATATGAATTGCTGTGGTAAATTTTGATAAAGCTATTTTCATGAGAATACTTTTGTCATGATAACAGTGTAAAATTCCATTTTGACGATGCTTAATAGCTAAAACATTAGCATTTTCCTGAAAACAATCTGGGTTGTCTGTTAATACTAGTAATTTCGTGCCAGGGGAATATTTTTCTAAATCACTCGCCAGTTGTTGGGCTAAAAGACGATATTTATTTCTTAAAGCTATGGTACAAAAGCAAAAGTCTTTATGTGGGGAAGTCATAAACTGTTTAATAGTTGTATTTAATGTGAGTTTTAGGAGATAAAAAATTAAAGATCACAAAATATTTTCATGGCTGATATATCAAGGAATGATTTTTATTTAATTAGACTTGGGAAATAATCACAAGTAATACACATATTAGCAATAAATGCTGTCTAAATTATGAGATAATAGAGTTTTGATAAAAGCAAGTTATTAACTGCATAGTTTCAGTGTTGGGAAATAGGGAGGGGTTGGAGAGTGGCTGATGATCAAACTACAGTAAGCCCAGAACAAATTAATCAGCAGGATTTTTCTTGGCCTTTCTGGTTAATATTGCCACTCTACCCTTATGGCAAGCGGCAAACAATCCGGGAAGAAGTAGTTAAAGATACAGTCTGGACTTTTGACCAAATTCAGGGGATTTTTTACGTCGTTGTCCCGATTCGGATGACTGTCGTTAAGCTATCTGAAGGGGGTTTGCTCGTATATGCTCCTGTTGCACCTACGCCAGAATGTATGAGATTGGTTGCAGAGTTGGTGGCAAAACACGGTGATGTGAAGTATATTATTTTGCCAACTATCTCCGGTATAGAACATAAAGTTTTTGTGGGACCTTTTGCCAGAAGCTTTCCCAATGCTGAGGTATTTGTGGCTCCTGGTCAATGGAGTTTTCCGTTTAATCTCCCCCTTAGTTGGCTGGGTTTACCTGCTAAACGGACTCATATATTACCGTCAGATTGCCGTAATACGCCCTTTGCGGAAGAGTTTGACTATGGGATTCTCGGACCGATTGAACTGGGACCTGGGAAGTTTGCTGAAGTGGCATTTTTCCACAAGCGATCGCACACTTTATTAGTCACTGATTCGGTGGTATCTGTATCCGCAGAGCCGCCCGCCGTTGTACAGTTAGACCCATATCCCCTATTATTCCACGCTAAAGACTCAGCATCTGATATCGTTGCAGATAATCCAGCTAATCGCCGCAAGGGATGGCAAAGGGTTTCCTTATTTGCTTTGTATTTTCGCCCCAGTGTATTATCAGTCCCTAAATGGGGTGAAGTATTCAGTGAGGCGATGAAAGCCCCCAATCGCTCACCAAAGGCTTATTTTGGCTTATATCCCTTTAAATGGGACTCCCATTGGCTGCGTTCATTTGAGATCCTCAGTGGTGAGGGGCGTTTGTTTGTTGCACCAATTTTACAAACACTGATTCTTAACCGCGCCCCCAGAGAAACCATAGATTGGGTTGAGAAGGTGGCGAGTTGGGATTTTCAGAGGATTATTCCTTGTCATTTCGATTCACCGATTCCCGCAGAACCTGCTCAATTTCGTGCAGCATTCTCTTTCTTAGAAAAGCATTCAGCTAGTCAGAGTTATCCTTTACCAGAGGAGGACTTTAAACTACTTCGAGATATTGATCAAGGTTTGCAAAAGACTGGTATTGTCCCTCCACCAAGAACAAAAATTTAGATGTAACTATCACAGTGGTACTTGCTACTGAAGGATAAAATTACATGATTGTTGTAATTGCATCACCTAAATTAATTTGCAAATTATTTAGAGATTGGCGACTTTGAATGATACCAATTAGTTGCTCAGAACCATTATCACTAAGGAGATCAGCATCAAAGAAAATTCCCAACCCAGAAACGCCATTAGGTAAGTCTACTTGCTCAAGGGTATACTCTATAGCTCCCTTCAGTTGAATCACATCTTTACCTACTTCAAAGTCAGTAATTAAAGCATAACTTGGAGGTGGTTCAGTGGGAGGGGGAGCAATTATGAATCGTATCTGGCTATCATCGTAATAAACTTTCAAGGGGTCTCCGAGAACGAATGTATCCTTACCAAAACCACCAGTCAATATATCTCTTTCTAATTGACCTGGTTGTTCATCTTCTGGATTGACACCTATGAGAATGTCGTCACCCCAACCACCAAATAATTTATCATTACCATTACTACCAACAATTATATCTGCGCCTCTACCGCCATATAATTTATCATTACCTGCATCACCATTTATGGTGTCATTACCGCCATTGCCAAATATAAAATCATTACCATCACCACCATCAAGGATATCATCATCGATACCACCGATAACGATATCAGTATTAGGTCTACTTCTGACAACTACATCAGTATCCCAGAAACCATTTATTTGGTAGTCGAAAGAAAAGTCAAAGAGAAAATTGTTAGCTTCGCCGTTGTTGATAATTGCCATATTAATTATTTCCTTGCAAAAAATATGGGAGGTTTATACTAGTCTTTTCATCTATTCAGGTAACAGAATTATACCATTTCAAAGCCGTTAGTTTTTATAGCCCCAAATCCTATGCCTGGTTCTCAAATATTCTCTACGTCTTTTGACTTTCAAGGAGTTTACCCCTGTCCTCTCTGTCGGGTAGGTAAAATTTATCAAATGCCGATGATGGAGACTATGGCTTGTGATTTTTGCCATGAAATTTTTACGGTTAATTTAGAAAAACAACAAATCAAGATGCCTTCTCGCCAACCTCCCCTAATTTGGCGCTGGAATGGTTGGAATTGGACAGAAGGTCAGTTGGAGGGGGTGGAGTTGGGTTGGGGTTATGGACTAGCCGCAGTTGCGTTTGTGGTGCTGCCTACAAGTTTAATTGCTCTGGTGGCTTATTACTTTCCGCCAGTATCTGATGATTTGATAAGTTGGCTACCATATATCTGGACGATACTAACTTTTTTGTCACATCTATCCATTATTCTCTGGATTCTTGTGGAGATTTATCAGATTCCCATCGGGGCTTATTTCAGAGCTATTAACCGGTGGCGGAATGGATAACTTTGACATGGATACAAAACTCAAGGTTCACTTGGCGATCGCACTACAGTTTCGGTGTATACAAATAAGGTAGAGGGTTTTGCAATTAGCTGATAAAAAAGTTATTTATGAACTGAGTTAGCTAAGACACGCTTGTATAATATTTGAATCTCAGTATTGAATTGAGCGCAGATAGGGAAAAGCTCTTCTTAAATTGATACCTGTGGACAAGAACCCGCCCCAGCCCTTGGCTAAAACAGGAATTATCACCAATTCCAGTTTCAGGAATAGATTTGAGTCGGTTTCATCTAGCAGCTGCATCACTCATACTTAATTTGATTGTCTAGAAAAATATCATAATGAGCGAGATGGAGCAGTATTATCGAGTTTTAGAAATAGAACCTGGAGCCACAATTGAGGAAGTAAACCAGGCTTATAAAGACTTGGTTTTTATTTGGCATCCTGATCGTATTCCTCAAAATAATCTGCGCTTACAAAAGAAAGCCCAAGAAAAGCTGAAAGCCATTAATGAAGCTCGTGATCAATTACGGTCTTTAAATGATCAGCATCCAAATAGTTATCATTCTTCGGGATATCAACCCAAAAAAACACGGCAAAGTAGCTATAAACCACCCCAAACCAACCCAGATTTGAGTGGTAAAAACTTCCGAGGTTCTAACTTAAGCAACAAGGATTTATCTGGGAGAAACTTGAGTTACGCTGACTTAAGTGGGGCTGATCTGAGTGATACTTTCATGCATAAAGTCATTCTTAGGGGTGCAAATTTATCTGAGGCGAATTTGTTTAGAGCTAACTTACTTTTAGCTGATATGAGAGAAGCCAACTTGCGCTTTACTAACTTAATTGGTGCTGACCTGAGTGGAGCGGATTTGCGGGGGGCGGATTTTACAGGAGCGCGGATTCGTTCAGGCGATCGCCTACTGGTAAAATTGATAGGTGCTAACTTAGCAGGTGCAATTATGCCTGATGGTCTTATCCATAGTTAACAAGCTGTCCGCCGAGAAAGTATTGATGGGAAAAATCAGGTGAATTTATGAACATTGCCATTATTGGTTGTGGTTACGTTGGTTGTGCTGTCGCTGAATTGTGGCAGCAAAAAATGACTTTTATGATCACAGCCACCACAACTAGCCCTGAGCGTGTCCCGACTTTAGAAAAAGTAGCCCAAAAAGTTGTAGTCACCACCGGAAATGACCGAGAAAAATTAAAATCTGTCTTGCAAAATCAAGATATTGTCCTATTGAGTGTGGGAGCCAAAGGGTCAAATTTATATGAAGAAACTTATCTAAAAACAGCCCAAACTCTAGCAGAGATTTTACCAGATATTCCTAGTATTAAGCAACTAATATATACTGGCAGTTATTCAGTTTATGGTGATTTCAAAGGTACTGGAGTAGATGAAGAAACTCTAGCTCAACCACGGAATGAACATGGCAAAATTCTCCAAGCAACTGAGAATGTATTGCTAGCAGCATCTACTGAACGGCTCCGCGTTTGTATTTTGAGATTAGGAGGTATTTATGGTCCTAATAGGGAACTAATGAAAATATTTAGTAGAGTTCCTGGTACAACCCGTCCTGGTACTGGCGAAGATATTGCTAATTGGATTCATTTAGATGATATTGTGAGCGCTATAGAATTTGTGCGTCTCAATCATTTACAAGGTATTTATAATCTGGTAGATGATGCGTCGCTCACCAGTCGAGAATTGCTGGATAGCTTAATGGAAAAATATGATTTACCCCAAGTAAAATGGGATCATACTGCTAAAAGTAACCGTCCATATAATGCGAAAGTATCCAATCAAAAAATCAAACAAGCAGGATATAAATTAATTCATCCACAGATGATATTGTAGTCGCAATTAAAAATTAATCGTCAGGGAAAAAACGTGAACATCAACATATCTCCTACCCAATTTTACACTTGGCAAAATTATAGTTGTGCCTACGAAATATATCAACCGCATAACTCTAATGCAGAGGGTTTACCTTTACTTTTAATTCATCCCATTGGTGTTGGGTTATCCCGGCAATTTTGGCATAGATTTCGTAAAGAATGGTACATAACAGGTCATACAAATTCTATTTACAATCCTGATTTATTAGGATGTGGTGAAAGTGATATGCCCCATGTGGCTTATACTCCTAGAGATTGGGCAGATCAATTAAATTACTTTTTGAAAACGGTAGTAAAAAAACCTGTCGTGATTATAGTACAAGGTGCTTTGCTACCAGTTGCTATCGAGTTAGTGCAGAAAAACTCAAAATTAATTGCGGGAATGATTTTAGCGGGTCCTCCTGCTTGGCCAGTGATTACGAAAAACTCATCAGAATTACAGCAAAAAATAGCTTGGAATATCTTTGATACCCCTTTAGGTAATGGATTTTATCGCTATGCGCGGACAGAAAAGTTTTTGCGTTCTTTCTCCACTCGGCAACTTTTTGATGCTGAAGAAGCTGTAGATAAAGAGTGGTTAAATATGTTAGTTAAGGGTGCAGAAAATCCAGAAAGTCGCCACGCAGTATTTTCCTTTTTAGCGGGGTTTTGGCGACAGGATTATAGTGGTTATTTAGCTTGTATAAATCAACCCACTTTGGTAGTTGTGGGAGAAACTGCATCGAGTATTAGTAAGGAAGGTAAACAAGAAACACCAGATGAACGCTTGGCGGATTATCTTGGCTGCTTACCCCACGGTAGTGGAATTAAATTACCCGGACGTAACGTTTTACCATACGAATCAACGGCGGAATTTATTAAAGCGATCGCACCATTTATTGAGAAAATGTCCACTGGAACTTAATTTCGGTATAAAGCGACTATAGCCCACTCCCGAAAATGGCTAATAGAAATTTTATGTTAAGGCGCACATAATCACGAAATTCATTAATTCATCTGCGTTTATCTGCGTCCATCTGTGTTTAATTATGATTAAAATTTTGTTCTATTTAGTATAAAATCAAAATGTTTACCTATTTATCCTGAAGTTGTGGCTACTATATCTTGTCCCCATTGCCATCAACTCGTTGACAATGAAGCAATTACTTGTCCCCATTGTCGGACAACCCTGAAAGCTTATGGTCATCCAGGAATTCCCCTACACCGGGCGACTGGAGAAGAATCTCTGTGTGAAAGCTGCACATATCATGCTGATAATACTTGTAACTTTCCACAACGCCCCTACGCTAAAGAATGCACCCTGTACGACAATCTAGAGCAGAGCCAGTTAAGATTACAAGCGCAACATCAAGCCAACAGCTTTGGTGCAACTCTGAAAAAGTGGACTCAACGTCACCAGTCTTGGTTGCTACTACTAGGTTTATTATGCCTCTGCTTGCTGATAGCTTTATCTAGTTAAACCGTAGGAATTGTGATGGTTTCAGCCGGAGACTCAGCTAAAATTTGGGGTTCTGCTTGAAACACATTTAAGTCAAACCAAAAAGTAGTTCCCACCCCCACTTCACTCACTAAGTGCATCTGACTACGATGCCTTTCCATGATATTTCTGACTATAGATAAACCCAAACCAGTACCTTCTAGGGTGTGAACTCGGTTTTCTACACGGAAAAAACGGTCAAAAATTGCCTGTTGATCTTCTGCTGCAATACCAATACCAGTATCTGAGATTTCCACGCGCACCTCATAACTGGGCAGATGTGAGTTAGGCGAAGAATCTAATTGGTAAGCACGAATTGCGACTTGACCACCAGAGTGAGAGAATTTGAGAGAATTTCCCACCAAATTAGCTAATACTTGCAACAACAAATCATAATTACCCAGGACTAAGGGCAAATCAATGGCGACTTCTTGAATTAGTTCAATACCTTTATCTCTAGCATTGAGTTGGTAAGTCCGCAGGGTTTGTTCAATAGCTTGGGCTAAATCTACAGCACCAAAGTTGTAACTGCGTCCAGATTCGAGTTTGGATAAATCCAAAACATCGTTAACTAAACGGGTGAGTCGGTCGGTTTCATTATTGACAGTTTGCAGAAAATCTTGCCTTTGTTCTAAACTCAGGTCTTCACCATATTCATGCAAGGTTTCAATAAAGGATTTGATATTAAATAGAGGTGTGCGTAATTCGTGAGAAACGTTGCTGATAAATTGGCTTTTGGCTTCATTCAGTTCGACTTCACGAGTAATATCTTGCACAGTAATGGCAATGCCTTTTATACTTTCTCGTTGCAGGTTGAGTACAGTAGTTAAGAGAATGCGGACGGTGCGCTTTGTGGCTGTGTTTAAATGAATCCGAAACTCGGCGCTTTCACATTCACCTGCGGCCATTTCTGATAAAGGACGGGTAATTTCCATCTGTACGGCTGAGGGTAAATGATGTAGAACATTGCTACCTTCTACCTCTATTCCTTCCCAGCCAAAAATCCGCCTTGCTGTGGGGTTAACTAAAATCACCTGCATACTGTTATCAATTAATACAGCACCATCAGCGATTGTGGAAACCAAGGTTTCGAGTTTGGCTTTTTCTGCGGTTAATTCTTCAATATTTTGCTCTTCATAGCGCTCTAGACGCTCTGCCATTTCATTAAAACTGAGAATTACCTCTCCCAGTTCGCCACCTAGCGGTAAGTCAATGCGCTGCTTGAAATTACCTGCTGCAATTTGTTTTACCCCTACTAGGAGTTCTGTAATGGGTTTAGTAATGGTTAAAGCGTTAATCACTCCTGCCAAAATTACCATAACCCAGATGGTGATAAAAACGGCAATGGTAACATCACGGGTGAAATTAGTGGAAATAACTGCCGTTTGATTAGGGTTGATACCAATGGCTAATACACCCTGGTATTTTTCATTGACAATCAGGGGGATAAAGACATCGGTGACTATGCCATCTGGGGTGAGATGTTGCCGCACCATCGGCTGTTCTCGGTCTTTACTGTAATCTTCTGGTAGGTATATTCTGCGCTTAATGGTGAGGGAGTTTTCTACTTCTGGTTCCCAAAAGGGAATGCCAAAAAATATGTCCCCAGTTTCATCGGCGTACAGCATATAACTGACGCTGGAGGTGCTGCTGTAGAAGCGTTGAGAAAATTCAGCAACTTCGGTGAGGTTGTCATCGGCGATTAGGGGCGCAACGTTAGCAGCCAATAGTAGTCCTAAGTCACTACCAAAGCGGGTGTCATTCATCCTAGCATCTTGCTGAATTGTATTCACAGCCCAGAAGGTGAGACCACTCATGATCAAAGAGACTACTAAGGTGGCGACGGCTAAAAGTTTGGTCTGGAGGGTGAACTCTGACCACCAATTGGCAATTGCTTCTCGGATTGTTGTTAAAGGAGCCAGCATTGTAAACACAGTTGTTAGTAGTTTCGGTTATTCAACCCCAACAACTAAAAAATTAACAGTTAATTCGATAAATATGTTAGTTGAAAGAGAGGGTAGTCAGGGTATGGCCACTTGTCTGGGCAGTTTTGGCTGTATTCCGGCTGAAAATGAAGTCCGGGGCTGCTGCCGAGGATAATTTTTATTTCAGGACTCGATGACCGATATCTTTACGGTAATACATTCCTGGAAATTGAATTAATTTTATGCCACTGTATGCTTGGGCGATCGCCTGGGGAAAACTTGCACCAATCCCAGTCACATTTAAGACTCTTCCGCCATCTGTAATTAGTTGTTGTTGGTTTAATTGTGTCCCTGCCTGAAATACGGTTACTCCAGAGGATTCTGCCTCTTTGATGCCAGTAATCACTTCACCTTTTGCGTATTTCCCCGGATAACCACCGGAAGCGGCGACCACAGTAGCGGCTGCTCCTGGTTTCCAAGCAATGGGGGGCATTTGCCCTAAGCGCTGCTCTACACAGGCTAGGATTAATTCTACTAAGGGTGTTTCTAACAATGGCAAAATTACCTGTGTTTCGGGGTCACCAAAGCGACAGTTAAATTCTAAAACCTTGACATCGCCATCGGGGGCAATCATCAATCCTGCATAGAGGATACCACGGTAGTCGATGCCTCTAGCTCTTAAACAGGCGATCGCAGGTTCTAAAACTGTTGTTTGCACCCTAGCCATTAACTCTGGTGTCGCAATGGGTGCAGGGGCATAAGCTCCCATCCCCCCAGTATTTTCCCCGGTATCACCCTCCCCGATGCGTTTATGATCTTGGGCTGGTAACAACGGGCGAATAGTTAATCCATCAGTCAAGGCTAAAACTGATACCTCTTGCCCAATCAAACATTCTTCCACCACCACAAAATTTCCCGCACTGCCAAACTCACCTTGAAAAATGCTATCAATGGCGGTTTCTGCCTGTGCAATGGTTGTGGCAACTATCACACCCTTGCCGGCTGCCAAACCATCGGCTTTGACAACAATGGGTATTCCCTGGGAATTTACGTAGGACTTCGCTGCCGTTGCTTCCGTAAATACCGCAGCTTTGGCTGTAGGAATCCCGGCTTCTTGCATTAAAGCTTTTGCCCAGGCCTTACTAGCTTCAATTTGCGCTCCGGCTTTCACTGGTCCAAATACCATCAGTCCTTGACTTTGGAGGTAGTCTGTGATACCCATTGCTAGGGGGACTTCTGGGCCGACTACTACTAAGGAAACCCCATTTTCCAGGGCGTATTGGCTGATTCCGGCAAAATCATCCACAGCCAAAGATAAGTTCTGACAACGTTCCAGAGTTGCAGTTCCGCCATTTCCGGGGACACAGATTACTTGTTCAATTTGAGGAGATTGCAACAGCTTCCAAGCTAAAGCGTGTTCGCGTCCTCCATTACCGATAACTAAAACTTTCACTGATTTCTTCGTGCTTCCCTTATAAAACCATTACACTCTAGAGGCGATCGCATATCTATTTTGGCATGGGAGAGGAATGAATTAATTGATTCCTATATTCAAAGAGTGGGTATTGCCGAAATATGAATATAATTTATCAGTATTTATAATTAAATTTTCCAGGTGACAATAATTAACTGCCAAAAACGTCAATATCAAAATTCAAAACATATCAATTTATAAACATGACTAAAACAATCGTCACTGGAGCCGCCGGGTTTATTGGTTCTCACCTTGTAGAAGCATTACTGCAACAAGGACAAGAAGTAATTGCTATTGATCAATTTAATGATTATTACGATCCTACATTAAAGCATAAAAATCTGGCACATTTACACAATTCGCCGAAATTTAGTTTAATTACCGGAGATATCCAGGTTTTAGATTGGCAGAAGCTACTGCAAGATGTTGAGGTTATTTACCATCAGGCGGCACAGGCTGGGGTGAGAGCTAGTTGGGGCGCAAGTTTCCGTAATTACACGGAACGGAATATTAGTGCCACTCAGGTTTTATTAGAAGCTGCTAAGGATGCGAAAAGCCTGAAAAGATTTGTATTTGCCTCGACATCTAGTGTCTATGGCGATGCGGAAACATTACCCACCCATGAAAAAATTCCCCCACAACCGGTTTCGCCCTATGGAATTACCAAGCTGGCGGCGGAACGTTTGTGTATGCTTTATCACAAAAACTTTGGTGTCCCCATTGTGGCACTACGCTATTTTACGGTTTATGGTCCCAGACAGCGCCCTGATATGGCTTTTCATAAGTTTTTCAAGGCTATATTGCAAGATGAAGCCATTCCTATTTACGGCGATGGGTTGCAAACGCGGGATTTTACTTTTGTCAGTGATGCTATAGCTGCTAATTTAGCGGCGGCCACTGTACCTGCGGCTGTGGGTGAAGTCTTCAATATTGGTGGTGGTAGCAGGGTTGTGTTAGCTGAAGTTTTGGACACTATGGCGGAAATTGTCGGTAAACCGATTCGGAAGAATTACATCGAAAGGGCGATGGGAGACGCGCGTCATACAGCTGCTGATGTGTCGAAGGCTAGGCGAGTTTTAGGATATGATCCTCAAGTTTCTTTACGGGAGGGTTTAACGCGGGAATGGGAATGGGTAAGGGGTTTGTATGAAATATAGGAGGAACGAACCACAAAGCACACAAAGAAAGAAAGAAGGAAGAGGTTTAGCAGGATTTACGCAAAAAAATCTCTCAAACCCCTATTCCTCTGTGTCCTCTGCGTCTCTGTGGTTCGTTCTTCCGTAATTCTTGCTACGCAACAATTGCCAAAAATCTTGATTTATCCAACCGCCAAGCCGCCAAGAACGCCAAGAAAACGTAGATTATGCGTAAGTACTATTTAAGAATAAATGGATTACCTGGAGTGTTATTCCCATTGCTGGAGTTGATCTTTGATGCTGCTAAGTAGGGTATTTATTTGAGTCCGGCGGGTTTCAAAGTTGGCGGCTATGGAAATCAGTATAATCCCTACTAGCAAGCCGACTATCCATTTTAGGAAGGGATAGCTAAAGCTGAAAATTATTAATTGATAGCAGCTGGTAATTAGGAAGCTGGCTGTACCAATATACAGAAAAGCTCTGGTTTTTAAAGCTAGTCCGGCAAATATGGCGATGAGGCTGAAGATTCCGGGGATTAAGGGTGTTTGTTGTTCAAATAAAATTGCCCATCCACAAATTAAGCCACTGGCGATGATTCTTACACTATGACGGGCTGTTTTATAGTTGGGTAGTTTTAACAGAGGATCTACTTGGGCAATATACAGCAGTGAGAATCCTATGGGTGTGATATGCCACAAAGCATTGGTGAGGCTGATGCTATCAAACCAGCGCAGCATAGCCCAATTAATTAATCCGGTACTGATATATGTCAAACGGATGTTTTTACTTACCTGGGCGAGAAAGATATAAAACCCAGCTGCGATGAGTAAGGTGATGGAGGAAACTTCTAGTCTGGTTTCCCATAAAATAATCAGGGGAATAATGTGTGCAACTTGTTTCCAAGGTCTGGGCGACCATCCCCAGTTTTCCCAGGGTAAGATGTATAAAAAGTATGCTATTACACAGGCGATCGCACCGTTCCAAGGTACTAAGGGGCCAGTTAACCACTGTCCTACTGCTGTTTCTCGCCAATAAATTCGCATGGCGGCTATTTCTAAGAATCCCAGATAAACCCAGATTTCTCCGGTGGTAATCATGGGGAAAATACTGGGGATAGCAGCTGTTCTCTTTCCTTGAAAGATGGCATATCTAATTAAAAATACCCCGGTTCCTAATCCCACCATCCGGTTAATGTCAATGGGAAGGAAAATAGCGGCCATTAATAAGCTGCTACTCCATAACCAATGCAGATGGGCGATGTTTTTTAGTTGTTGGGGAGTCAGACCTAAGTAACTGGTTATCCAGGGTGTGAGGATGCGATAAGCATACATAATACTGGTTCCCAGGGCTGACATGGCAATTAAACCATCACCTAATGCGCCTCCTGTGCTTTGGAACATTTGATAAAACAGCAGTTCATAGGCGGAGACTGATACGCCAATGATTCCTAAATATAATAGGGGTTTGAAGGATGCTTTACGTCGCCCCACTCCAATGAGTATGAAGGCTACACCCAAGGAAAAGAACCCAGTCGCAGCTGTAAAGGTATATAACCGGAAGACTACACTAATAGCACCATAAATTAAGGGCAAAATGTGTAAGCTACTGGGAAAGGTTTGTAATTGATGTTTGCGTCGCCACCATTCTCCTAGCAGTTGGGAAACTAAACCCAAGGCGATGTTAGCTATTGCAATTTTCAGGGTGGAATTTTCGCCAGAGGTGAGGATTTCGGCAATGATTAATTCTACACACCAACCAATGCCATACAATGTCCAATTTGTGGGTGCTTGCCAACTACGATAGACAATTGCAACTAAGGTTATGGTGCTGGGGATGAGGTATAAAAAGTTGGGTGGAATATAAGGATTGAGTAAGGTGGAACGGAAGGTGATTCCGCATAATTCGGTGATACATAATGCGATCGCCCATCGATCACTAGCGACTGCATATATAGTTGCTAATTCGTTATCCCTTTGTATTAAAACTGTTCTGGCTAACCATAAACTGAAAGTGGCGATCGCCCCAACAATAAACCACCCAGATGTAGTCAGTTCCGGTAATCTTTCCCACAGCAACACCCCAATAAAACTCAACCCAAAACCGACTGTAATTCCCGCATTAGCTTTGTGTCTTAAATAGTTAGTATTTACGAACATCAAGGCCGTCGCTACACCTAAACTAATTAATCTGGTTTCGGTTAGTGGTAAGGTTAAAAGCTGACTCATGCACACAGCGATCGCACTAGAAAAAGTGTGAATATTTCGCCGTTGTCCACTGGTGCGACTAGCTAAACCTGTGAGAGTTAAAGGGGTAATTAGCCATAATATCCCCCAATGGTCGAAAATACCATCGTTAAACCAAGCTATTTGGTTATTCATCCACAGGAAATAAAAACTCAGGGTAGCCAACCCGCAGCCGATATACCAGGAACTTTGTTGCCAAATTCCATCCCCCAGACTAAATACCCATTCTGCCACCATCACAGCCAGTAAAATGCCAGCCCAGATGTATAAAGGTAGATTGGGGAATTGCCAATGAATCGTGGAACCCACTGTCAACACTCCCATGATGTGAGTGAAATAGACCAAGGGAATGGGGACTGGGGAACGGCGTTGAGTGATGACTATGAGAGTGATGGTAGAAAAGAGTAGATTGAGCGATCGCAGTGTGGGGTTTACATAGGCAATTGCGGTTAAAAAAGCCCCGAATACCAAAGTTAGAAATTCACTAATTTGTCCTAATTCCGGGTGCTGTCTGTGATGAATCTTCTCAGTGATTACCACCATAAAGATTAAATAAGGGAATAAAGCGACACCTAATAACGCCCACGGTTGACTTTCTGTATGGGTGAGTTGAGTCGCAATGGCGATCGCTTGTTGTTGTAATTCCCCAGGTACTAACCGCCAACCCAGCCAAATTGTTTGTAAACCAATGGTAAAAAATGTTGCCAAGTCAATGAGTGAACTATAGCTTTTTAAGCGATTACCCACAGACACCAAAGCCAAGCCACTAACAAGGATTGCTTGTGCGGGTTGAGTGAATACCGCTACTAGCCAACCGAGAAATAGGAGAATACTTCCCAGACGTTGCCAGAGGGATGTAGAATCTCTGTGTTGTGCTAACCAAGTTACCAGCCAGCCGCAAATCCCAATGGCTAAACCTAACTGAGTGATATTCACCCCATTCACAAAAATGGCGCGAACTAATAGAACTACTAAGCCATAAATAATTACAGCCCCGAATAAGCTGATACCTAATTGATTCGGTTCTGTACGAGGATTTTCGGAAGTGATGGGGGGCTGCTGTGGGTAACGATGGTGATAAATAGTAACAATAGTTGTACCTACCATTGCCAGATAAATGGCAAATAAGGGAAAGTAGGATAATTCCCAACCCCAATGCAAATAACTAAGACCCAGAATATTTACTAGAGGTAATTTCCCGGTGGGTAGGTTGCTAAAAACGCGAGTATTTTTGCAGAGTAAGACTGTAATAAATGTCAGAGTCGGAGTGGCGATCGCCACTGTCAACCAGTTTAAAGGATTGTGCCACAATTGAAAGCTGTCCATCGCCCAAAAGTTCACCGGGATCAATAACAGGGTGACAATTAGCAAAGTTTGAGCTGTCAATCGGAGATTATTTTGTTTCTCCGCCCAAGAACTAAAGCCCCAAAAACTTAAGGTATAAGCGAATAACACACCATATTGGGCAGCAGCCGGAAACCTCTCCCACTGACTCGCAGCCAGTACGCCGGAGGAAAGTACAACCAAAAATAAACCTAAAAACAGTAGCCAACGCACACTCAATTCTGCCCCCAAGGACTGCAACATTGAGGAAACAAAATTAGGTTCCGGTGGTTTTTGGGGAGTTTTGCGGGGACTACTAGACGCGGAAGCCTTAAGTCGCAAAGCTGTGACCTCTTCTGGTTCCGGCAGAGTTACAGGTTCTAAAACTACTTCACAGACCAGAAACTGTTGGCATAGCTGCCTAACCTGGCGATCAGATATTAAACCCAAGTCTAGCCAGATATCCAATCCGGTGAGTAATTCCGGGTGAAAGGATGGCAGCTTGAGTATAATGGTTAACGGTTCGTCAACTGGAGATGGCATAAGCCCTCAAGATATCGGTAGATGCTTATATGATTATTCGTCAACCGTGAATTTATGCGATCGCTGTGACACTTATTGTTACTGAATACGCAGCAAGCATAAAGAACTTTATCTTTTTATGCCCAGTCCTTAATAATACACAGTAGAATTGTATTGATACAGTTTTCAAAATTGCAAATCTGTTGCTACATAGAGTTAGAACTATAAAGTTTTATTAATTACGCGATATAAATAATCTCCTGGTGTGAGGGAAAACAGACTATGATGTACTGTCGAGTGCGTGCTATTGTTCTCGTTGGTATTGTTTGCACTGTCACAGTATGCGGTACACTTGGGCGATCGCTAACAGTAAAAGCTGAAGAAACTGGGATAGAAAAAGTTGAGCCTGTAACTAGCGGAAATGCTACAACCGCAATTACAACTGAAGATCCAGAAATTCCGGTTGATGAGCTACGTTTGTTAGTCCAGCCCCTGAGTTTGGAAGAACTTCAGAATGAAACAGCAGCATGGCTGTTATTACTCAAAGAACAGGTCAAAAAAATTAGCCACGCGGAAATTGCTATCAAGCGTCAACATCAAACTATCCAAAAACAGCAAGAAGCCACTAATGCTTTAGAAAAAGCCAAACAAGCCTTCACAGCAGCCAAGGAATACAAATCTCGTTCTTATCCAGATTCACCAGAATTTCATAAAGCCACAATCAAAGTAGAACAAGCTCAAGACAACCTCAAAAAAGCTCAGTTAGCGGTCAGGAAAGCCGCAGCCACGAAAACAGAACTCCAAAACGATATAGCTTTGAGCAGTGCCTTAAGCAACGCTAGGGACATTGACCAACTCTATCAAGCAAAAAAAATCCTTGTGCAAGCCAAGGGATTCCGCAGAAAAATCACTACCGATTCCATCGCATACGAAAGTGCTACTCGCAAAATTGACACACTAGAGGAGAGCATCAACACTTTTGAAGATGCACAAGCAGCCCTCAAAGATGCCGTATCGGAATCACCAGCATTTACAGAGGCTAACCAGAACTTAGCACTCGCACATAAATCTCTGATTAAAGCCCAAGAAGTAATTACTGGTATTGATACAAACCAAGTTGACCCAACTGATAACTTTTCCCAGAACCTCAACGAAGTATCAATGGTTTTGCAAAGAACCAAAATCAGCAGCCCCAGTGGTACAACAATTGCTGGCCCCATCAAAGTTGTGAATGACAGAGAAAGCCTGAATCAAAAAGGTAAGAACCTGGAAATAGCAGTACAACAACTGGAAGAAAACACCGCAACTGAGTTAAAGTTGAAAAACCAACTGGTGATTGCTGTGATCAGTCTTCAGGCAGACCGCACGGCAATTATTGATCGTTTGAGAATCATATTAAACGAACTAGAGAGCAAAGGTGGCGACCCTGAGCCTTACCAACAGTACATTAAAGCTGCCAGTAAATTTTCCGTTGACTTAAAAGATACAAAAGATTTAGGCGTTCGCTTGGTCAGTTGGTTCAAATCGGGAGAAGGTGGTTGGCGTTGGTCTGCGAACCTCAGTCAATTTCTGGGTATTGTGATTACCTCTGTGATTATTTCGCAAATTCTCAGTTCAATTCTTCAGCGCTTACTTTTCTACTGTGATGGTATATCTGCGCTATTGCGTCAGTTTATTATTATGGCGGTTAGGCGTGGTGGGGTTATCGTTGGTATTATGCTGGCATTAACAGCATTAGAAGTCAGCATCGGTCCAATTTTAGCTTTGCTTGGGGGTGCTAGTTTTGTGCTGGCATTTGCGCTACAAAGTAACCTCAGTAATTTTGCTAGTGGCTTAATGCTGATGCTTTATAAGCCTTTCGATGTTGGCGACGAAGTAAAAATCAATGATATTTGGGGAAATGTCGATTCTATTACTTTGGCGAATACGAAAATCATTGGCTTCAACAATCAGGCTTTCACCATTCCCAACAATGTGGTCTGGGGTGGTACTATTGAAACCCTATCTCACGGTAAAATTCGACAAATTAAGATTTGGTTACGGATTGGATTTGACGAAGATTTAGCCCGTGTAGAACAATTGCTCATAGAAATCATTAAATCGCACCCTAAAGTTCTGCGAGACCTCCAGCCTTTCACCAATGTGTGGCAAGTTGAAGATTACTACATCAGTGTTGCTGCTAATGGGTGGACAACAAAAACGGAATTTTGGGAAGTTCACGAAGACCTGATTCGGATGATTCGAGAACAGTTTAAAAAAGAAGGTATCCGCGTGGGGGCTAATCCTATGCAAGATATTATTGTTAAGCAAGTGTTTGTTGAGTCTAATGGGTCTGAAAGTAAGAAAATAATTCCTTCCTAATTAGGTAAGATTACCCGAAATTTATTGAGTTGGCGATCGCTATTTTTCTAATTCTTTAATTCTGCGTCAACCTACATTTTTTCGCTCAAATGCCTATCTGGAGTAGTTTTGAAGCGCTGAAATGATAACACAGGTTGACGCAAACCCTTAAACCTTTACCAGTCCTGAGTTTGCCATAATTTGAGCTTCTGTCTGAAAAGGTAAATTCATCCCGACAATCTTAAATCAACCCTCAGAACTGGTGAGGGTTTTTTGCTGTTGATACATTCTTTTAAATAAAGCTTGCTGCACCTTATGATCAACAATGGGCGCAGGATAGTCCGTCCCTTGTAGTTCTAATGGGGGAATTTTCCCAGATACTAAATATTCTGTATCTACAGACCGCAACTCCCAAACCCATTTCCGAATATATTCCCCTTCTGGGTCAAATTTTTGGGCTTGACTAGCAGGGTTAAAAATCCTTAACGGCTTCGGGTCCATACCACTAGAAGCACTCCATTGCCAACCGCCATTATTCGCAGATAAATCACCATCAATCAACTTCTGCATAAAGTATTTTTCTCCCCATTGAGGATTGATGATTAGATCTTTAGTTAAAAAACTCGCCACAATCATCCGACAACGGTTATGCATCCAACCACTTTCATTTAACTGACGCATGGCTGCATCAACAATGGGATAACCAGTTTTTCCCTCACACCAAGCCTGAAAATGCGTTGGGTTATTTTGCCAAGGAAAGTGTTTGAAGGTGTCGCGGTAAGCACCATCAGCCAATTGGGGAAAGTGATAAATAGCGTGTTGATAAAACTCTCGCCAAGCTAGTTCCTGCTGCCAAGTGCGGATACTGGCGGTTGTTTCTTCGCTGCGGCTATCTGCTTGGGCTGCTAAAGTGGCTTCCCAAAGGCTGCGAATCCCAATCACGCCAAACTTCAAAGCTGCACTCAGTCGAGATGTACCATCCACACCGGGAAAGTTACGCTGTTCTTGATATTCAGTGATAGTACGGGCTGTAAATTCCTCTAATTGTGATTGGGCTGCGGCTTCTCCGGGGGCAATAATTAATTCTCCATCCCAGATAAATCCTAAATCTTTAGCTGTGGGTAAGGGAATGACTCCGGCTTTTTGGGCGATTTCTTGTTCCGCCTCGGTTAATCCGGTGAGATTTTGCAGTGTTTCCACTGGTGTTGCTTTGGGTTTGCTACTCCAGTTTTTCCAGAAGGGAGTGTAAACTGTGTAAGGACTTTTCCCACCTGTAAAAATCTCCTGTGGTGTGTGTAGTAGCTGATCCCAATTTTGCTGTAGAAATGTAATGCCTTGAGCTTTCAGGATATCAATGATTGTGCGATCGCGTGTTTGAGAATATGGTTCGACATCCCAACTCCAAAATACAGCTTGGGCTTTTAACGCCACCGCTAAAGCTGGTATAGTTTCTACCGGATTGCCACGCAAAATTAATAATTGACTACCGGCTGCTGCATATTGCTGTTGTAATTCTTGTAAACAGCCAATCATATAGGTAACTCTCGCCGGGGCGACATCATCTGCTTCCAGAATCTGGGGGTCAAGGCAAAAAACCCCCACCACCTTTGCACTCTGCTTTCTGGCGGCTGCTAGTCCTGTATGGTCAGAAATACGTAAATCACGACGATGCCAAAACAAAATTAACTCAGACATTCCACATCCATCATAGTTCGCTTGTACTAGCTTAGACTGTCATGGCATCCTTGACTATGATTCTGGTTGAAAATCTGATTAATCCCCAATTATCAAGATATCTATCGGAATTATCGTTTATTAAAGCCTACCTCATAGCAATTTGATATAAAGCACAGAATCATCAAATCTTCATCTGCGCCCATCTGCGTCCATCTGCGTTCAACTATTCTTGAAATCTGAGAACAGAAGTAAAATCCGAATTTACAAAGTTATTTTTGATAAATGCCATAGTAATTTCCCAAAAATTTATGATCTGGCAATAATTTTACTCTCTGAAGGATGCTTGTAATGGGGTTGATTAATGCTTGAACATAAATAGTCAAAGGAATTATCAGTATGTTGCAGTTGCATATTCCGGGGTGCATTTAAAGCAATGACAGCATCTCCAATCTTTTCACAACGTTTGCAGTCACAGGCTGCTGCTCCTTGATCTAATATTTCTTTTAAATTATTGGTAATATTGATAAATCCTCTAGTATTTGAGTTTTTGGGGAGTTGAGAAGCAATTTGGATAAGTTGCTCAATTTCTGAACGGTATTGTACTAACAAAAATTGGTCAATCTGACATTTACTGCGACAATTTTTTACATCTCCAAATTCATCAGCAAACTGTTTTAATCCAGCAGCCAGATTTTGCAAATCAAGGGTAAGGGGTACAAGGGCGCGGTTACAGGTGGTAGAATCTGTATTGGTATTATTAAACTTTTTCCTGAGTAGAAGTTCAAAACGTTTAATATAAATTCCTAAAATAGAGATGGCTTTTTCTTTATCTTGGGGACTACTAAAGTTGAGTTGGTGGGTGCTAAAAAGTTGGGGAATAAGTTGTAAAATAGCTTTAAGTTCGCTGGTTTTAAATCTATTGCTCCACAGTGCGATCGCGTCTCCAATATTGTTTATAGTTTCCAGGCGCAGCACAAAATAGAAGGAAATAAGATTAATTAAGTAACTGCGCCTCATTTCCATATATACGTAATTAGAAATATAAAGCTTTTGGTCAGTAAAATGAGATTTAAAATACTGCTTATAGATTTGTGTGCCTAACAGTAAAGAACGTAAAACTGATGTATCTAGAAAGTGTTGAAGAATAGATTTATTATCCATTTGTTATTATTCTTCGTCTTTACCCATATCCAGATTTTCATCAATTTGAACTCCGAATGGTAGGGTATCAAAGCCTAAGTATTCTAAAGTTAAAATTGCTGTTTCAACTGATGAATTATTGATTATTTCTTGATTTACTATGGATGTAAGTAATTCACAAACTCCCTGGTACTGACTGGCAGTATAGTCAATCCAACGGTTAGAATATGCTAGTGCATCATGTAAAGCCATTAGCACTTCTGTATAGGGGTCAAACGGTAATTTGTCACGCATAACACGCATAGTCCGCAGTAGGTTATCTGCATAAATAGATGCTATTGGTTCTCCAGCGCAAGAGGAGAGTTTTTGTAAATCTACCAAGATGGCTTTGGTCATTTCTATTCCTGAAATTTGTAAAACATTCTGCTCAATATTCATTATTTTTTGAGATTTTACATTAGCTATTGCTTTCTATTTTAATACATATAGCGAGACAGTTTTAAGTAAGTCGGCACAAATAAACCTAACTATGTAACAAAAGGTAAAATCCTCACAACCCTTGTGATTGCTTCGTTTCACTGCGTTCCACTCGTAATGACATACATTGAAATTTTCACGCCGACTTACTTAGCATTTGTTGAACAGAGGCAAATAGAAGGCTACATTTCAGCGTTAACTATTAGTAACCTTTAGTATTGTAGATGGATGGGTTCTTAATTAGAGGGGAACTCAGTTCAGTGATTCACTCGATCAAAAGTAATTATCTAGGATTTAATCGTTGTTTGAGTTCATGGGCTTGGGAGGCGATCGCCCGCCAATTTTCTGCCTTTACCAGCCGTTCGGGAAATAATTGTCCACTCAAACCCACTGCGATCGCCCCAGCTGCAATAAATTCCTGAGCATTTTCTATAGTCACTCCCCCGGTGGGAATCAAGGGAATTGTACTCAGTGGCCCCTGTAAACTTTTAATATAATTCACCCCTCCCACTCCTTGGACGGGAAACACCTTCACACAGCTAGCACCATGATTCCAAGCAGTGATAATTTCTGTGGGAGTTAACGCACCGGGAATAATCGGGATACCTTGGGCTACTGCGGCCTGAATCATCGCTGTATCCACGTGGGGAGTAAAGAGAAATTGCGCCCCAGATGCGATCGCCTCTTGTAATTCCTCGACATTCAACAGCGTCCCCGTACCAATGATACAATTTGGTAATTCCCCACGTAATTGACTAATTAATTTCCCTGGGAGATCGCAATTCCAAGTAATTTCAATCAACCCCATACCCCCAGCCGCCGCCGCCCTAGCCATGTTTGCAGCTAACTGAATATCTGAAGCGCGAATAACTGCGATCGCTCGGTGCTGTTGCAACTGTGATAACCAAACTTGATCAGGCATTGATGTGATTTTGATACAGAGTCATTATTATCGCCAATTTTTGCCCAATCAAATTTAGCTACTCCATCGGGCTAGTATCATGCAACCTTAGATAGATGGAATTAGATGTGGAGATTTCTAAGCTGAATTTATCAGAAATATCACAGATGTTGAAGGGGATAATATTTAACCGGCGCGGTGAATTGAAATTTCCGCACCCTGGGATAGTTTTCAATAATTAATTCTTCTACTTGACGCAACTATTACTAATGTATTTCACCGATTGCGTGGATATGTATAGTAGTTAACAGACACAGGTCTACTAAAAAGCATTCTAATTAATTAGAGGTTAAAAGAGGTTAAAATGGGAAATTAGTTATTCATAGGGTTAAATATATCTAGAGTATAATTTTCTCTCCCATTCTATCCATTACAAAAACTGGAAACCTTTATTTTACAAGGGGGATTCCTGCACAAAAAAGTAATTAATTAAATTATTTCTACATCCTACCTCTATCGGGTGGGGGGCATATCAAAAATATTCAGAACTAAATGCCAGAACTAAGGTTGTATTCCTGCAATCTTTCCGTTATTCTGTGATATTACAATAATTATATTAAATGAATTTTTTTAGCAATTTTTTCGGGATAATAAATTAAAGTTACATTCTTATGCCTGCAATCATGTTTAATCGCTTACCGGGTGGTCAAGTTAACTTTCAGTCAATCATGTCTCAACTCAGGATGTTGGCTGTAGGAATTTACCCATCATCTCAATTGAGCGAAATGCTGAACATGATTGTTGCAGAAGTAAGGAATACTCTAGCAAGCGATCGCGCAGTAATATATCGAATTTTAGCAGATGGTGACGGCATAGTAGAAGCAGAATCTGTGGGTCCCCAATGGATACCCATTAAGGGGCAATTAATTTATAATTATTGTTGTCAAAATAAATGGATAAAGGAATATCAAGAAGGAAAATTTAGTACCGTTGAAAATATATTAACTCATCCCCTTGACCCCTGTTGCCAAGAGTTATTTAATCAATTACAAATTCAAGCTAACTTAGTCGTACCCATTTTAGTTAATCGTCGGCAAATTGCTAGTAACTGCTCCTCATCTACTGATATATGGGGTTTGCTAATTGCCCATCAGTGCAGTAGTCCCCGGCAATGGAGTTCATTAGAAATTGAGTTTTTACAACTGTTAGCGACACAACTAGGAACAGCCATCCAACCAGTTAAACAGGATCAAAAAAATGCTGCTAGGCGATCGCCACAACAGCAAAAACTCAAAAACTTCTCTAGTTCTCCCACAGATCAGCAAAATGAAAAAGTATCAGCCAATATTATCTCAGCCACAGACTTGAGAGCATTTGACAGATTACAAACACCGATTTGGATTTATGATCTAGAAAACTACCAAATGTGGTGGGTCAACAAAGCATCTCTGTATCTGTGGAATGCCACCAGTAAAGAAGAATTACTCAACCGAAACTTTAGTGATATTTCAGAAGCTACCCAGATTCGGCTCAAAAGTTATTTAGATAAATTTCAGCAAGGCAAAACCGTCAGCGAAAACTGGACATTTTATCCCCAAGGGCAACCCGTTACTGTCAGTTGTCTCTTATCAGGAGTGGAAATTGAACCTGGGTGCATAATGATGTTGGTGGAAGCCACCCAACTCTCCCATGATATCGCCCCAGAAATTCTCCGAGGGATGGAAGCACTGTATCACACAAGTTTAATGATTTCCGTGTACACAATGGATGGTGTACCTCTGATGCAGAACCCAGCCGCCCTAGATTGTTATGGGGATACTCAAAACCCCAGCCTTGCTAACGAGAATATTTGGTTACGCCGCTTTGTTGATCGGAGTGTGGGAAAACAGGCAATAGCCGCCATTAATTTAGGTGAAATTTTTCATGTAGAAACCCAAGTGTTTACAACCAAAGGGATACGCTGGCATAACATAGATATACGCAGCACCCTTGATCCAGTTACAGGTAATTCTCTGATGCTGGTAAACGAAAAGGATATCACCAAACAACTAGTGGCAATGGCAGAGCAACAGGTTGCAGAACAGGAATTGCGCTGGCAAGAAGCCTTTTTGCGTTCCATGACCGATAGTTCTTTGCTAGCATTTTTGGTTGTGGATAATCGCACCGACGAAATTCTCTATTTTAACCACCGCTTTTGTGAAATTTGGGGTCTGGAACATCTAGAATCCGATATGCGGCTGGGAGCGATCAAAAGTAATGACATTATTTCCTATTGCGTGAATTTAATTGCTGATGTGCCAGCATTTGCGAAAATTTGTAACCCATTAAAATCTGTAGATAATCGTTCCATTATTGAAGATAAAATTGCATTTGTGGATGGTCGGACAATTCGCCGCTTTTCTAGCCAAATTCGGGATAATCAAGACCGCTATTTGGGGCGACTATACATTTTTGAAGATATCAGCGATCGCATACAGGCAGAAATCGCCATTAGAGATAGTGAAGAACGCTATCGTTCCGTAATTGCAGCAATGGCAGAAGGTATTATTCTACAAAAAGCCGATGGCCGGATTACCGCCTGTAACGAAAGTTCAGAGGAGATTTTAGGGTTAACAGCTGACCAAATGATTGGGCGAACCTGCGTCGATCCCATTTGGAAAAGCATCCACGAAGATGGTACGGATTTTCCCGGTGAAACCCATCCCATTAGTGTCACCTTAAGGACTGGAGAACCTCAGTATAACGTGATTATGGGGATTTATAAACCCGATGGTAAGCTCACATGGATTTCGGTTAATTCCCAACCATTATTTCGTCGAGATGAATCAACACCCTATGCTGCATTAGCATCATTTACAGATATCACCATTCGCAAAGAGGCTCAAAAAGCACTGCAACAACAAGTAAAACAGGAACAGATGATTTATGCGATCGCCGAAAAAATCCGTCATTCCTTAGATTTATCGGAAATATTAAACACAACAGTAGCCGAAGTTAGAGATTTTTTACACACTGACCGCGTGATCATCTACCGTTTTAACCCAAATTGGAGTGGCTTAGTAGTCTCAGAATCTGTAGCCCCAGAATACAAAGCAATGTTAGACATGGAGATTACAGACACTTACTTTGTCGAAACAGCAGCAGAGCCATATCAACAAGGTAAAATTAAAGTCGCCTCCGATATTTACACCATGGCATTTAGCGATTGTCATCTACAGTTATTAGAAAAATGCCAAGTCAGATCCAAGCTAGTTGTCCCCATTATTCAAGATAAGAACCTTTGGGGTCTATTAATTGCCCACCATTGTAGAGGTCCACGTCAGTGGCAAACTTGCGAAAGTTCACTCCTGGAAAAATTAGCATTACAGGTGGGAATCGCCATTCAACAATCAGAACTTCATCAACAGTTGCAAACTGCCAACCAGCATCTGGCAAATTTAGCAATGGTCGATCAATTAACCCAACTTGCTAATCGCCGCAGTTTTGATGAAAAATTGAATTCCCTATGGCAACAACTCCTGAGAAAACCAGGTTTGATAACACTATTACTCTGCGACATTGACCACTTCAAAGAATATAATGACACCTATGGTCATGCCGTGGGTGATGATTGTTTACGCCTTGTGGGTCAAGCCTTCAAAAAAAGCGTTAAACGGAGTACAGATTTAGCAGCCCGTTATGGTGGCGAAGAATTTGTGGTGATCTTAGCCAATACTGATACTAATGGCGGTGTTACAGTCGCCCAAAAAATTCATAAAGCCATTCAACAGATCAAAATTCCCCACAGTGCATCATCTGTCAGCCCTTATATCACCCTCAGTATAGGAATTGCCACAATCACACCGACACCAGGGATGGTTCCCTTAGACTTGATTTCCGCCGCAGATGCAGCCCTTTATCAAGCCAAAAGCCAAGGACGCAATCGTTACGTTGTGCTTGAAACCGAAACATAGCCGCCCTCAGACAATATTTATAGCAACCGCCAAAGAGGTTAGGACAGAAACAGATAATGAAATCCTCACAATTAAAGAGTTTCGTTTCGAGCCTATTCCCGGACACTGAGCGGCTTGTACTGAGCGAAGTCGAAGTAAGCCGAAGTGCTATTCCCTATTCCCTGTTCCCCGTTCCCTGCTATACCTCTGAAGACACAGAACCAAAACCCCCACCCCCAGGAGTTTCAATCACAAACACATCCCCAGCTTCCATTTCCGCAGTCGCCGTACTCTGTAGATCTTCGTCCCTACCATCATCACGTTGTATCCAGTTGCGTCCTACTTTTCCCGGTTTCCCACCATCTAATCCCAAAGGAGGAACCAAACGATGGCTAGAGAGAATATTTGCTGTCATCGGTTCTAAAAAGCGGATACGCCGAACTACCCCATTACCACCGCAATATTTACCCTGACCGCCGCTATCAGGACGCAGACTAAAACTTTCCACCAACACAGGATAACGGGTTTCTAAAACTTCTGGGTCAGTCAAACGGGAATTAGTCATGTGGGTATGCACTGCATCAGTCCCATCAAAATTAACTCCCGCACCAGAACCACCGCAAATAGTTTCATAATATTGATAACGCTGATTTCCAAAAGTAAAATTATTCATCGTTCCCTGAGAACCAGCCATCACACCCAACGCAGCATATAAAGCATCGACAATGGTTTGGGAAGTTTCCACATTACCCGCTACCACTGCGGCTGGGTAAGTGGGATTTAGCATACAACCCACCGGCACAATTATTTCTAAAGGTTTCAGACACCCAGCATTCAGAGGAATATTATCATCAACCAAAGTCCGAAACACATATAAAACTGCGGCTTGGGTGACAGCTTTTGGCGCATTAAAGTTACTATTTAGCTGGGGAGATGTGCCATTAAAATCAATTTTTGCACCGCGATGTTCTCTGTTAATTGTAACATTAACTTGAATGTTTGCCCCATTATCCATTATATAATTAAATGAGCCATCTTTGAGGAGATTTATCGCTCGTCTCACCGATTCTTCGGCATTGTCTTGGACAAACTTCATGTAAGCTTGAACTGTCTCAACACCGTATTGAACAACCATTTTCTGGAGTTCTTGCACTCCTCTAGAATTAGCCGCAATTTGAGCTTTAAAATCAGCAATATTTTGGTCAGGGTTCCGCGCCGGATAGGAATGATTTAACAGTATTCTTCTCACATCATTTTCTTGAAATCTTCCCTGATTTACTAACAAGAAATTATCAAATAAAATGCCTTCTTCTTCTACTGTAGTGCTGTGGGGAGGCATGGAACCAGGGGTAATACCACCGATATCGGCTTGGTGTCCACGAGAAGCGACGTAAAACAGGGGAGTTGAGGTGTGAGTATCTTCCAGGAAAACAGGAGTAATAGCAGTGACATCTGGGAGGTGCGTTCCGCCGTTATAGGGATTATTCGATAAATATACGTTTCCTGGTTGAATGGTGTCGCCTTGATCATTAATTAAGCTGCGGACACTTTCACTCATTGAGCCTAAGTGTACGGGAATATGGGGGGCGTTGGCTACTAATAATCCAGAAGTGTCAAAAATAGCGCAGGAGAAATCTAGGCGTTCTTTGATGTTTACTGATGCGGCTGTGTTTTGCAGCACGATTCCCATTTGTTCGGCGATGAATTGATAGAGGTTTTTGAAGATTTCTAAGCGGACGGGATCGGGTTGAGATGTATTAGTGTACATTTTTTAATCCTATTTAGACTTGTGACATTTAAATTGGCGAAGATTTATTGTTAATAGAACTTGTTTTTTAATTCAAGGTAAATAATGAATCATCCCCCAGTGATTTTGATGTATACTATGAGTGATTTGTCCACAGAAGAGACGAGTCCAATGATTCACCTCTTTTTCTATTGTTATAGTTATTTCTTCACCTTGAATTTTATCGGGAAGATTCATTTTTTTCTCTTCCTCTGTGATCTCTGCGTCTCTGTGGTTCGTTTAAAAAAAATCCCTTCAAAAATCAAACAAGACTCCCATATTTAGATTATATTACCTAGCCATAAATGTGCTGAACACAATGATCAACGCTGTAAAACTAAATGATTGCGTTCAGTTAATCTGGCTTGCCAATTTGGTTCAACTATAATTGTGCTAATTTTTTCTACAATAATTGCTGAACCATTAATACTATCTCCTGCTTGTAAATCTTCTCGCCGATAAACTGGTGTATCATGCCATTGATTATCTGTAAACATTCTGACTGTTTCCACAGGTTTGGGTGCTTCGTTTATAGGACGGGTACGTTTAATTAAAGGTTCTTCAGGTGTATCCATTTTCTGAATTACTTCTACTGAGACAGATTCGATAATTAAGGTTTTTTCTGGTTGAATGAAACCGTAGCGATTTTGATGTTCTATCTCAAATTCTGTTCGCATAGTTGCTATATCTGAGGCAAAATTGATATTTAAGGTGGAGTTAGTTCCGGCATATTTTAAGTTCAGTTTTTTTAACACTGACTCTTCTCCGTTGACACCTTCTGAGGTTAATTGATTTCTACATTGAATTTCTAATGTCGCCATTAGTTCCTGTAGTTGGGGTATTAATTCTGGGGTTAAGGGTTGTTCTACTCCTTTTTCTCTCATGGCACGGATATCAGCTAATCCCATTCCATAAGCCGATAAAACCCCGGCGTAAGGGTGTAAAAATATGGTTTTCATGCCTAATGTATCGGCGATTAAACAGGCTACTTGCGCCCCAGCACCACCAAAACAACAAAGGGTATATTGGCTAACGTCATAACCTCTTTGAAGACTAATTTTTTTAATGGCATTTGCCATATTTTCCACTGCAATGGCGATAAATCCGGCTGCGACTTCTTCAGGTGTACGCTGATTTCCGGTAACTGCTGCGATTTCTTGGGATAATTCGCTAAATTTTTCCAGAACAATTTGTTTATCTAAAGGTAAATTACCATCAATTCCAAAAACGGAGGGGAAGTATTGGGGGTGAATTTTTCCTAACATCACATTAGCATCTGTTACTGTTAATTTACCACCCCGGCGATAACAAGCTGGTCCGGGATTTGACCCGGCTGATTCTGGTCCCACACGATAACTAGAACCATCAAAAAATAGTATGGAACCACCACCTGCTGCTATGGTATTAATTGCTAATACGGGAACTCGCATTCTCGCGCCAGCAATTTCGGAGTCTAGTTGGCGTTCATATTCTCCTTTAAAATGGGCAACATCTGTACTGGTTCCCCCCATGTCAAAGGTAATTACTAATTCAAATCCGGCTCTTTTACTAGTTTGAACTGCGCCGACTATTCCCCCCGCCGGTCCACTTAATATACTATCTTTGCCTTGAAATTGTGAGGCTGCAACTAAGCCGCCGTCGGATTTCATAAACATTAATTTAACTTGGGGTAATTGCTTGGCTACTTGGTTGACGTACCGCCGCAAAATTGGGGTTAAATAAGCATCAACTACGGTTGTATCGCCCCGGCTAACTATTTTCATTAGGGGACTAACTTGATGAGATATAGATATCTGTGTAAAACCGATTTCTTGGGCTATTTGGGCTATTTGTTGTTCGTGTTGGGGGTAGCGATCGCTATGCATGAAAACTATGGAACAACTGCGAATACCTTTGTGGTAAACTGTTTGTAAATCCTGTTTAACTTGGGCAATATTTACAGGTTGTAATTCTACACCTTGGGCGTTGTAACGTTCATCTACCTCAATGACTTCTTCATATAACATTGTGGGTAAAATTATATTACGGGCGAAGATATTAGGACGATTTTGATAGCCAATTCTTAAGGCATCTTTAAAGCCTTTGGTAATCAGAAGCACGACGCGATCGCCTTTTCTTTCTAAAAGGGCATTTGTCGCTACGGTAGTCCCCATTTTTACTACTTCTATGGCTGTGGTGGGAATGGGTTCATTAGTTCCCAGACTCATGATATCCCTAATACCTTGAATTGCGGCATCTTGATATTGTTCGGGATTTTCAGACAGTAGTTTATAGACTATCACCCATTGCTGATGAGGAATAGGAACGATTAAAAACCGTTGGGGATGCTGGGATAGTTTCTGAATAATTGTCTGCTGATCAGTGACAGCAACTATATCTGTGAACGTACCGCCTCTATCTGCAAAAAATTTGAGCATAGCGCATTTATGTAATGGTCTAAATGTAGAATAATACTATTTGGTTATGATAAGGGATTTTCTTCTATTGTTTTGTTTTATAATTTTTCAGGTTTTAAATTCAGAAAATAGACATAAATTATGAAAGTCAGAAGGTATGAAATAGGAGATACGGCAGAAATTATTCAATTGTTCTATGATACTATTCACGAGGTGAATATTCATGATTATACGCCAGAACAAATTGATGCTTGGACTTCAGTCAATATGGATGTTGCTGTGTGGATAGATAGTTTAAGCAGTAAGTTTACTTATGTGGCGGAAGATGATGGGCAAATTATTGGTTTTGGGGAACTGGAGACTAATGGACATATTGACCGCTTTTATTGCCATAAGGATTTTCAAGGTCAAGGTGTGGGTAGTAAAATTTTAGAGCAAATTGAATTAACAGCTAGCAATTTACAGATTAACAGGTTATTTTTGGAAGCTAGTATTACGGCTAAACCTTTTTTTTATAGGAGGAATTTTATGGTGGTGAAGCAGCAGGAGGTGGAACGTAAAGGACAAAAGTTGATTAATTTTGTGATGGAGAAAATGTTAGAACTAAATAAGAGTTAAACCAGCAGTGTTGAATCCTGCAACAAAACTTTACTATTTCTGCGTTTTACCCAGATAAAATCCCTTATTCATTGAGAATAGAGTCATTAAATTCGCAAATTTGGTATGACCAATGCATAATTTGGATGTGCAGACATTGCCTCAAGCCGCAAAAGATATCAAAGGTTAACTTAGTAGTTGTGGTGAGAGATATACTTAAAGGGGGGGGAGCAACTTGATACTGATATCATTTAGAGCTTACGCATAATCTACGTTTTCTTGGCGGTATGCGCTTCGCGCACGCTACGCGAACGATAAATCAAGATTTTTGGCAATTGTTGCGTAAATCCTGTCATGTCAAAGCTGTGAAATCCCAAGTTAGACAGCCGATAGGAGTATAAAAATTAATATTTAATTCCTTAAAAATTAATTAACAATAGAAACCCTCCTAAAGGCAAAGGAAAAAAGTTCCAGGACTCTTTGTGTTAACCAAAATTAAATCAAAATCCTCTCAGAATGTGGTTTAAACTACCCTATGAGATAGAAGCCTTAAGATAAAATTGAGATGGGGATATCAAAAGACTTAATGCTATCAGCATTTGTGCCTTTTATACAGCCCTATTTTACCTCATTATAGGAAAAACAATGCGCCCAGAATCAGCGAAGGTAATCTTATGGGAAGAGAAACAAAAAGATTATGTAAAAAAATTCTATGACCTCCAATTCATTCCCAGAATTGGCGAAGAAATTTACCTGAATAAGGAAAATTGGCGAGTCACCAGAATTGAGCATGATGTGGAAGTGAATGAGGTAAATATCTATATGGAATTAATCAAAAAAGTGAAGACTGAGAAATTATCGAATACAGCAGGAAATAGGGAGCAAGGAACAGGGAAAAGGCTTGAAAATCATTAATTGACTGTTTCTGTCCTCATCTCCTTAGCGGTTGCTATACCTAGATAAATACTGAGCGATCGCGTAGTTTTCACTCAGAAATCCTGCGGATATAAAAAACAGGGACTGCACGCCACAATATACTGCGGCACTACAGTATTTAGTCCTGGAAAATCTCTACCGCTAGTTAGAATACCTAGCCTTTTTTTTTGCATAGTTTTATTTATTTTTTCTCTTGGCTTAAGTATCTGTTAGGGAGATGAGAATTAACCACGAAGACACGCAGGAAAAAAGAGGAAGGAAGAAATAAACTTTATTTATTTTTTTTACAGTTTTCCCTAATTATCTTTTCTCGTTCTAATTAATTGCTACCTGATCAGGTCGTGGATGTTATTACTCGCAGTGGTTTAAGGGGACGAGGTGGTGCTGGTTATCCTACGGGTTTGAAATGGGCGACTGTGGCGAAAGCATTAGGGGAACGGAAATTTGTGATTTGTAACGCCGATGAAGGTGATCCGGGGGCGTTTATGGATCGCAGTGTCTTGGAAAGTGACCCCCACCGGGTTTTAGAAGGAATGGCGATCATCACAAATCCCACCCAAACAGCCGAACAATTGAAACCCTACGCAGAGATGCCTGGTAAACCGATTTTAGCAAGTTGGATGGGAGGCGCAGACATCGCCGCCAGGGAAATGATTCTCAATAGTAACCAAATTCCTACATATCCTTATCCTGATACTGCGGCGTAGAATTTCATCAAACACTCTCAGAAGAAAGCGTTTACCTGCGTTACTTCCACCTAATTAAACTGCAATCGAGAGTCCGCCATGAAAGACTAATCCGTATCTGTTTCATCGACTATGATCGAGAAATAGCCCTAGTAGTAGAACATCAAAATCGGCAAACTCAGAAACCAGAAATTTTAGCAGTAGGTCGCCTCAGTAAATTACATAATACAAACACCGCAGAATTTGCTATTCTGGTATGCGATCGCCATCAAAGTCAAGGCATAGGAACCGAACTACTCAAAAAATTACTATAAATTAGTCGCCAAGAAAAACTCCAGAGAATTACAGCCGATATCCTCCGTGAAAATCAAGCCATGCAAAAAATTTGTCAAAAACTAGGTTTCAGCATCCACCCCACCGCCAAACCCTCCATAATCCAAGCCCAATCTTAACCTCTCCGCGCCTCTGCGCCTCTGCGTGATATAAATATAAATCTTCTCCCTCTATAAAAAATGCCTAAAGAAACCTTAGAATTTCTATCTTCCCCCAAAGAACTATTAGAATTAATAGAAGCACTAGAAAACAGCAGAGAAATTCCCGTCAAATACGCTTACAGAGGGAGAGGTGCAACAGTTTGGGATAACTTTTATCAAAAATATGTTGTTCCCAAATGGTATCAACCAAACAACGTAGAAATTGAGTTATTACAGAATAATTTTAACTATCTAAACGGCAGTTATCAAAATTGCCCAAGCCTGAATATTATAGATGTCGGTGCGGGTAACTCCTATCCAGTGAAAAAATATATTTCCCAACTGGATAAACTAGGAAAAATCAATCAATACCTAGCCTTAGATATTAGCGAAGAACTGCTGAAAGTATCCCAAGCAAACATTCAGAAATGGTTTCCTAAAATTGCATATAGCAGTTACACAGTGGATATAGAAACCAGTGCTATTCCTGGGGAGATGTGGAAAAAAAATCCTGCTGAAGATGTCGCCAATATATTTTTACATTTAGGCGTAACCATTGGCAATCATCGCCACAGAAATAGAGTTTGGCAAAACTTCCGCAACAGCATGAATAAAAATGATTTGCTAGTCATTACTAACGAAATAGGTAATAATTCTGCATGGGATGGACAAGCGCGGGGCGGTTGCAAATATCATGTGGAAGGAATATATCACACCCTGCAAAACAAGTTACAAATTAGGGCTGGAGATAGTCAACTTTTAAGAAGGTATGACACCAAAACAGATAGCGTAATTGCGACCATGAAATTTCTGCAAAATTACACTTTCCGGTTTAACCAATTGGGTGTAGATCAGACTGTGGAAATTGTAACAGGTGAAGAGGTGACAATTTGGCGACATCATAAACATCAAATGTCGGAATTAAGGCAAGAATTAGAAACAGCCGATTTAAAACTTGTTCATTATAGTCTGAATAAATATTCCACACATATTATGGCTATTTGTCAAGTAGTAGATAGTTAAATATTAACTTTAAATCATGAGAAATCATAAATTTTGTGTTATTAGTTCTTCTAATAGCCCATTGACGACCATATTTAGATTAAAGGTGTAATCAATATACAGAAAAGTTTCTTCTAGAGGACGAAGACTAGTTTTCCAGCCCAGACCATCTGTAACCCAAATAAATTTGTGTCCTTGTGGTGATATAAAGTCAAAAAGAGATTTATATTCTCCTGCTGTAGATTTAAGCTTAGAGCCACCTCCGCCATAAAAATTAGTTTCTAGCAAGTAAATACTATTCTGGTTTTTCACTGCGAAGTCAAAGCAGCGCTTTGATTTATCCACCTCAACTTTAATATTCCACTCTGATAATATTTTTTGAGATGTAGCTTGTGGAATCCACGAAAAATTATTTTGCTGACATATTTTACTTACTAGGGATTCTACGATAGTTTCCATTGTCTTACCACCACGGTTTTTTCTTCCATTGGTATCTAAACCTACCTCTATCCCCAGAACGTAATCAGGTATGCTTTTAATATTTTTGTTTCTAAATAAGTCTAAAACACCTGTTTTTTTGGTAAACTCTAAAATATCATCAATATCTGATTGTGTCAGCGAAGTTTTATTTTGAAAATTGAAAGATTTATAAATAAATCTACCTTTACTATAATCAGTTAATATTTGTAAACTCAGCGTTCGGCAAGCGATAAGAATAGGAATGGTAGTTATAATTTGAGGTGACTGCTGGAGTAAAGTACAAAATTCACTTTCTATATCATTTTTTCCAATTAAGTAGTTAAGTGTATTTAAGTGAATTTCTATATTATGAAATCCCTTCAAAACTTTCTGCCAATCAACAAAATAATCCCATTTAGTGATAGAGCCAGTAAGTGTATCTTTAAAAAAATCAAACACTTGATTTTCATCTGAGCAATTCAAATAAGTTTGGAATATAGGATGGAATTTCATTTCTAGTTTAAGTGACTCCTTAATAATTCATGATTAATAGTTCGTTTATTGGCTTTCTCTTTAATCCATTACTGTTTATATTACGTTTTGCTTTCACGCGCTCTATGTGATAATCAGCATAGGCTGTTTCAAAAAAATTATCATTTTCATTTTCATTCTTCGGATCAGAATTACTCAAAACTAGTAAAGCTCCTTTTTTATCTAGTTTTGTAAAGAAATCTCGCAACCTTAATTGTTCAGAATCATTAAATGTTTGTTGAGAATAAGCAGTAAAAGAAGATGTATGACTAATTGGTCTATATGGCGGGTCAAAATATACCAAAGTATCATTGTCTACAAAATTTTCACACTTGCTAAAATCTCCATGAGAAATATGAGTTCTCTGTAAAACTTGAGCAGCAGTTTTTAAGTTCTGTCTATCACATATGCTAGGTTTTTTATATTTCCCAATTGGTACATTAAAATCACCTTTGGAATTGACGCGAAAAAGTCCGTTAAAACAAGTTTTATTTAAAAAAATTAGCTGGGCTGTTCGTTCTACCCACTCTAAATTATAGGTTTGTAAATCGATATATTGTTTTCTCTGGTTAAATTGTATTCTTACATTATAAAAATATTTATTTCTTTGAATTTCATCAAAAGACAAAAATTTAGTTTCAATGTCTGATAAAATTGAAATTACATCATCTACATGATATTTAATTGTTTTATATGCTATAACTAGTTCCACATTTATATCATAAATAAATAATTCTGGAATTTGATATTTATCAGCCATATACCAAAAAACCGCACCTCCTCCTACAAAAGGCTCTACGTATTTTTTTATTGTGCCATTCAATAATTTATTGGGAAATAAATTATCCATTTGCTTAATAAGCTGGCTTTTTCCACCAGCCCATTTCAGAAAAGGTTTAGGAGGATTTGCAACTACGGGAAATGTTGACAACTTTGGAAGCATTAATTTCACTTAAACAGATATACCTGACATCATATAGTACAAAAATACCATACAGTATGGAGGTTTCACAATTAGATCTGTCATTTTTTATCCAAACATCATATGAGTTTTTTATCAAGGGTCTTGGAATTATATCGTGTCATGAAATTACATCAATTTTTATTGGTGCAAGATGTGTGCAGAGAAAATTACCTTATGTAAACTTTCGTAAAGATTAGGGTTAATCCTACTTGGGAAGATTGATAAACGCTTGAAACGTCTGTGGAGTAACCAATCTGTGCCGCCAAATTCACGAATCAACCAACTTCAAGCTGCTCTCAAAAGTTCAGTAGAGAAAAGGCGATTGCTTCAAGAGAGGGCGATTCTGCTGATGATGATGAATGATATCCCGACCCGTCAATGGCTATTTGAGCAGTGGCAAGTTTCTCACGATTCTGATGCGGTTCTCAGTCTCATCGTTGATATGATGAAATGCTCTGAGTCAATCTGGCGTGGTGGCGCAATATCCGCAGATATTTATGATGAAGCCTATTCAAAAACCTGGGTGTGGTTTATTGAACATCTCCCGACCTATAATCCCCAATTGGCAAGTTTCATCACTTGGTTCAATCACAAGCTGAGATGGATAATTATTGATATAAGTCGTCAAGCAATAAAAATATCTAGTCAAAAAATATCTATTGACAATAGCTGGATTGATCCACCTGCTCCCGATGCGGATCAATGGGACGATACCGTAGAAGATTGGCTGGCTTTAGTACAGAATAACAAAGCCTTGGTGACAAATAGAATGCAGTCAAGTCCTCACATTAACTGTGAGCTTTTATTAACTAACATTTTATGGGAACTCAAAGACAATCGAGAGTTTTCTTGGGATACTCTGGCTCTCGCCCAAGGTACTAATCCAGAAGCGTTGAGACGTTTTTGTAAGCGGCGATGTTTTCCCTGCTTTCAAACAATCTTTTCTAACTAATTCCTCAAAACAATATTCAAAACACTTTTGGCATTATGCCTCGATTCGTATCATGATTAACTTCGCTCAACAATCTACTGCTATTCCTATTGCTATTGAGCCTGATGATCGTCAGCAAGCCTTCGAGTTTGCCCAGGAGCAACCTACTACATCTAAGGCAGATCAGGTATATCGCAATACATTGGCTATTCTGGTTACACGGCGGTACTTACAGCTATTAGGGATTGAAACGTCAACGGATATTAGTCATAGCTGGCATCCTCTGAATCGGGTGATTGAGAATGTGGCTGATTTGTATGTTCCTTGTCTGCAAAATAGCTTAGAATGTCGTCCCATTGCTGGAGGCGATCGCCAATGTCTAGTCCCGGAAGAAGTGCAAACAGACCGCTTGGGGTATGTCTTTGTGCAACTTGATCCGCCTTACCAAATGGGCTACCTGGTGGGGTTTGTTGAATCCGTCTCTGTATCAGAGTTACCCCTGAGTTATCTGCGATCGCTAGATGAACTAATCGGTTTATTTTTAGACTCATCTCCAGAACCAGTATCTTTGGGTCAATGGCTAAATAATTTATTTCAACCTAGCTGGCAGCCTCCCTCAGAGCTTTTGGAGACAATGAGCCAAACTATTTTCCAAACAACCTCTTTAGTAAGAAGAGAAGATACTCTGCGAAAACGAATTGAAAATCTTTATCGTCAGCAATATCCGCAACAAGCGAATACTTTACCCAATACTGTCAACGATTCAGAAACCTTAGTTAACCTGATTGAAAACACCGCAGATGATAATATTCGCTGGCAATTAGCCGAGCTTTTGTGGGAAATAAATCCTACTCATCCGGCTTGTCCGGTGATTACCGCTAAGGATTTGGGTCTTTATTTAACAGGTCATAACTTAGCTTTAGCAATTGGCATTTTGCCCAAGCCAGATCATACTCAACTGCTCCTGGCAAGGGTTTATCCGCTAGGAGACTCTCATCATTTACCCCCAGGGTTGAAGCTCACAGGCTCAACTGAACAGGGAAATCCTTTTTTTGAAATCATAGCTCGCCAACAGGATAACTATATTCAATTCAAATTTACAGCCGAGACAGGCGATCGCTTTCGTCTACAGGTCACACTTGATGGGGCAACTTTTACTGAGTGCTTCGTGGTGTAATTATCGGCTAGTTCTAATAATTTTACTAACAATGGGTATAAAGTGATTATGAATTATCAAAAGCTAAAACACACCTCAAAATATGGGATTTTATCTATTGGTTTACCATTTTTGGCATTACTAGGTTATCAAAAAGATGCAACAGCCTACTATAATCGTGGGTTTGCTTATGCTCAACAAGGAAAGATAGACTTAGCAATCTCTGACTATAACCAAGCCATTAACATTAATCCTCAACTTGCACCAGCTTACTATAATCGTGGCGTTGCTTATGATAAACAAGAAAAGATAGAGTTAGCAATCTCTGACTATACCCAAGCTATTAACATTAATCCTCAACTTGCACCAGCTTACTATAATCGTGGCGTTGCTTATGGTAAACAAGGAAAGATAGAGTTAGTAATCTCTGACTATACCCAAGCTATTAACATTAATCCTCAACTTGAAATAGCTTACTATAATCGTGGCGTTGCTTATGGTAAACAAGGAAAGATAGAGTTAGCAATCTCTGACTATACCCAAGCTATTAACATTAATCCTCAATTTGCAACAGCTTATGGTAATCGTGGAGTTATTTATGATAAACAAGGAAAGATAGACTTAGCAATTTCTGATTATACCCAAGCTATTAACATTAATCCTCAATATGCAAAAGCTTATGGTAATCGTGGAATTGCTTATGATAAACAAGGAAAGATAGACTTAGCAATCTCTGACTATACCCAAGCTATTAACATTAATCCTCAATTTGAAATAGCTTACTATAATCGTGGGGTTGCTTATGGTAAACAAGGAAAGATAGACTTAGCAATCTCTGACTATACCCAAGCCATTAAAATTAATCCTCAATTTGTACCAGCTTATAGTAATCGTGGGATTACTTATGGTCAGCAAGGTAATAAGCAACAAGGAATTAAAGATTTAGAAACGGCTAAACAACTACTTCAAAAGCCAGGAAATCCACAAGGATCTCAACAAATACAGGAATTATTAAATAGCTGATAGCATATTCCCAACTTTTTTACAATCCAAAAATCAGGATTTTATCTTTGTTTGTTTCTTCTCTCCTCTTTGAATTTGGCGCATCTTGATCCAGAATTAGTATTAGGAGATATATTAAATACACCCACTATGAATAATCTAGAAAATATCACTGTGGTTAAAATTGTCTGTTTTCCTTCCCTCTCAGATATCAAGACACCCTCGTTTCCCAATTATTGTGAGGTCTAATGATGCGGTTTACTAATATTGATCAACCTCAAGATATCGCCGTTGTGATTCAAATTCGCGGTGGTAGCTTTACGGAGGGATTTCCCATCACCCTTCAGATTTTGGAACATGGTCGCCCCATCTATGAGAGTAAAGGAGCAAAAGAGTTCTGTCTGCCAGCCGCGCCTAATATGCGAAAACTCTATCAGCAGTGGCAGGTACATTCTCAAGAAGGTAGCCGCCGGCTTCAGGGGCGATTATTAGAGGTAGTTCAAGCACAGGAAACCAACATCTCTGAGGCAGAAAATCTGGCGGTTTGGCAGGATGCAACGGAAGCACTTAAAGGCTATTGCAAAGACTGGTTTGGTCGTTCAGAATTTAGTCAATTACGCGATCGCATCCTCAGTAATTCGGTGATTACCCAGGAATCCTCTATACCGATTATTATTCGCTGTGACGATGATCATGCAGATCGTGACCTCATATCTAGGCTACCGTTTCACTTCTGGGATCTCTACAATAAACTGCCCAATGCTGAATTTGCACTGTTTAATCAATTCAACAAACCAGCTATCAAGTTGAATAGGTCAGTGAAAGTTCTAGCAATTTTTGGCAGCTCTGTGGGGGGACTAAAACTAGAACAGGATGCGGCGGCTTTGCGATCGCTAGAAAACCACGGAGCAAGGATTACTCAAGTCTTAGAACCTAGTAACGAAGAACTTTGTAGACTTTTATCAGATCAAGTTTGGGATATTTTATTCTTTGCTGGTCATAGTTCTAGCGTTGAAAGCAGTGGCAGGATACAAATTAGAGCCAATAGATCACTGAGCTTAGATAACTTGCGACCCAGTCTAGTGGATGCAGTACATAAGGGACTGACACTAGCAATCTTTAATTCTTGCGATGGGCTAGGTATTGCCGAGTTTTTAAAGGAAGCGGGTGTTCAAAATATCATTGTCATGAAAGAGCCTGTGCCGGATGATATTGCTTGCCTATTTTTAACGGAATTTCTCAGAGAATTTACCCAAGGAACTCAATTATGTCAGTCTATTCGGCGGGCGCGTCGTCGGATAGCATTAGAGCAAGATGATTTTCCCGCAGCATCATGGCTACCGGCGGTTTTTCTCAATCCCAGTGCGCCGGAATTGGCATTACCCCGGCCTGGAGCTTTTTCGTTCTCCCGCATTTCTCGATTTAGTCGTACTCAAATTGTGCTGGGAAGTTTGCTTTCTGCTGGGTTAGCGATCGCAACTCCATTAGTCTTGAAGTATCAATGCCAACTTCTCCCCAGAACATTTACAACCTGCCCCATTCCGGTTGAAGATTTTATTTCCAGTGGCGATCGCTCAATTAAAGGCAGTAAAGTCATCTTGGCTTCTGAATATAGTTCACTCAAAAAAAACGGCATCAAGTCTTTTGCCGATGGTGAATATGAAGATGCGATCAATCTTTTTGATAGCCTCCGGGCGCAAGCTAAACAAAACAAAAATCAGCCAGATATCCGTGCTGCTGCTTTAACTGCCCTTCAAGATCCAGAGGTGCTAATTTATCGAAATAATGCCCTGGCTAGAATGCGCCATGCTGAAAATCCTCAGTCGCCGATGTATACCATTGCCGTTGCAGCTTCTATGAATAATGAGCCGGGGATAAATATTTTTCTGGGTGTTGCACAGGCACAGGATGTCGCGGTTAAAAACGGGCTGAATTTGCAGCTGGCGATCGCCAACGATATGAACAAAACCCAGCAAGCTCAAGAAGTTGCCAAAAACCTCTCTCGCAATCAGGATATTTTAGCTGTAGTCGGGCATTACACCTCACCCAACACCTGCGAGGCTCTCAAAGTTTACGCCCCCAATGGATTGGTTTTGGTAGCCCCCACTAGCACAATGGTTAAACTGTCTGCAAATTGTGGTGATGGTTCACATGATGTCTTTTTCCGCACTGTTTCTAACACTAGGGTGGAAGCGCAAACCTTGATTGACTACTTGATTAATGATCTGCGGATCACACAGCCGAAAGTTGTCGCTTTTTACAATAGCCAAGAGCTATTTAGCCAAGATATGTTTGATCAGTTTGAGGAAGTGCTAAAAGCAAAGGGAGGGGATATCATCGCTACTGTTGACCTATCAGATCCCAACTTTAAACCTGAACAACTACCATCTCAGGTGAAACAAGCAAGTGCGATCGCTATCCTCTCCGATGGTGGTACAAACAATCGGACTGTACTGGAAAAATCTCTGAAAATTCTCCAGACGAACAAGGGGAAACAACCCATACTAGGAGCGAATACTCTTTATTTACCGGCGGTACTGGATCTGGGAAAAGGTGCGCTTACCAACCGCTTATTTCTAGCTGTAGACTGGCATCCTCAAATGTGCGGTGCAGAGGAATTTTCAACACAGTTGCGTGAATATTGGGGAGGTGACTTAAACCGCCGCAGCGTCTTGGCATACGAGGCTATACAGGTGATTACCTCGGTGTTACCAGCAACCGCAAATCAACCCACTACCAGGGATGATATCCGCCGTAGATTAGCTCGAACTGGGATTGTGAAAGATGCAGCACCACAAAGCGATGTCTTCCAAGGGCAAACCATTAGTTTTGATGAGAAAGGCGATCGTAAAGAAATTACCACGCGATTAATTGTGACAGTTAACGATCAAAATCAGTTTGCCCTCACAGAAGATGCTAATTGTCCGGCTTCATCCACAGAGCAAATCTAATCGGTTCTGAAGTATGTAGTGATTAAACCGTAATTTATTTGTAAAGTTTTGTAAACAATCCGTCTTTGTCCCATACCCAATACAGATAGCCCTTCAGTAGAAAACACTGCTGAATGATAAATATTGAACCTTCACAGCCATCTCTCAATCAAGTAGGTTCGATACATTTTTTAGGATTGATTTAATCGTATGTTATCAAATCAATTTTATAAGTTGGGTGAATTGTTGTTGCGTCAAGGTCTGATATCTGAAACGGATTTAAAAAGCATTCTTGAAGAACAGAAAGATAATGGTTGTCTACTGGGTGAACTGATGTTAAAAAATCGATTAGTTACAGAAAAACAACTTAAAAAAGCACTAAATAACCAAAAAATTCGCCTGGGAACTTTGTTAGTAAAGAAACGGTTAATTTCCCAAGAAATTCTGCACTCTTTTTTAACTGCTCAAATCAAAAAACAACAGCCTTTAGGTAAATTGCTCGTCCAAGCTAACTGTATTTCAGTGGAGCAACTGGAATTAGTATTGCAAGAACAGTTCTGGCGACGTAACGGCTTCTGGGTAATTGACTAAATGATTTTGTTATTCTCTACTGGAGTTTAGATTCTTGACTAAATTTTGATCAACACCTAACGTCGAATTTATTCTCCAGGCAGGCAAGAGGCAAGACTTGGCGCGAGCTTCGTCGAATGCTGCCTGCCCCACAAGAGAATAGAATTAACTCAAGGCTGAGTGTAAATCAATCTGCGCCTTGGCTAACGCCTCCGGTAAGTTACTCGCATCACGTCCTCCGGCTTGGGCTAAATTCGGTCTTCCACCACCGCCGCAAATCTTGGCAATAGCACCGACAAATTTACTGGCTTGCAGTCCCTTTTTATTCACCTCTGCACTTAAGGCTGCAACTATACTCACCTTTTCAGCTTCGGGAACTGAAACTACCACCACAGCACCGTTACCGATTTTTTGCAGTAACCTTTCCACCACCGTTTTCAATGATTCCGGGTCAACGTCTTCCATTTGCGCTACCAAAGTTTGATCAGGAAGAAGGAAATATATCAACAATAGTGTGGTCTAAATGGGTGAAAACTGCGGGAATGTCTATGAAGAGATATAAATTAACTGTAGGGCGATCGCAGCATACTGGATTTTCGGCGCGTCATCAAGTCCATAATGCACCCAATTAAGGTGGGAAACTCTTCAGAATTTTACGATTAATTGTATTTGGTGCAATGGATGAGGTGATGATTTATTTTGAAGCCGTCTCTTCCGGCTTTTGATATAGCATTTGTCCTGACTCTAATTCTGAAGTAATTGGCTGACGACTATTAATGAATGTGTACTGTTCGTTAAAGCTACTCTCAGGACGCTCTCCAATAATGTATTGACGTACTGGTATATCCGGACTATTAACAACAACGCGATCAGAAACACGTACTCTTGTTTTTGGTGCATTGGGATTTTCTTCTTGAAGTTGAGAAACCACCCACAGCTCATTGTTTAGGGCATATATACCTTGAATTTCCAGATTGTAACCACTAGAAGGAACTTCAACTTCAGTTGTTATAGTCCGCTCCTTTCGGTCTGCTCCGGGTACATCAACATCAATATAAGGAACTTCAACAGTTTGTTCTTCCTGTATGACAATTACTTTGGGTACTGTAACCGTGCGCTTTGCGACTCCGACCTTCACATCGGGTCCTTGAATATCATATTGTGGTAGCTTTCCGGGTTCTACATTCACTTCAGGTAAGCTACCTGCTTGTTCTTTTTCTATTTGACAAGATGCTAAAGGAAGGAGAAGCACAATTAAAGATAAAGGGATGATTTTTTGTAAGATCAAAGGTTTTGATTGCATAATATATTTAAACACCAGAAAAAGCTATTACTCCGTCATTTTCTGATGAAATAGTGCTAATTTGGATCTACCTACAGACCAATATCTATATCTATCTAATTAGAGGTTTTGAGGATAAATTTACAAATACCAGCGAAATAACAGCGTCATACGTCCAATTAAATGCTCCTGTAAGGAACGATGGCGTAAATCCCTGTTGCTCACCAGCCGACTATTTGCAAAACCATCCAGAAAAAATTGCTCCATCTGCTGGAACAAATAGCGATCGCTTGTAGAAATATTTAACTCATCATTATGAAATAAGCTCCGGGAGTCAAGATTAGCACTACCCAAACTGACCCAATCATCATCTATTAGTAAGCATTTAGCGTGCATCATACTAGGCTGATATTCATAGATTTCGATGCCAGCTTTTAACAGTTTTGGGTACAATCGCCGAGAAGCATAGCGGACTGGCGGTTTATCATTATGCGCTCCCATCGTCAAAATTTTGACATCAATTCCCCTAGCTTTTGTTTGCTGTAATATTTGGGAGGAATTGGGATTAGGTAAAAAATAGGGGCTAGCGATCCAAATCCGCTTTCTCGCAGCTTGTAGTAATGATTCAAACAGAGCGCGAATTCCCGAATCTTGCTGAGTGGGATCTTCTCCCTTAGTAATTAACAAGGTTTCCTCTTGTTCGTGACGCTGAGAACTACTGGCCGAGTTCCAATCTAATGAACCACCAGTATCTAGCCAGTGTTGGAGAAAAATACCTTGGAAACGAGCAACTAAGGAACCTTGAAAACAAACCTCATAATCTAACCAAGGTTGGTTATTTTCGGTTTCGTCCTTTCCATCCCACAAGTCAGAAACTCCAGCGCCCCCAATCAGGACAATTTCTCCGTCCACTATCAATAACTTACGATGGTTGCGTCTGAGGTTAGCTGCGGGATCTCTCCAAGTGAAAGGATTAAACAGCAGCACTTCCACCCCTGCGGCTTTGAGTGTATCCCAATATTGCTGAGGTATACTTTTTGCGCCATAACTATCGGCAATTACTTTGACGGTAACACCTGCTTGGGCTTTTTTTACTAAAGCTTGAGCAAAATCATCAGCACGTTTTCCGGGGGTGATAATATATGTTTCAAACTGAATGGATTCACAAGCACTATTGATTACTTCCAGTCGCGCCGTAAAAATATCTGTCGCTTCCCGATAAAATCCGGTACTTTTACCCTGAGTGATAAAGGAATCCGAGAGACTAGCAATAGTAACAGGAAAGTTAGCTGTACTTGGTGAGGGTAAATTCTTAATTTTGTAAAAAGTTCGAGAACGGAATAAACCTCGGAAATACAGTACTATTAAAGTAACGAGAATGAGTAGGCTAATAGGAAAAATTATCCACACAAATGTTTGACTCATGGCTCGTTTTGCCTTCGCTTAAATCTTTAATATGATACCGCTAATTCAGGCGATCGCCTCCGACAAGTGCAAAGCGCGATCGCACTTGGTGTAAGTTAGAGTTGTGCGATCGTTTTTGCTATTGACAATCGAATTTAGCTTTACCACGAGTAGCGTAAACGGACTGAAGACACTTTTGAAAGTCATCACCTTCCCAGGTTCTGGCGTGTCTCAGAATCGAACGGCCGGAAGCTGGACGGTAGGGTGATTGAGAATTTTCTTTTGAATTGGATTCTGGTAGTCGCTGGGTATCTTCTGATTTAACTGGTGAGGCAGGTGTATCTTTTTTATCTGCTTCTTGCTTAGTCTTGAGAAAGCGCAAAAAGTCTAGAGTTTCTTCTAGAAGAGAGTCTGGGGAAGATTCAATTTCTTGGAAAAGGAGTTTTTTGATAGTCATAAAGGTATCGATGAAAATAGAAAAAGCCCGGCACATTAGTAGAGAGATCATCCTGATTCACCACTTTCATCCAAATATTTCAGGAAAGAATTAACGCCCAGTAACTGAATACTATAGCTTGCCATTAGCGCTCTCAAGTCATCATCAGCCCGCAAGTCATCATCTCCAGATACGATAATTCTCGCTTCGCCATCAATCGCTGTTGCCAACACAGGTAAATCTTTAGGATCTCGACAATTAGGCGGAATAGTTTTCAATTCAACCCATAATGAGCGGTACTGCAACTGTTGTTCCAGGCGCATCGCCTGACTCGGATCAATCCGCTTTCTTAAACGGGGGCGATTCCAAACAAGATGGAGTTCTTCCATGAGAGGTTGACTCATTACCAACTGGAATTTGTGTTGATTAAATGCTTCCAAAATCGGCAACGTAACTCGTCCTTTTAGCAAAATGCGAATCCAAATGTTGGTGTCAATGACTACTCGCAACGTCATATCGGCTGGGATTGCTGACGCACGGCTTTAATTTCAGCCATGATGTCATCGTCTGTAATATCATCAACTGGGGGTTCGGCATAAAGTTCTTGAATTAAAGCCGTCAAATCTGAACGTAAATCTAGTTCAATCAAGGCTCTGGCGACTTTTGCCCGTTCATCTGGCTGCAACTGTTGTACCGCCGTAATGAGTTGTTCCAAGGTGATTGGAATTGATACCATGTCGGTAGCTATCATGATCGTTTCTTAAATTGTAGTGCGATTCTCATTTAAAGAAGCCCAGGCGATTAGAAATCGCGGCTATACAAACAAAGTCCGCCTGCGCGGACTAACAGAAAATCTCTGAAACTATCATGACTCTGTGTCCTCTGTGTCTCTGCGGTTCGTTTATCCGGGTCATTTATTTCTTGCAGTCCCTTAGACATAATCGAATTTAGCTTTACCACGGGTAGCGTAAACCGACTGAAGACACTCTTGAAAGTCATCACCTTCCCAGCGCAGTATTCATTCCTCTAATAATTTATACATTTTATCAAAATTTTCTCTTGCAGTTTCAGATTTATCATTATTTATATCCTCCAATTCATTGATATATTTTTTGAAATCATCTACTATATCGTTTAATAGTTTTGTTGGATTAATTTCAATTATTTTTCCATTGTTTTTAAATTTTATGGCTTCAGGATAATCATTTTTAAACCTAACACTACCTCTTACCATTCCATCGTGAAACAAGCCACATCTTGCCTGATCATAAAGCTTAATTAAATGACCATTATTATCAAATTGCCCCGGATATAATCTTCGTATAGAGTCTTTAAAGTATCGTTCACTGTACCCTCTCGCTGTACTAGAAGAAATTCCAGTTTTATATTGTTGTACTCCCTCAAGGTATGACATACAAACCATTAATACAATAAAAGCATTATTAAAATTATTTTCTTCTAATAATTTTTTAGCTGGCAGTAAAAACCATTCTTCCACTTCTCTTCGATATATTTTAATTTTATCATCTATATTTCTTGGATTTAATTCTTGATCATTCCTTTCATCTGTAACTATAAATTCACCATTGCAAATATGCCCCAGCATTTCTACTGCAACATAAATTTTCACACCAGGTTTTATTTGCTTAGGCATTTAGATTTCCTTTTGAAAATATCAGTTTTATCACACAATTGTTGAAGATATTCAGGTACAAAAATAATTAGATAAAATAATTATGCTTTATCTCCCCTCCTCACTTGCGGTAATTGAATTCTGGTAGTTGCTGGGTATCTTCTAACTTAACTTGTGAAGCAAACGAATAGATTAACAGGGCGTTGCTGAATTGATTGATGAACTCCACTTTCTACCTTTGCGCCTTTGCGCCTAACGCACTTCGTGCTTCGCTGCGCTGGTGCGTGAGCTTTTCATCATTTACTTCAGCAACGCCATTTAATGAGATGTTATCAGCAGATGATATACTTAGTCAACTAATTAACTCAAGGCTGACTGTAAATCACTCTGCGCCTTGGCTAACGCCTCTGGTAACTTACTCGCATCGCGTCCGCCGGCTTGGGCTAAATTTGGTCTTCCACCACCGCCACCGCCGCAAATCTTCGCTACAGCACCGACAAATTTACCCGCTTGCAGTCCCTTTTTATTCACCTCTGCACTGAAGGCTGCAACTATACTCACCTTCCCAGCTTCGGGGACTGAACCCAACACCACAGCACCGTTACCGATTTTTTGCAGTAACCTTTCCGCCGCCGTTTTCAATGATTCCGGGTCAACATCTTCCATCTGCGCTACCAAAATTTGATACTCGCCTACAGATTCTACTGTTTGTAAGAGACTATCTGATTTAGCGATCGCCAATTGTGATTTCAGTGTAGCTAATTGTTTCTCACTATTTCTCAGTTCAGTTTGCAGAGTAGTGATTCTCTCTGGTAATTCTTCCGGTTTAACTTTAAAGCGATCGCTTAAATCCTTAACTACTATATCCCGAACATTCAAATAATCCAAGATTGCCGGGCCAGAAACAGCCTCAATCCGTCGTATCCCAGAACCCGCGCTGGCTTCGGAAATAATCTTAAAGATGCCAATATCCGCAGTATTACTAACGTGAGTCCCACCGCAGAGTTCCATTGACACATTAGGAAAATCAATCACCCGCACCTCGTCGCCGTATTTTTCCCCAAACATTGCCACAGCACCCCTAGCCTTAGCCTCTGCTAAAGGTAATACTTCTATATGTGCAGTGTGTGCTTCCGCAATCCAACTATTTACCTGTGCTTCCACTTGTTGAATTTCCTCTGCTGTCAAAGCCCTGGAACAGTTAAAGTCAAAGCGCAATCTTTCAAAGGAAACCAGAGAACCAGCCTGAGATATCCCATCATCGACAATTTGCTTTAACGCCGCTTGTAATAGGTGCGTTGCAGTATGATTTGCTTCAGCGCGACGACGACAACTCCGGTCAATTTGAGCATTCACAGAATCTCCTACTCGGATTGTACCGCGTTCGATGCGTCCAAAGTGGATAAAGAAATCAGATTCTTTTTTCACGTCTTCCACCCGCACCACCACACCATCACCGGAGATATAACCCTTATCCCCAATTTGTCCCCCAGACTCGGCATAAAATGGAGTTTGATTGAGAACAATTTGGATTTTTGTCATTGCTTGCGTAACAAGTAATCCATTTGCTGATACTTCTTCTTGAGAAACACCATCTACTAACAAAGCTACTACCTTTGCTGTTATTTTTGGTTGGACATAACCGATAAAGTCCGTTGCTTGGATATGTTCTGCGAGTTTATCTAGGGAACCTTGTACAGTTAAATCGATGGTTTCGTGTGCTTCCTTGGCGCGAATTCGCTGTTTTTCCATTTCTGTGTTGAATCCCTCAACATCAACACCTAATGCCTTTTCTCTTGCAATTTCCTGGGTCAGTTCCAAGGGGAAACCATAGGTATCATAAAGGGTAAAGGCATCTATACCAGAAATTTTTGTGCCTAGTGGCGAATACGGTGATGACGGGTCATGTTGTAATGAATAGAATACATCCTCTATAATTTCCTGCAACAGTATTTCGCCTCTATCCAAAGTTCTGAGAAAATTGGTTTCTTCCCGTTGCAACTCAGCTTTAATTGCTGCTTCCCGTTGCCTCACATTGGGGTAAGCTGATTCTGACAGGGAAATTGCAGTTTCGGCAACCTGGGTAGTAAATTCACTAATCCCCAGTAATCGGCCATGTCGCACCACCCGCCGAATTAATCGCCGCAATACATAACCCCGTCCCCCGTTGGAGGCGCGAATTTCATCGGCTATCATGTGAACAACGGAACGCACATGATCACCAATAACTTTTAAGGAAGCTTGGGTTCTCTTGCTGCTGCTGTGGTAATTTATCCCCGCGATTTCGGCTGCTGTCTCAATAATGGGGAAAATTAAATCAGTTTCGTAGTTATTCGGGACTTGTTGCAGGATTTGCGCCATCCTTTCTAAACCCATCCCGGTATCAATGTTTTTGTTTTGCAGGGGTGTTAAATTACCCGACGCATCCCGGTTATATTGCATGAAGACGAGGTTATAAAATTCGATAAATCGGGTATCGTCTTCTAAATCAATGTTTTCGTCCCCTAGTTCTGGGTGAAAATCATAATAAATTTCGGAACAAGGGCCACAGGGACCTGTGGGGCCAGATACCCAAAAGTTATCTGCTTCGTCCATGCGCTTAATTCTCGCTGCGGGTACGCCGATTTGGTTCCGCCAAATATCATAGGCTTCGTCATCTTCTCTAAAGACGCTAACTACTAGCCTTTCTGGAGGTAAGCCGAAAACTTGAGTAGATAATTCCCAACCCCAGGCGATCGCTTGTGGTTTAAAATAATCACCAAAGCTAAAGTTACCCAACATTTCAAAAAAGGTATGATGGCGTTGAGTCCGTCCCACGTTTTCAATATCGTTGGTGCGGATACACTTTTGGGATGTGGTGGCGCGGTTAAATTCGGCTGTGCGTTGTCCTAAAAATATCGGTTTAAATGGTAGCATCCCCGCTATTGTCAGCAACACGGTGGGGTCTTCTGGGACGAGGGAAGCGCTGGGGAGAATTTGGTGTCCTCGTTGGGCGAAGAAGTTGAGGAATGAGGCGCGAATTTCGTTACCGCTAAGTTTCTGGGGGTTGGAAGCCATGAGTGACAAAAGTATTTTAAATAATCGCTTTTACAGAAAGAGTATGACCCAAAATTGGGCATCTCTGCCATAGGTGAGTTGTTGATGGGAGGGGTATCTTATTAGCGAGCCTGTTCCCTGCTATACATTACGAAAAGTAAACACACCGGGAATTCTGACAAATGACAATCTCCACTAATTAACTTTATTTCCAACCTATCTAGAGGAAGATGTGCGATCGCTCTCCGTAGGCATATCATCTGTTTGGTGAGTAAAAATTTGACTTGGGTAACCAGGTCTGTATTGATCTCACAACCATCTCATCTAAGTATTTCTGTTTATCTAATGAAAAAGAATCTTAACCTTATGTTAACCTAAAAAACGTTGTTCTGTTTCAATATAAATTTATCAATTTCACAAGTTATCAGAATGATAAAAAAAATAGTTGCTCGTAAGGATATTAATATTCACTTTCATTATACTTTTAATCTGTAAATTTATGTTTCCAACATTTATCAGGTCATTTGGCAAATAATCAAGTGTTAAATTGAATATAATTTGAACCCTAATACTCTTTTTCAATAACTTATATTTATGGAATATATTTTGGAACTATGGAGAATCGCGTAATTTTATTTCCTTAAATAAAAAAATCTAGTCAGCATACGATAGGAATCATCATCCCTTGCAGAAAATCAAATATTAGTAACTTATTTATTGTCAGTTTATCCTGCTGTTGACATTTACAAAATAAGGTATAAAAGATAATGATAAAATGTTCTGTTTTAATTTTTGGTAATCAAGATTTTCTCGCCAAACTTCCCCATCATCTTCTTGATGCTACAGATATTCATTTAGAAGTGATCGTGGATTTACATTTGGCAATATCATACATTCAAACTTCACCTCCGGATGTGATTATTGCACAGGCTAGTATGGATGGGTCGATGAAGATTTGCCGTTGGTTGAAAACTCAGCCGCATTTATACTGGATACACTGTATCATTTTAGAGGATCGTCTAGAACATCTGGCTGCGAGAAGACAGCATGACTGGGACTGGGAATTAAAAACCATGGCCAATGTACTCCAAGAAGGGGCTGATGCTTATATTTGGCAAGCTTCTGAGATCACAAAAGATAGTATCAGTGGATATAATAATCTATTGCTAGCTCAGTTGATGCTGGGTGTACACAAAGCCCAGAAACACCGGGATGTGGTGCAAACAAACAATTTATTGTCAGGGATGGTTTTAGCTGATGCTTTAACAGAGATGAATAATCGCCGTGCTTTGGAATGGGAATTACCGAAACAAATTATTAAAGCCCGGACTAAAACCACTCCTTTGAGCTTAATTATTTTAGACGTGGACCATTTCAAACGAGTTAATGATACCCACGGGCATTTAGTTGGCGATCGCCTGTTACAATTATTGTGTCAACGTTTACGGCAAAATTTGCGTTCTCAAGATACGCCCTTTCGTTATGGCGGAGAGGAATTTGTGGTGATTTTACCTCAAACAAATAATCAGGAGGCTTTGGTAGTAGCACAGCGTCTCAACCGGATAATTGCGGAGGAAGCGTTTAAAATCAACCATCAATTAGCTATTAATATTACAATTAGCTTAGGTTTTGCCACTCTGCAACCAGAGGATGATGTACATGGTTTAAACCTATTACATCGTGCTGATCAATACTTATACCAGGCGAAAGATGCTGGACGGAATCAAGTTGTTGGGCGTGAGTATTGTGCTTCTATTCCCCGTCTGAGAATAGTTTCTTCTTGATCACATCTTGGCAATCTAGCACAGAGGCGCGTTTTTGCATAGATTCGACTAAAGCTTGGTAACTAGACCAATTTGCTTGCAGTAAGGTTTTGGCTTGCAGAAGATGAAATCTTTGTTTCTGTTGAGTCGCTGCGGGGGAAAAACCCAAACCTGCTAAAACTCCGGCTAGCTTATTTTGATCATCAGCCCCACCTTCAGCATTGTCAAATACTAAAGTCTCAGCCACAATACCCGCCATCCAGATTGTACAGTAGCGGTCTAATATTTGGGCGCTGATTGTTCCCTGTTCTAATTGAGTGGCTAATTCCGCATCATCAAAGGTGACACCACCTTGTCCCGGTTGTCCTTGTCTCCAGGCTTCCCAAGCACTGAGTGTATAACCAGTTACAGGAATATCTAAGAGATGGGCTGTCAGCAAGTGACCGGCTTCGTGGTGGATAATGCGATCGCGGTGTTGGGGAGAAAAACCCGCTATCCAGTCTAAAATAATTGTACCGCCCTGACCTTGCAAACTGAAATTATCGAAAGTGGCGATTCCCAAAATAGTAAAGGTAGCAATTGCAGGTACTGCTGGTGACAAATGAATTAATGGCCCCAACAACACCGAAAAAGTCATGAGAAATATCGATATTGCCACTAAATTTAAGGCAGTTTGACTCATTGAGATTCTCTGATTTCTTGACACTTAGCCTCAGCGGCCTGAAAAGCTACTAAATATTCTTCACCACCTAACATCACATTACCATAATACTTGTAAGGTGCTTCGCCATAAATTGGTAAGGGATGATCTTCGGGATAATCTTCTTTTGATTCCTCCACAATGGCTGTTAGTTGCTTCACACTCAAGCTATGGGCGGCGAAGTACCAAAGTGCCGCAGGGTCTGTGTGCAGATGTGGTAGGGTGGGATCAATAATTGTCACCACAGCATCATTGACTGAGGTATCGCTGATTTCTATCCAACTATGTTCGATGGGTTGGTATGCCGTTTCAGCCACCACTAAAAATCCCTGAACATACTTAGCGTTATCTGTAGCTAATACTGCTTTGTAAGCATTATCAAATGTCTGATTAGCTTTGCTTTTGATCTTCTCAGCAATTTCCATTGAAAGTGCTGCATTCAATGCTTTGTTCATCTAGAGGAGAGATTAGAGCGATGACTACAATATAGTATCACTTTAGCTTTTTGTTCATCTGTAGTTTAATTATAGAAATCACTCGATTTGGGATTTAGGATTTTTCCGTCCTCAAGGACGGGGCTTGTACCAAATTGTTTTAATCTATAGCAGGGAACAGGGAACAGGGTTTCATGATCTGTTTCTGTCCTAACTTCCTGGGCGGTTGCTATAAAATCTAAAATCTAAAATCTAAAATCTAAAATTCTCGGTCAGAATTTTTAACTGAGGAATCACAGCCGTTAAAGCTTGACCTCGATGACTAATTGAACCTTTTAACTCCCGCGACATCTCTGCAAAGGTCAATTTGTGTTCGGGAACGTAAAATATCGGGTCATAACCAAAGCCACCCTCACCACGGGGTGAATGCAGAATTTCGCCGCGACAGACACCTTCGGATTCTAAAGCAATTGTACCATCAGGACGGGCGATCGCTACGGCACAAGCAAATTGAGCTTGGCGATTTACAGAGTTAGCTAATTCCCGTAATAACCTCGCAATGCGGTCGGAGTCGCTGTTTCCGTAACGTGCAGAATATACCCCCGGTGCGCCATTCAGGGCATCCACTTGTAAACCGGAATCATCGGCGATCGCCCATTCTCCTGTAGCTTGGGCAATTTGGGAAGCTTTGAGACAAGCATTGGCGGCAAAGGTTTCGCCTGTTTCTTCTACTTCTAATGCTTCGGGTTTGAGGGTTAATTCCCAACCAGAATCAGCGAGATAAGCTTGTAATTCCCGCAATTTACCGGGATTACTTGTAGCGACAACGAGTAATTTCATAATTCGTAATTCGTAGTTCGTAGTTCGTAGTTCGTAGTTCGTAATTCGTAATTCGTAATTCGTAATTCGTAATTCGTAATTCGTAGTTTTAAGTGCTGAATATAAGACTTTTCACATTTTTCTACTCAGCACTTAGGACTTATTCTGCCCAGGTTTTTGCCCAAGCCAAGGTTTGATGCACCTGTTTAAGGGTAGGGGCTTCGCAATATAGACGTAATACTGGTTCAGTACCGCTAAAACGAATCATTAACCAGCTATGGTCAGCTAGGCGGAATTTATAGCCGTCGATGGTTTGGCAATCAATCACAGTTTGACCGGCAATTTCGGTTAATGGTTGGGTTTGTAATTGTTGTAAAAGCCGCGATCGCACATCCATACTAGCTAAGGGTAAATCTATGCGATCGTAGGCGGAGGTAAAACCTGTTTTTTCTTGCAAGGACTGATAATAAGCGCTTAAATCTAAGTCAGATTCCACAATGGCTTCCAGGATATACAAGGCTGAGAGTAAAGCATCACGTTCGGGAATATGACTCCCATAACCGATTCCGCCGGATTCTTCCCCACCTAATAATACATCTGCGGTTAACATTCTGTCGGCGATGTATTTATATCCTACGGGTGTTTCAAAAAGTGGCAAGTTATGCAGTGCGGCGACACGGGGAATTAAATCAGAACCACTGACAGTTTTAACGATTTCACCGCTAAAGTTCCGCCGTTGGGTTAAGTGGTCAATTAAGATGGGGATTAAAATTTGAGAACTTAAAAAGTTGGCGTTACCATCTACTGCGGCGATGCGATCGCAGTCACCATCAAATACTAACCCTACGGCTAAACCGGATGGACTAGTTTGACGATAGTTTTTCATGACTGAGAATAAGCCAGCCAAGTATTTCGGTAAAGGTTCTGGCGCACCACCAGCAAATAAAGGATCACGATCGCTGTTAATTTCTCGGACACCATCCCCCAGTAATTCCGCTAGACCTCCAGCTGCTGCGCCGTGCATCACGTCTGCGAATAATGTGAGTTTCCCAGAGGCGATCGCGCTTTGAATTTTGCTGATATTAACCTTAGCTTTCAGGGCTGTGATGTAACTCAGCCAGGGATTAAACAGTTTCTTTTTCCCAGGTTTCTCCGCAGCCGGTACACCCTCTAATAATAAAGCTTCTATCTCTTTGGTGACTTCCTGCGGTACTGAACCTCCAAATGCACCCTTGACTTTTAACCCTAAATATGATCCAGGGTTATGACTGGCTGTAATCACTAGCGCCCCCAAAGCATTTAAGTCTTTAGCCGCCCAACTAAAGGCGGGAGTTGGGGCATAACTTTCACTGAGTAAAACATCAAAACCCACAGCGCTGACTGTATCCGCCACTGTCTGGGCAAATTCTTCTGCCATAAATCGGCGATCGTAGCCGACAATAATTGTTTTACTATCAACTGTAGAATTATAGGTATTATATAATACTTGTGCTGCGGCTGGGGCAACTAGGGCTAGACGTTCAAAGGTGAAGTCATCACCAATTAAGCCTCGCCAGCCGTCTGTACCAAATTTAACCGAGTTAGCGGCAACTGGCATTGATCTCTCCTCACTGTTTACGACAGGATTTTAGCATTGATCTTTTGGTAAAAATAGGAATTATCTCCACCACCCAGGAGATGAGGATAAAAGCAGATAATTAAACCGTCACAATCACCCCACTCCCAGACACTGATTGCATAACAGATAACAGGCTTGTCCCTCTGATGATTCTTACCATTGAAAGGTTGAGTCTGCCGATAGAAACTTTCTGATGTTACTGTTGACAATTAAATTATTAGGGATTTAACTCCTGTAATTTATGACTTAATTGGTCTGCTGAAAATGAGTTTAATAGACTGAGATTTAAAGGAGGTTGACTAAGATATTCACCATAGGCGGGTTGCAAATACAAGCTATATTCAGGACGATTGAGCAAATGTTGTTCCCAAAAAGCCACATTCAAAGCTTTAAGATAAGAATAAACAGGCGCTGGGTTTGGCCCTAGTAAAGCTGGTGGGATGGGTAACACGTCATTTTCTGGAGTTGCTGGGGCGATCGCACTAAAGTGAGTAGCATTTTCGATTAATACCAAATACTTATTACTGGTAGTCAGCCAAGTAAAAGGGCGCACCTGTTCGGAAACTATTGGAGCAGCAATATCCTGACTAGCTGCAACTATCATCACTGGAATTTTAATTTGGCTGAGTTCACTAGCCCCAAAAATTGAGCTAGATAAAGGATTAATAGCCAATACTGCTTGAATGCGATCATCTTGCAGTTGGTAATCTTGAACTGGTAATTCCGTGACTTGACACTGCAAAAACAGGGACAAATTAAAAGAGGAAATTTTAGGATTACAGTCTTTTTCTAGTTGGGGGAAATTAATTTTTGCTCCTGCTAAACTTAATACAGTGTAACCACCAAAAGATTGACCAATAGCCCCAACTTGCTGGAGATTGAGTTTTCCTTTTAAGTCAGGATTTAATTTTTGCTGAATTTCTAATTGATCTAGTAGAAACTTAATATCTAAAGGTCGGTTGATAAATTCTTTTGCTTCTAACGGTCCTGCTAAACCTGTCAAATAACGTTCCACCCGTTCCGCATTACTACCAGGATGTTCTAATACAGCCACAGCAAAACCGTAGGATACTAGATGTTCAGCTAAATAAGCAAAGGAAGAACGATCTGAAGCCACACCATGAGAAATGACAATCAGTGGAAAGGGCGGTGAGGGCTGTTCTGGGCTGGATGTTGCTGTTGGTAAATAAAGATAGGTCGGTATGGTGCGATCGCGTGACTGATCTCGGAGTATAAATTCTTTTCTCTGCCAAGTAAATTTACCAGGGGATCTTAAATCTGGCTGTTGAGTAAAATTAACTATAGGATTGGTAGCTGTTGCATTTAAGGGAGTAAGTGGTGCAGTTTGGGCGATGGCGATCGCTTCTTGTTGAATCCAAGTCACGACTTTATCCCTTGTCTCTAATACTTGCGATAACTCATCAACTAACTTTAGTCCCTCTGTAAAATTTAATCGCACTGTCGGAGAGGGAAACTGACGTAGCAAATTCAGCACCGTTAACCCTTCAGGATTGTCAGCAGCCAATATCAAAGCACTGCGGAGAGCATAAAAGCCATTTTGCCCAGATTCAGTGCGGAGTAAGCTTCCTAACCGTTGTACAAGGTCTTCCCCTATGGGTGAGTAGGTCACTTGAGATACAAGGGTAGGAGTCACCTTAAACTTCTCCTGGAGTAATTCTCGTAATTGTGCAAGTTGCAGAGGATTAGCGCGATTAGCGTAAAAGGAAAATTCATTGGTAATTTTGCCTTGTTGCGCGAATATTTCTAAAGCCTCAACAGTTAGAGAAAACTCACCATAGGGGGGATAAAAAAAGCTAATCCGTTCAGCCCCTAATCCGGGAGTAGCAGTCGCCAAAATAGATAGTATTCCTATAGTTAGAGATTGCCCCAGTTTTTTCATCTCTTTAATATGATTAACCTTGAGAATAACGATTAAAACACTTCTGCTATTGATGTTGCAGTAGATTCATCTGCATTCAAACTTATGTGAGCTTGATATAGCAATTCTAGTAAAATTGTGAGTCAATATGTAGATAATAATCCTGATCTGAAAGTAATAAAATAAAAATACTTAAAGAATATAATTCCCTCTACTATTAGCCTATACACATAGCGAAATAGAAAAGGGATATTATGCTTGCGCTTTTCGCTTGATCAAAAAATTAAAAAACTCGAAAAATCAACGGATACCGGAATGGTTCATTGGGCTGACTGAAACAGTGCAGTAGCGCTACAATTGTCAATCCCCAGTGTATAGCAAAACCCAATGCAACTACAGGAAAGAATAAAATTCCCCCCAGTCCAAAGGTGAGAAAAGATAGAATCCCAATTGGAACTCCGATTATAGTTGCCCAAAACCAGACATTGAAGTGAAAATTAATTGATTCTTTAGCGTTACTTTTCACCACTGGGTCGTCGGAAATGAAGGTAATGACAATGGGAACGCCAATAGAGAATAATGTTGTACTAAAGAAAATCGCCCCGTGACACAGAGATGAAAGTAATTTACGCTTATCGGGATCATAACTAACTGACATTTTGGTGTTTTCTCAATTAGGTTTACAACTCTTATTTTAACCAAGGCATACTCTATTGAGTATTACTGTTTACCGTACTTTGGCAGCTTTTTAGAGTCTCCTTAAGATAAACTATGATCTAAGGTCTACTTAGAAAAGGTAAGAAAATATGGGTCGCATTAATCCCTACACATTACAAATGCAGATTACCCGGATGTTTGAGCAAGGTCAATCTTTTTTTGCCATCACCAAGGTGCAGGATTGGTTAAAAGAACGCAAACATAACCCTTTAGATTATGAGATTATTTTTCACCAAAAACCCGCGCCCCCTGGCTCTCAGGAGGTTATAGCCATAGAAATTGAACTCCGTCGCCAAGATGGACAGCCTGTAGACCCGTGGTTACAAGAACAAGTTAATCTTCATGGTTGATGTTTGCAGGGAAAACTCTGACGGGCGATCGCCTAATGATAAACTGACTAAATTAAGATCAAGCTGCATAGAATAATTGAACGCAGATGAAAACGGATTTAACGTTATGAATTTAACAGGCGATAGCTTGTTTAGAAAATATAAATTAATCATTCCATTCTCAGTATAGGCTATACCAGCCAACATAAATAGCTAGGACAAACCTTAAAATAAGCCAAGTAAATATGCCTTAGCTAGTTAAGACTGTCAGGATCAAAAGGTAAAGACTAAAAGTCATGTTCTTTTACTTTTCGCCTTTTCTTCAACTCCCACAACAGGAGGTTTAATCTTGACTAGACTAAAAGTTGGTATCAATGGCTTTGGTCGGATTGGGCGACTTGTGCTGCGTGCTGGCATCAATAACCCCAATATCGAGTTTGTGGGGATTAATGACTTAGTACCACCGGATAACCTCGCTTATCTCTTCAAATACGATTCCACTCACGGTCAGCTGAGAAGTAAAGTAGAAGCGAAGCCTGATGGTATTCTCATTGATGGGCATTTTATCCCTTGTATGTCAGTGAGAAATCCGGCTGAGTTACCTTGGGGCAAATTAGGTGTAGATTATGTTGTCGAATCTACGGGACTCTTTACCGATTATGATGGGGCGGCAAAACACCTGCAAGCTGGGGCAAAACGAGTCATAATTTCTGCCCCCACGAAAGAGCCAGATAAAGTGCATACACTGTTAATGGGTGTGAATCATCACCTCTTTAACCCAGCTAAAGATGTGATTGTTTCTAATGCTAGTTGTACAACAAACTGTCTAGCTCCCATAGCTAAAGTCATCAATGATAACTTTGGTCTGACCGAAGGGTTGATGACTACAGTTCACGCCATGACTGCGACTCAGCCAACTGTAGATGGTCCCAGTAAAAAAGACTGGCGTGGTGGTCGAGGTGCAGCCCAAAATATTATTCCTTCTTCTACTGGTGCAGCAAAAGCGGTAGCATTAGTTTTACCAGAATTAAAAGGTAAGTTAACTGGTATGGCTTTTCGGGTTCCCACTCCTGATGTTTCTGTGGTTGATTTAACGTTTAGAACTGCCAAGGCTACTAGTTACCAGGAAATTTGTGCGGCGATGAAACAAGCTGCTGAAGGTCCGCTAGCGGGTATATTAGGCTATACCGATGAAGCTGTAGTTTCCACCGATTTTCAGGGTGATACTCATTCCAGTATTTTTGATGCAGGTGCTGGGATTGAGTTAAATTCTAATTTCTTTAAGGTGGTGGCGTGGTATGACAACGAGTGGGGCTACTCTAATCGAGTGGTTGATTTAATGTTGTCGATGTCAGAGAAAGAATAATTCACTGTTGCTGGTACTTGATTAGAGACGCGATTTATCAATTTGCGATCGCGTCTCTACAAAAGAAATGGCTAAGTTAGGAACAACCAATTTAATCAAAGTGCATTCCATTGGACAGCCAATTTCGGCATAACGCACCTAAAATAGGGCTGTGGCTAATTTTAGCTGGCCAATGTCGGCAATGTTTCCGAAAAATTGCCAAAATTGAAATTCTGAGGAATAGTCGAGAGTGTAAACAAGTAAGGAATTAATTAAGTCCAAAACCAGCACAACTCACGGAGAAAATTATGTCTAAAAATTTACTAGAACAATTACGCCAAATGACCGTTGTGGTTGCGGATACAGGGGATATCAAGGCAATTGAGAAGTTTACACCCCAAGATGCCACTACCAATCCTTCTCTGATTACGGCGGCGGCACAAATGCCGGAATATCAAGAAGTTGTGGATCAAACTTTACTCCAAGCCAAACAAGATGCTGGTTCTAGTGCTAGCCAAGCAGATGTTGTGACTCTAGCTTTCGACCGTTTAGCAGTGGCTTTCGGGCTGAAGATTTTACAAATTATTCCTGGTCGTGTTTCCACAGAGGTAGATGCTCGCTTGTCTTTTGATACTGAAGCGACTCTAACTAAGGCTAGAGAATTGATTGCTCAGTACAAGGCGGCTGGCGTTGACCGCGATCGCGTGTTAATTAAAATTGCCTCCACTTGGGAAGGGATTCGGGCTGCGGAAATTCTGGAGAAAGAAGGTATTCACTGTAACTTAACTTTGTTATTTGGTTTACATCAAGCGATCGCCTGTGCGGAAGCTGGTGTCACCTTAATTTCTCCCTTCGTCGGTCGGATTCTCGACTGGTACAAAAAAGATACTGGACGGGATAGCTATCCAGCAGCTGAAGATCCAGGAGTTCTTTCAGTTACCCAAGTTTACAACTACTACAAAAAATTCGGCTATAAAACCGAAGTTATGGGAGCTAGCTTCCGCAACATTGGTGAGATTACCGAATTAGCTGGTTGTGACCTGCTGACCATTTCTCCAGGACTATTGGGGGAATTGCAAGCAACAACTGGGGAATTACCACGGAAACTTGATCCGGCTAAGGTAACAAACATGAAAATCGAAAAGATATCCCTGGATAAAGCTAGCTATGACAAGATGCACGCTGCTGACCGCATGGCATCTGACAAATTAGCAGAGGGTATCGATGGCTTTACCAAAGCATTAGTTTCTCTAGAAAAACTCTTAGCAGAGCGACTAGCTAAACTTGAAGGAGAAGCAATTGCCAGCCATTAAGGTTTAAACATTAGTTAGTGGTTAGTTGGGAATAGACAACCACTAACAAATTACCACCTCTCGACTATTCAAAGAATTATGCCCGGAATTACTTTTACTTCAGGTAATCAAAATATTTTTGAGATCAGCAACGCCAACTTTTGATCAATCAAAGCCCACAGACCTGAGTTACAAGAAAAGCTAATGAAAATATTAGTATTAAATGCTGGATCGAGCAGCCAAAAGAGTTGCCTATATGAGATTGCAGATCATTTTCTTCCCCAGGAAGTACCCGAACCTCTGTGGTCAGGAAAAGTTAACTGGACTCAAGACCGGAGTGTAGCAGAAATTGAGGTGAAAACGGCTACGGGTGCGGTGCTACAAGAGTCAATCTATGGCGATTCACGACGGGCGCACGTTGCCTATATGCTCTACACTCTTAGTCGCGGTGCTACCAAGGTAATTGATGATATTTCTGAAATTGATGTAGTGGGACATCGTGTAGTGCATGGTGGTCAGGAATACAGAAAAAGTGTGGTAATCACTGAAAAGGTGAAAGAGACCATTGGCAATCTGTCTAGTTTAGCTCCTGCACATAATCCCGCCGCTTTAGAAGGTATAGAAGCTATTGAGCAAAGCTTGGGAGATGTCACCCAAGTGGCAGTTTTTGATACGGGATTTCACGCGACTTTGCCGGATGCAGCCGCGATTTATCCTGGACCCTATGAGTGGGTAGAGCAAGGTATTCGCCGTTACGGTTTTCATGGTATCAGTCATCAATATTGCTCACATCGTGCAGCTCAAATTCTCAACCGAGATTTAGCATCCCTGCGTTTAATTACCTGTCATTTGGGGAATGGTTGCTCTTTGGCAGCAATTAAAAACGGACGCAGTATTGATACTACTATGGGCTTTACTCCCCTGGATGGGTTGATGATGGGTAGTCGTTCCGGTGCGGTTGATCCAGGGATTTTGATTTATCTGTTACGGGAATCGAATTACTCTGCCGAAAGATTAGATTATGTATTAAATAAAGCTTCTGGTTTACGAGGAATTTCGGGTGTATCCAGTGATTTACCCCAGGTGATAGAGGCGATCGCCGCCGGCAACTACCGCGCCCAACTAGCTTGGGATATGTATGTGCATCACTTACGCTCTGGAATTGGTTCTATGCTGACCAGTTTAGGGGGATTAGATGCTTTAGTATTCACCGCAGGGATAGGGGAAAAATCGGCAGGAATTCGCCAAGCCGCTTGCGAAAGTTTAGGATTTTTAGGCTTGAAAGTTGACCCGTCAAAGAATCAGCAACAGCCGGTTGATCAAGATATAGCCACAGCTAACTCAGCTGTACGAGTGTTAGTAATTCGGACTCAAGAAGACTGGGCGATCGCCAAACAATGTTGGCAACTTGTGCAGAAAAAATAGTATAGCAGGGAACAGGGAACAGGAAACTCGCTAATTGTAAGGGTTTCATGATCTGTTTCTGTCCTAACTTCCTTGGCGGTTGCTATACAACTCTGCGAACCTTTGCCTTTAAAAACACCAAGGGGCGGGCATTTTAACCCACCCCACAAAAAAGTATCTATGTCTAAATTTAGACCGAACCACCAGCCGCTTGGAAGCGAGCGCGGGCGCGTTTAAAAGCTTGATTTGCCTGAATTACGGCTTGACGATCATCTGCTGACACTTGATTTAGAAGTGTTTGAGCTTGGTTGAATGCTGCACGAGCATCTTCCAATTTAATTGCATCGCCACGTTCAGCACCATTGACCAAAATTGTCACTTCATCTTCTTCGATTTCAGCAAAACCACCCATAAGGGCGATCGCTTGCCAATCTGCGTTTTTGCTAGCACGGACACGCATCACACCTGTATCCAAAGCCGTCAACATCGGCGCGTGTCCAGTCAGGATACCCAACTGACCAGTAGTACTAGGTAGAACTACTTCTTCAGCCACAGCATCCCATACTGTTTTATCTGGGGAAACTACACGAACGGTTAAAGTCATTTGTCCTTTGTCCTTTATCTGTTATCTTTCATAATTTGTCACTAGCCACCAGTAATTACACCAATGACTAATGACCCATGACTAATGACTAATGACTAACCCTTCATCTTCTCAGCTTTAGCGATCGCTTCGTTAATGTCGCCCACCAAGTAGAAAGCTTGCTCTGGTAAAGCATCCAACTCACCAGACAAAATCATTTTGAAGCCCTTGATAGTGTCTTCCAACTTCACATACTTACCAGGAGAACCAGTAAATACTTCAGCTACAAAGAACGGCTGAGACAAGAACCGCTCTACCTTCCGCGCCCGTGCTACGATCAGACGGTCTTCTTCCGACAATTCATCTAAACCAAGAATAGCGATAATGTCCTGAAGTTCTTTATAACGTTGCAGGGTTGACTGTACAGCACGGGCAGTATTGTAGTGTTCGTCACCGACAATTTCCGGCTGCAACATGGTGGAAGTAGAACCTAAAGGATCAACCGCCGGATAAATACCCTTAGAAGCCAAACCACGAGATAGTACCGTAGTTCCATCCAAGTGAGCAAAGGTAGTTGCAGGTGCGGGGTCAGTTAAGTCATCCGCAGGTACATATACAGCTTGAATCGAAGTAATGGAACCTTCTGTAGTCGAGGTAATCCGTTCTTGGAGTGCGCCTACGTCAGTTCCTAGTGTTGGCTGATATCCCACCGCAGAAGGCATCCGACCCAACAGCGCCGATACTTCTGAACCTGCTTGCACAAACCGGAAGATATTATCAATAAACAGCAACACGTCTTGCTTGTTCACATCCCGGAAGTATTCGGCCATAGTTAAACCCGACAGACCTACCCGCATTCTCGCTCCGGGTGGTTCGTTCATCTGACCGTAAACTAGGGCAATTTTCGATTCATTCAGGTTATCTTTGTTAATTACCCCAGATTCCATCATTTCGTTGTAAAGGTCATTACCTTCACGAGTCCGCTCACCCACGCCAGCAAACACAGATACACCGCCGTGCTGGGTAGCAATGTTGTTAATCAATTCCATCATGATGACGGTCTTACCAACACCCGCACCGCCGAACAAACCAATTTTACCACCACGTCGATAGGGGGTCAGTAGGTCAACAACCTTAATCCCAGTTTCAAACACCGAAGGTTTGGTTTCCAGTTCAGTGAATTTAGGAGAAGGACGGTGAATAGGTAAGGTTTCATCAGAATTCACAGGTCCTCGATTGTCTACAGGTTCACCCAGAACGTTAAAAATCCGTCCCAAGGTCACTTTCCCAACTGGAACGCTGATTGCAGCCCCTGTATCCACAACTTCGAGACCACGCACTAAACCATCAGTGGAACTCATCGCAACACCACGCACTTGGTTGTCGCCGAGAAGTTGTTGAACTTCCACAGTTAGGTTGATTTCCTGTCCCGCTTCGTTGCTACCTTTGATGGTCAAAGCATTGTAGATTTGGGGTAATTTACCGCCAGGAAATTTAACGTCTACAACTGGACCGATAATTTGGGTAATGTAGCCAATGTTTGTTTTTTCTGCTGTGGTGACCATACTGCGCCTAATAATTGAAGCTATATTTCAGTTGACATACTCCCCTTGTGAGCAACAAAGGGATTTTTAGAGGATGTTGTTCGGTAGGCTAAAGCCTCACCTTTCCACCCTTGTTCCTGTTTCTTTGACTCTTAACTAGACTGTTACCAGTGTTTGTCAGACCGTCTCCACAGGCAATTTTGTCTACGCTGCGTCCCAGCGCCAAGGTCCCTCTGTTACGGATCACCTTTTAGAGAACAAGCGTTAACTATCAACTTACGATGTTGATCTAGTCTTTGTGCTTACCCAAAGCACAACTCCAGATTTGGGGACACGGGTCTAAAGTGTGTTCAATTAGCTGGCTCTGCTTTTTTGTGGGCATAGCTTTCTACTCGTAAGTTAAAGTTAGCACTGTTGGCTCACCCCCTACAAAATCATATTCTAGTTTGTAGAGAGTGTCTCTCCAGGAGAAACAACAGGCTTTAATCTGTTGCGTCGAGTTTCATCCCCTGCTTTAAAAACGGGGGTTCTCACTCTTCCATAGTTTTTTGATAGGGTCTTGGAAGACATAAGATTATGCAATGTCATCTTTCACTCTAGCACCGGACGGGTACACAACTCCCTTAGTAATTCCTTAAAAAAGGGAATGGGGTGTGGGAGGTGTGGGAGGTGTGGGAAGTGTGGGAGGTGTGGGAGGTGTGGGAGGTGTGGGAAGTGTGGGAGGTGTGGGAAGTGTGGGAAGTGTGGGAGGTGTGGGAGGTGTGGGAAGTGTGGGAAGTGTGGGAGGTGTGGGAGGTGTGGGGAAAACAAAAAACTGCCATGTCTGTTAATGGCAGTCAAAGTCTTTTTTAATTACATGGGTAATGGATTATGCTTTAGCAGCAGCTTTGTATTGTTGTTTGCGCTTCAACCCTGCGCTGGCACCAAAAGCACCGAATGCTAACAAACCTAATATAGTGGTAGGTTCAGGAACAGAAGTGGGTCTTGGCTCAACTGGGTTTTCGGGGTTTTCGGGGTTTTCAGGGTTTTCATTCTCAACGATGATTGTACCTCCCCTAGCTCTGAAGAGATAGCGACTATCTACGTCAGTGTTTCTTCTGTTGGCAATCAAACTATTAGGGCCTCCATCCAGGAAAGCACCATTAATGGCTGACCCAGGTAACTCGAAGAAACTACCAGGATCACCAGTACCATTAGAAAAGCCAACGCGAGCAGAGTTACCGCCTAAGCCACCGCTACCGTCAGAAGCGTCGCCAGTTTCCCATTCAATCTGGTCGTAGTTGAATTCTATATCAAACTCGCCTACGCCAATATCAGAACGATCAATCAAGACTAGCTGAAAACTGTTCAGTTTGTCTGCTGCTGAGGGGAAATAGCCCACGTCAACATAGTTAACTCCAAAGGCATTACGACCATCGACAATCCCTGTACCATAAGTCACTTCATTGGAAAGAGGATTACGAGTGTCCACATCAGCGAAGAATGGTGCAATAATTTGCCTTCCCGTGCTGGTTAGGTCAAAGGGAGTGTATGTGCCTAACGGTTGATCAAAAGTAATGTTACCGTTATTGTTAACGTAAGCTTGGTCAAATTGTAGACCAAAGAAGTTGGCGGTAAATCCGAGATCCACAATGCCAGTGGAGCCATCATCGTTACGCGGTAGTGTGTTCGCATCGAATAAACCTGGTCTGACTGCGGCTCCATAAGCAGTTTGAAGAGAGCTAAGACTCAGGACACTTACCATTGTGGCTAGTCCTAGAATTTTGCTGAGGCTGCCTTTATATTTAGCTTTCGTGCAATTGTTCATGATTTTTTTACAACTGTAGACACAATGATAAAACTCCGGTTTTCTCAACCAGTAGTACCAAATACCAACAGGATAGAAACATGAGATGTAGTGTTTTGTTCTACTCAATCATATTTTTTACCTGTCTTTAATCATAGATTACTGCTGGATATCTTTTTTTGATACAATTATAATGTATATTTACATAATAAATATATAACAAAGTCAAATTTACAAATCACTATAATTTAGGTTATCTAAGGATTAAACTGTAATTGTTTGGCTAAATAGCTCCTATAGACAATTTTTTGTTTGTGAAGATTTTGTGTTGATATGGTTAAGGTTAAAAATACTTGTGTTCATTAGCTGATGATGAGATTAAGTAGAATCTAGCAAGTTCAGATGTAGATGGTGCGATCGCCATATTTCATAATCTTTTTGCCATTGATAAAATTGGAGATGCAGATTTCTCTTGCAGCTAGTCTGTGAAAGTTGCAAATAAAAAACTGCCTTGTTTGTTGGCAGTTAGAACTTTTTTCAATTAAATCAGTGATAGATGCTAATTAATAAGCAGCTTTGGATTGTTGTTTCCGCTTTAACGCTGAACTAGCACCAAAAGCACCGAATACCAACAAACCCAACATCGTTGTGGGTTCAGGAACAGAAGTTGGTCTTGGATCAACTGGAGTAACTGGAGGAACTGGAGTAGAAGAAAAAGTACCGCTTTCAATAAATACTGCTGAATCAAATATCCCATCAACTGTATCTGCGATCGCCAGTTTAATACTATTTGTCGCGCCGGGAACTAATCCAGTAGCTTGAGCCGTGAATACTGTGGTAAAACCATTAAATCCATTATTGAAATTCCCTGAGTTATTGTCGTTGAAAAACTCAGAGTTGGTAGCCGCAGTATTAGTATTGGGGGATTGTGGATTTGGGTTCCCACCATTAACAGTATTAATGGAAACTGGGGTGGTAGTTCCAGGGATTAAGGCAACATTTTGGCCGTTGACAAAGAAAGCAAATACATCATTAAACTGACTATTCACATACACAGGATATTCTTGTGATGCAAAAGCGTAGTTGAAAAAGAGATCACCAGTTTGTGAGATAAAATCAAATTCCAGAACACTGGAATCAAAAGTATCCGCATTATTAAGCAAGCTGCTTAAGTCGTCATCCCCTGATACAAAGTTATTTACTCCTAATGACGGAACATTTTGTCCTGGTTCAATGGGAAGCGGTATCACTGGTCTCTGTGCTTGTTCAGCGTCACCAGTGGTCAGAATAATACCGCTATCTATCCCAATTCCTGAAGATAAGCCATTGGTGAAAATTCCAGATGCATTGGCTGCGCCTGTGTATGTAGGATTGGAAAAATTTATACCTCCACCCAAAATGTTGTTAATTAAAGCGTTCGGGTCATTATTTGTCTCGACTGTCAGGGCGTGAGCGGGAACTGTGGCTATACTTAATCCTAGTAATGTGAATGCACTGTGTGACAAAAATTTCGTCAATGAGTTCATTGTGATTTTCTCCCCAATAACTGTGAACTTGGAAAATAGACGTACATCTAAAATGCTTTTAGTGTAGCTTTCAGCCAAATTTAGCACAAAATCTGTTTATTACTAGAGTAATATTAGTGTCAAGCTGCGATCGCACATACTGAAAATCAACTAAATTTCTTCAGGTTTCCCACAGCCAAGATGTCTTGAATTGATGGAGTCATAGGTGGTTTTCTCTGCGCCTAAATAACATTTTTTGAATCTTCCCAGAAAAAAACTGCCATGTCTTTTAATGGCAGTCAAAATACTTAATAAATTAAATTGTGATGGACTATGCTTGACTAACAGCTTTTTTCTGTTGTTTGCGCTTCAACGCTGAACTAGCACCAAAAGCACCTAATGCTAAAAGACCTAAAGTAGTAGTAGGTTCAGGAACGCTGGTTACTGGGCCTCCTCCATTTCCTCCGTTTCCTCCGTTTCCTCCGTTTCCTGGATCTCCTAAATCAGCAGCCTCAATAAACACAGCAGTATCACCCAACCCATCACCTGTATCTGCAATTACCAGTCTCAGTGTATTGGTAGTATTGGGAGTTAATCCTGTAGCTGTAGCAGTTAATACTTGAGTGAAACCAGTGTATCCAATATTCAAACCATCTGTGAGTCTGAACAAATCAGAATTAGTGTTAGCATTGATAGTTCTTACGGAAACTGGTGTTTGAGTGCCAGGAATTAAGGCGATATTGTTTTGTGCCTCGTTACCATTCACAAAGAAACCAAATATATCACCGAAAGCACCGCCAGCCGCAGGATATTCTTCTGATGCCAGAACATATCTAAAATCTACTGTATCTGTTGTGGGGACAAACTCGAATTGTAGAGAAGTGGCATCAAATGTCCCCCCAGGAATCAAGGCTGTTAAGGCTGGATCTCCTGCTAATCCGTTGTTTTCTCCTGGCGGTATCTGCCCTTGAAGCGCTGGATTGACTGCCAAATCAGCGTTCCCCGTACTCAAAATGATACCGGAATTTATACCAAAAATAGCCAAGCCATCGGTGAAAGTACCAGCAGCATTAGGTGCGCCGATGTAATTAGGAGTAGTAATTTGAGCTTCGGTATCGGTATCAAAAATTCCACCTGCTAAAACAGCAGCGTCAGTATTTGTGGTGATAACAAAAGCTTGAGCCGGAACTGTGGCTAGACCTAAACCGACCAATGTGAATGCGCTGTGTGACAAAAGTTTTGTCAATGATTTCATTGTGATTTTCTCCCGATAACTGTGAACTTTAACAATGGAGCAATATCTAAACTGCTTTGCTGTGAAGGAGGGGAACTAGGGAATCTCCATGTTCCAGGTAAATTCCTCAATAATTTAAATTATTATCCCAACTTTTGGTAACAGCAGATATATTTTAACTTGATGAAATTTTACTTGGTGACTTTTTTTTATTAATTTAAAATTATCATCAGTGTATCACTCTACTTGTCAATGTGTGATTTTTGTCAGTATGATCCGGAAACTTTATCTAAAAAATATATAATCAGGGAGAGTTCATATAGTAGCTCAATTATATTAAGAGTAAAGACTATGGAGATTTTATGTCTGTGATTTTTATGAAAAAACAGATATCTTTTGTGAAGTTTGTGTGTTGATTTGGGTATGGGTCAGTACCTCAATTGCGGGAGAGAAAGATCAGATTTATCTAACTTTCGACAATCGTATATATACTGAAAAAGTATAATCAGTTATATTCTTACCCTCATAGTTTTTTCACGGAAGGGTGAGAGTGGGATTTTTTCCAGTCAAACTGAAACTGGTGTTTGGGTTACCAAATTATGCGATCGCCCCATTGTTGTGTCATCCTGGTACTAATGCCGGAAACCTGGGCTAAATCATCTAGAGATGTAAATTTTTGCTGCTGACGAGCTAGAATAATTTTCTCTGCTAATTTTTCACCTATGCCGGGAAGGGTAACTAATTCTTCTAAAGTCGCCGTATTAATATTGACTGGTTGACTTTCTACACTACTAGTAGGAGCGACAATCTGGGGACATTCCTTGATTTCTGCGGTAATTTTTCTTTGCACTGAGGTAGGTACACCCAGCCTCACATCAGCATACAGACGTTGAAATTCTCGCACATAATGGGCGGCAATGGTGGGATTTTCCACTATTAACAGTGCTTCATCGTTACCATGATTGGCAGCTTTTGACCAGTTGTGAGAACCTGTAATTACTGTTTGTGCATCAATTACGCCAAATTTATGGTGGAGTAAATCACCTCTGGGTAAAGTCGGTACACCGACAGTAGTTAAGGGATTTCCCCAAGGATTATTATCTGTTTCATATTTACAATTATTACTCAGCGCTACTCCCATCATATCCATAGCGTCGCTGTAGTCACGATGGGCGAATTGGGAATCAATCAAAGCGCGGATAGAGACATTTTGTTGATGACGGGTTTCGAGAATGTTAGCTAAACGCTGTTCTGAAAAGACAAACAACGCCATATCAATAGATTTCGTCGCCGATTTTAAAGTTTCCCCAATTAAACCATTACTAGATTTATTCCAAGGTTGACTAGGGGAAGTAGGAGAAAAATAGACAGTAATTTTGGTATTACCTAATGTTATAGTTTTAGGCGATCGCATCGGTTTTTGTACACCAAATCGGCTATCTGGCTGACCTCCCGGACCATCACCCCACATAATATTAAACTCTTCGGTAAATAAACCAGCTAACTCTGGGCTATCAATGCGTAAAAAATTATTCGCATTCCCTAAACTGCTGAGATTACTATAATCCCCGTGGATATCACTGAGAGTAAAATTCGCCGAAGTTTGAATTACCCAACGATTATCCACCACCACAAATTTATGATGCATCAAATCACTACCGGCGGAACCATCAGCAGTGTCATCTATCCAAGGGATATTGCCATTGTATAAAATGATTAAGGCATCTCGTTGATTAATTTCCGACTGACTGAGTTTATCATCTCCGTTTAAATCGACAAAATCAGCAAATTCTTGATATCGGGTTTGTTCTCTGGGCGTTAACTGCTGCACTTCCCCAGGTGTTAAACTACTCCAAGGGCGACTGTAATTATCTTCTAAAATTACCCTCACCTGCACACCAGCCTTTTGTCTTTCTACTAAGGCTTGGGCAATTTTTGGTAACCGTAACTCTTGAATAGCCACATCTACTGTAGAGGTAGCTTGATTAATAGTATCAATAATTTTTTGCTCTAAGTTATCCCCCAGGCGAGATTGTTGGCGGTAAGGTTCTGGGTATTGTGCTGATTGGGAATGGTTAAAGTAAACTTGAACTAAAGGATCTTGCGGTAAAGCTGGTAATAACAGCTGATTTTCAGATGCGACTTTTTGACAAGCCACTAAAGCCAAAACCAGTAAAAATATCAGAAAATATCGGCGGGGTGGAAAAAACGGCACGGTAATTTGCTAAAAGTGAATTGGGATTCAATAGATTTATCGAATAATTGGGTTCAAAACCCCGTGCTTGCAGCACGGCATTAATTTACTAGAGAAAGTAGTGCTAGTAAATATGTTGTAGAATAGTGAAATGCTAACCATGAATTACCGCTATCGAATCTACCCGAATATCACCCAAGAACAGACACTTCTTGAGTGGATGGATATTTGTCGCGTTGCCTACAATTATGGGTTGCGAGAAATTAAGGACTGGTGCAATAGTCGTAAGTGCATGGTTGATAGATGTTCGATTAGTCATGAATATATCATAGCTGCGGACGTTCCTTTCCCTAGCGAAGTGCGCCAGCTTAATGCTTTGCCAAAAGCTAAAAAAGTATTTCCCCGATTAAGCGAAGTACCAAGTCAGGTTTTGCAGCAAGCACTCAAACAATTGCAGCGAGCATGGGAGGGATTTCAGAAAGTTGGGCATGGGTTTCCCAGATTTAAAAAGTTTGGGCAGTTCAAATCTTTGCTGTTCCCTCAGTTTAAACAGAACCCAGTGCAAGGAATACATATTGCACTACCTAAACTGGGATTGATTCAGATTAAATTGCATCGCCCAATTCCAAGTGGATTTGTGGTGAAGCAAGTTCGGATAATTAATAAAGCCAATGTTTGGTACGCTTGTGTCAACATCCAATGTGATGTTAATGTTCCTAATCCAATGCCGCATGGTCATCCCATTGGGGTAGATGTAGGACTGGAAAAGTTTTTAGCCACCAGTGATGGTGTTCTTGTCAAGTCGCCCAAGTTCCTGAAAGTGATGCAAAGCCAGCTGAAATTGCTGCAACGCAGGCTGTCTCGGAAAAAGAAGCGTTCTAAAAATTACGAGAAACAACGCATCAAGGTTGCTAGACTTCACCACAGGATTGATAACACCCGCAAAGATTACCATTTCAAACAAGCTCATGCTCTTTGTGATGCTGGTGATATGGTCTTCATGGAAGATTTGAATTACCGGACTTTGGCGAAAGGGATGCTTGGGTTACAGATGCTTGATGCTGGGTTTGGACAATTCCGAACCATCACCAAGTACGTGTGTTGGAAACGGGGTAAATTCTTTGCTGAAGTTAGCGCTAGGGGAACTTCTATCGAGTGTCCTGAATGTGGTGCAGAAGTTAGAAAAGACTTGAGCGTTAGAGTGCATCATTGTCCTAGTTGCAATTACACGACTGATAGAGATGTTGCTAGTGGTCAAGTAATTAGAAACAGAGGAATTAAATTAATTAGTACCGATGGGCAGTCGGGAATCCAAAACGCCTATGCAGACGGTTTGCCGGGGACTGAAGAAATTCAGTCTAGGTCAAAGTCGAAAACCCGTAAGACTCGCATTAAACGCAGTCTAAAGGAAGCAACTAGGAAAACTAAGAAGTGATTCTTAGAAGCTCCGTACCTAAAGGTCGGAGTCATGTCACCTTTCCCAAAATGGCATGAATTGATTGCTAATATGCAAATATATCTAGATTATAGTGCTACTACTCCTACTCGCCCAGAAGCGATCGCCACCATGCAAGGAGTCTTAACTCAACAATGGGGCAATCCTTCCAGTTTACATGAGTGGGGACAACGCGCCGCCACAATTGTGGAACAAGCGAGAATCCAAGTTGCAGGATTAATTAATGCGACTGATCCAGAATCTCTGATTTTTACTGCGGGTGGTACTGAGTCGAATAATTTAGCAATTATGGGCATTGCTCAATTGTATGCCATACCCCAACATTTAATTATTTCTCAGGTTGAGCATTCTGCTGTTTCTGAACCGGCGCGGTTGTTAGAAATGTGGGGTTGGGAAGTCACCCGCTTGGCTGTAGATAGCAAAGGTAGAGTTAACCCCCAGGATTTAACAGCAGCATTGCAAGATAACACAGCTTTAGTTTCGATAATTTATGGACAAAGTGAAATCGGGACAGTCCAACCAATTGCAGAATTAGCCAAGATTACCAAGCAGCATGGGGTTTTATTTCACACAGATGCAGTCCAAGCTGCGGGACGTTTACCTATAGATGTAGAGAGTTTATCTGTAGATTTACTGAGCATTTCTAGTCATAAAATATATGGACCCCAAGGGGCGGGGGCGCTGTATGTGCGTCCTGGGGTAGAATTAGTCCCGTTGTTCAGTGGTGGTGGTCAAGAAATGGGCTTACGTTCTGGAACCCAAGCAGTACCTGCAATTGGAGGGTTTGGAATTGCTGCTGCATTAGCCACGGTAGAATTAGCAAGTGAAACACCCAGATTAATTAAGTTACGCGATCGCCTATTTGCTAAATTAGGAAATATTCCCGGTTTAATCCCCACAGGCGATTTAGATCAGCGTTTACCCCACCACGTCAGCTTCTGTCTCGAAAAAGCTGATGGAAAAAAACTCAGTGGTAAAGCCTTAGTCCGACAAATGAATCTAGCTGGTATTGGTATTAGTGCCGGTTCTGCTTGTCACAGTGGTAAACTTAGCCCTAGTCCGATTCTGTTAGCAATGGGTTATCCCAAATCAGCCGCTTTCGGAGGTGTGCGTTTGACTTTGGGGCGTGATACTACCGAAGCTGATGTTGATTGGACTGCGATGGTGTTTAAGCAAGTTTTGCAGAGGCTATTTGCTGAGTGAAATATGGATGAGTGTCACGCAAAGGCGCAAAGGCGCAAAGAATAGGAGAAACTTAAGGAATTACAGCACTTTGCGTTATGAGTAAATAAACCTCTCCCCTCCTAATTTCTCTGTGTCCTCTGCGCCTCTGTGGTTCGTTATCTCTCTGGAAAATTCCTAAATGGCTCGCATCCCTACGTTAAAATTTGACCGAGGTACGTTAATTTTACATCCACCGCCACGGGGTAAGGATTGGATGGATTATGCGACGTGGGATGACCGGGTGGAAAGGTTTCGTATTCCGGCGATTAGATATCGGGCTTTGGTGGAGGCTTTACAAGGGGAAGATGTTGATTTTGTGGATGAGGCTAAGGAATTTTATCCGGTGGATTTAATTCCGAGTATGGAAATGCAGCCATATCCCCACCAAAGTGAGGCTTTAGCAGCTTGGAAGCTGGGGGGAAGACAGGGGGTTGTGGTGCTACCAACGGCGGCGGGAAAGACTTATTTGGCGCAAATGGCTATGGAAGCTACACCCCGCACGACTTTAATTGTGGTTCCAACTTTGGATTTGATGCACCAGTGGTATGCTCATTTGGTAGCGGCGTTTCCTGATGCTGAGGTGGGTTTGTTGGGTGGTGGTTCACGCGATCGCACTGCAATATTAGTGGCGACTTATGATAGTGCAGCTATTCACGCGGAAACCTTGGGAAATAAGTATGCTTTGCTGGTGTTTGATGAATGTCATCATTTACCGACGGATTTTGGTCGGGTAATTGCGGAATATGCGATCGCACCTTATCGTTTAGGATTGTCAGCAACACCAGAACGCACTGATGGTAAACACGCTGATTTAAATATTCTCATTGGACCGGAAGTCTATCGCAAACGGGCTGAGGATTTAGCGGGGGGTGCTTTAGCTAAACACGAAATTGTCCAAATTAAGGTGAAGTTATCCCAAAATGAACGGGAAAAATACAATCAATTAATTCAAACTCGCAATGATTTTTTACGCCAATCTAAAATTGCTTTGGGAAGTATTCAAGGTTGGCAAATGTTTGTGAAAATGAGTGCGCGATCGCCTTCTGGACGTAGGGCTATGTTAGCACACCGAGAAGCGAAAAATATCGCTTTGGGTACTGATGGTAAGTTAAGAATTTTGGCGAATTTGTTGGCGGAACATTTCCCGGAAAGGATTTTGATTTTTACGGCTGATAATGCGACGGTTTACAAGATTTCTCAACAGTTATTAATTCCGGCGATTACTCATCAAACTCCTGTGAAGGAACGCCATGAAATTTTAAGTAAGTTTCGGGAGGGAGAATACAATACTTTGGTGGCTTCTCATGTGTTGAATGAGGGGGTTGATGTTCCTGCGGCTTCTGTGGCGGTGATTTTGTCGGGTACTGGTTCTACTAGGGAATATATACAACGTTTGGGTCGGGTATTACGTAAGGGGAATGTGGCTAATAAGCGGGCGATTTTATATGAGGTGGTCGCGGAGGATACTAGTGAGGAGGGGACTTCGGCGCGACGTAGGGGGGAAGAGAGGAGGAACGAACCGCCAAGTCGCCAAGGTCGCCAAGGGAAGAGGGGGAGTTTACAGGTTGTTTATGGGGGTGGGAAGGGTAGTGTTCCGAAGGCTGCGGAACAGGTAGAGATTAAGTATTCTACGGATAAGAAAAATGTTACCGACGGATTTACTGAGTCATCGTCAAAACGGCGAGGAAATTATTCCGAAGAGGTTGAAGATTGATAACCAAAGTTTGGCGTTGGGGAATGAGTTAATTGCTTGTTTTCATGAGTCTTTGGGTAAGTCTCAGGGGGTTCTGGAATCTCAACTTTTGGATTTGGAGGGTGATGCGACTGATTATCGGTTGAAGCGGGGTTTGGCTTATATTCTCAAAAGCAGTTTCTGTACTTTTGAAGTGGTGAGTCCTCTGGAACCTCCTATGTTAAGGGAACGGGTGTTTGCTTTGGCGGCGAAGTCGGTTCCTTGTGGGGAGTCTACTCAGTTGACTTTAACTAAGATTGCTGATGAGTTGAGTCAGGAATTGCAACGGGAGATTTTATTAGAACAGGTGCGGGATGGTTTGTATGCAGATTTGAATGAAAATAAGATTTTAACTAATTTTGATGCGCCCACTGCGGTGGATTTATTAAATAGATATAATTTGTCTCAGGTACAGGGAATTTTTTATAAAGCCAGTAAGTTAATTTTAAATGCTCATCGCAATGTTCCCGGAGAATATAAGTTGTTATTTCGTTATTTGAAGTTATTTCAGTTAATGGCTTATATTGAAGGTGATGCTGACCACGGGTTTACAATTACGGTGGATGGTCCGACGAGTTTATTTAATCCTAGTACAAGATATGGACTGGCGATCGCTAAATTAATTCCGGCTTTACTTCATGTCACCAAATGGAGTCTTTCCGCGACGTTACAAACTCGTGATACTTATACTAAAGCTTGGAAAACTGGACGATTTACCCTCAATTCCGAATGTGGTTTAGTCTCTCACTATTCCAAGGGTAAACCCTACGATAGTATGTTAGAGTCATCCTTTGCCGATAAATGGGATGCACTGAAAACCGAATGGGTATTAGAAAGAGAAGTAGATTTATTACCAGTTCCTGGTAGTGTAATGATACCCGATTTTCGGTTAGTCCATCCTGATGGGCGAGACTTCCTCTTAGAAATAGTCGGTTATTGGCGACCAGAATACTTACAAAAGAAATTTTATCAAGTCCGAACCTCCGGATGTCAAAACCTAATTTTAGCTATTTCCGAAAGATTGAATTTAGAAAAAGCCGGAGTAAAATTAGATAACGTCCCCGCCAAAATCGTCTGGTTCAAAGATAAACTCTTACCAAAAGCCGTCTTAGCAGTAATCGAGGAAGATGTATGAAAAGTATAGAAACAATTGCTACAGTCACAAAAGACGGTAAAATAACAGTGCAATTACCACTGGATATCCCAGCCGGTGAGCATCATGTGGTGATAGTAATTGAAGAAAAATCTCCCATTGAGAAAGTAGAGAGTCAGGAAAAGAAAGCACCTCTCAAATTTTCTGCATATCCTGTAGGATTAGTTTCTGAAAATCTGACTTTCCGTAGAGAAGACCTTTATGCAAACGACTAACAACTCTGTTTTCATCGATACGAATATTTTAGTTTATGCAAATTTAGCTTTATCGCCATTTCATGTACAAGCTACAGAAAGACTACAAGCGCTTTCACAACAAGATATTAATTTATGTATTAGTCGCCAAACTCTAAGAGAATATTTAGCAGCAATGACAAGGCGAAGCGACTTAACCGAAGGAATTCCTATTGCATCCTTAGTGGTAGACGTGCGGAATTTTGCTACTTATTTTCACTTGCTTGAGGATAATTTAGAAGTTACAGAAAGATTACTGACACTCATAGAGCAAATTCCTAGCGGTGGTAAACAAATTCATGATGCGAATATTGTCGCCACCATGCTAGTTTACAATATCCCTCAATTACTCACCCACAACACAAGTGACTTTACCCGATTTTCTAAATTAATTAATATCTTACCCCTGCAAACATAAATAACTTCTTTTACTCACAATAAAACCCCTCGGCGAACCTTGGCGTTAAAAAAACTCCACCTTATTCATTCTCTCCTCCAACAAATCCAACAACTCATTCACATCCTTTCCCACCTCCTCAAAACAAACCGGAGGAAGAGGTTCTGGCGCAAACTGAATCAACTTAAGTTCACCCTTCCCAATCCCAATCATCACCACCTCCTCTTCCGGTTTATGATGATCAACAATACCCAAAATTTCCTGAAGGCGATTGTCCACCTTCTCATTTAAAACCTCAATCGCTTCTTGGGGACAATAAATAAAATGAGGACTAGGCTGTAAATCAATCCCCACAGTACCCTGACTCTTCTCATTTTCTAACCACAAACCCCAAAACAACGCCGCCAAATCGCGCTGATTTTCCTTAACAAACCTATCTAACTGGGTACGCCACTTACTATTCTGCGAAACCTGCGGACTACTTCCAAACATCATAAATAATTCGTAATTCGTAATTCGTAATTCGTAATTGAATGGGTGAGATTTATCTTACCCCACTTTGCACACGCCAGAGGCTTGTATAAATAGCATCTTTATCTAGTAATTGCTCATGAGTCCCTGACTCTATCAACTTCCCATGTTCCATCACATAAATACAATCAGCATTGCGGATAGTAGAAAGACGATGAGCGATCGCAATAGTAGTTCTATCTACAGTAATCCGTTCGAGCGATCGCTGAATAGCCGCTTCTGTTTCATTATCCACCGCCGAGGTAGCTTCATCTAAAATTAAAATCGGTGGATTCTTTAAAACTGCACGAGCGATCGCAATCCTTTGACGTTGACCACCAGATAACTTTTGACCACGTTCCCCCACAATTGTCTCATAACCTTGGGGCAGTTCCATAATAAATTTATCAGCCTCAGCCACCTTAGCCGCCTCAATTATCTGGGCTTCCGTAGCCTCAAAACTGCCATAAGCAATATTTTCCGCCACCGTACCATGAAACAAAAACACATCCTGACTCACCAAACCAATACAGCGCCGCAAATCACGCACATTTAAATCTGGTAAAGGTATCCCATCCACAGTAATTGTGCCAGATGTCACCTCATACAGCCGCAATAAAAGTTTCACTAAAGTGCTTTTACCCGAACCCGTGGAACCAACAATGGCAATTGTCTGACCTGCGGGAACACGCAAACATAGATTCTCCATCACAGATAATCTATCTTGATAAGCAAAACTCACATGATCAAATATCACTTCTCCCCGCACCCCATCCACAGGTAAAGCCATCTTCCCTGGATGAATAGCAAAAGGAGTATCCAACAGATTCATCACCCGATAAGTAGAAGCCATCGCCCGTTGATATAAATCAAAGGTATCGCCTAACCGAGTTAAAGGCCAAAGTAAACGCTGTACCAAAAATATTAAAACACTGTAAGTCCCGACAGTCATCCTTCCAGCCACCGCTTCCATTCCCCCAAACAGGAGTAAAGCGGTAAAACTGATTAAAATCAACATCCGAATCAACGGTATAAAGGCCGCAGAAAGTGCGATCGCTTTCGAGTTACTTTGTTTATAAGCTATACTTTCAGCCTCTAAACGTCCAGCTTCATAATCCTCAGCCGTAAAACTCTTAATCGTCGTGATTCCACTCAAATTATTAGATAAACGTCCATTCAGTAAACCCACCTTTTCCCGCACATCAGCATAACGCGGTGCTAGCAACTTCTGAAAAGCTACCGAACCCCAGAGAATAAAAGGCATCGGCAGAATTGCCATCCACGCTATACTAGGAGCCAAAACCAAAAAAGCCCCGCCAATAATTACAATAGTCGTGGCTACCTGAACAATGTCATTTGCACCCACATCCAAAAACCGCTCTAATTGATTCACATCATCACTCAGGATAGACATTAACCCCCCAGTGCTGCGTTCCTCAAAATAAGCCAATTCCAACCCTTGCAGGTGTTTATATGCATCTAAACGCAAATTATGCTGAATCCTCTGCGCCAAGTTGCGCCACAATAGCTTGTAACGATACTCAAAAAATGATTCTAAAATCCAAGTAATCACCGTCAGCAGAGACAGAATCAAAAATTGCCCCAAGACATCTTGAACACCGAACTGAGCAATGATAGAATCCTGCTGCTTCACCACCACATCCACTGCGATCCCAATTAATGCCGGTGGTGCTAAATCAAAAAGTTTATTCAGAACAGAACAGCCAATAGCCAGCCAAATTTGTTGCCGATACTCATGTCCGTATTCCAGTAATCGCTGAAGGGGATGTACTGAATGCTGACTTCTTCTTGATGCCTGATCAGATTTAGATGCTATAGCCACAATTATTTAAATTTGCGTGACACCGATATTACCACAATAAGAGGCAGGGGGGCAGGGAGCGGGGAGCAGGGGGGATAAGAGGCAGAGAGCGGGGGTAAGATAGGTAAAAAAAGTAGCAGGGAACATGAAAAAAGAACCAATTAAAAGTCATGAAGACTTGGAAGTTTACAAAATGGCATTTGATGTTGCCATGAAAATTTTTGAATTATCAAAGAAGTTTCCTATAGAGGAGAAGTATTCACTGACAGATCAAATTCGTCGTTCATCTCGTTCTGTTTGTGCAAATCTTGCAGAAGCATGGAGAAAGCGTCGTTATGAAGCAGCTTTTGTCGCTAAACTCAGTGATTCCGAGGCTGAGGCAGCAGAAACACAAACTTGGCTTAAGTTCGCGGTTAAATGTAATTATTTAGATGTAGAAACAGGCAGAGAACTTTATGGAGCCTACAATAGCATCTTAAGCATTCTAGTAACTATTATCAACAACCCAATACCTTGGCTGTTAAAACGCTAATTCCCTCCCCCTGCCTCTTCTCCCCTGCCCCCTGCACTCTTCTCCCCTGCCTCTTTTTACCAAGGACGTGTCACCATAGTACAGGAGTTGCCGAAAGATGCAAAAGGAGATATAACCTTGAAAAGTCAACAATTTGGGAATTGGCAAACCACAGTTTTTGGAATTGTGTTAGCACTAATTGTCCTCGTCGGACTAAATTCCTTTGTTATTCTTAACCCAGGACAAGCCGGAGTCATCAGCATCTTAGGTAAAGCTAGAGATGGTGCGCTACTAGAAGGGATTCACATTAAACCACCCCTGGTATCAATCGTTGATGTGTATGATTTGACAGTACAAAAGTTTGAAGTACCAGCAGAAAGTTCTACCAAGGATCTGCAAAATTTATCAGCACGATTTGCCATTAACTTTCGCCTTGACCCCACCCAGGTAGTTGAGGTGAGAAGAAAACAAGGTACTTTAGCAAATATTGTTTCAAAAATCATCGCTCCTCAGACACAGGAAGCATTTAAAATCGCTGCTGCTAGAAGAACAGTAGAAGAAGCAATTACCAAAAGGAGTGAATTAAAAGAAGACTTTGATTTAGCTTTGGGCAATCGCTTGGCTAAATATGGGATAATTGTGCTAGATACTAGTGTAGTTGACTTAAATTTTTCACCAGAATTTGCCAAAGCTGTAGAAGAAAAACAAATAGCTGAACAACGGGCGCAAAGAGCCGTTTATATAGCGCGGGAAGCTGAACAACAAGCACAAGCAGATGTTAACCGTGCCAAAGGTAGAGCAGAAGCTCAAAGACTCTTAGCAGAAACCCTCAAAGCCCAAGGTGGACAGTTAGTTCTGCAAAAAGAAGCAATTGAAGCTTGGCGAAATGGTGGCTCTCAAATGCCAAAAGTCCTGGTTATGGGTGGTGATGCCAAAGGCAGTCTGCCATTCATTTTTAACTTAGGAAATGTGCAAAATCAATCGTAATTTGAGTAAATAATTATATAAACGGGGTGGGACTAACCCACCTCACAAACACAAAGCCAAACCCAGAAAATCATCCACTGATTTATGACGACACCAAATCATCAAAATCTCACCATCTCCGAAGCGACTAAAATTCTACACAAATTTAACTGTTTAGACATCGCCCCTATTCTCAAACCCTCCGAACAAGCTTTAGTGCGTCGGGCTTTAGTTTTAGTGACTAGTATTTCTGATTACCAAATATTAGGAATTTGTGCTGATACCGCAGCAGAAGGGATATTAGCCATGAGGACTTACTCTTATGCCTTTGGTTATGAAGTACCTACTGATTTAGACACACCAGAAGGGCCAGTTTATATCAAATTAAATGGCAAAAATGGTTTATGTTACCTCGATTCATATTCAGGACATCATCGGGGCGTATTAATTTCTTGTCAATCTTATAATGAAGGGGGAATCAACGAAATGTATGGACATTTACCCTTGGATTTATTTGCATAAAATTTCTCAGTGTCAATGGAACTATTCCAAATGTGTAAGAATTTCCTGATAGTATTGTGACTGACACAGGAGGATAATAGACCAGATTTTGGGGTTAAATGAAGTATGGCAAAACATCAGTAACCACAGATTTTTTCCCAGGTTACAGAAATAATTCTGTACTTCATTCATATCACAATTACTATCAAATTTTCTCAAGATAGCGACTAATAACTAAGTTTTAATTTTTATGAGTATTATTACACTACAATCAGTTAAAAAAGATTTTGGCATCAAAGAAATTTTACAAGATGCCAGCTTTAGCCTAGATGCTACTGATAAAGTTGGGTTAATTGGCACTAACGGTTCTGGTAAATCAACTTTATTAAAAATGATTGCCGGGCTAGAATCAATTGATAGTGGACAGATTACCTTTAGTTCTGGTGCAAAAGTAATTTATTTACCCCAGCAGCCTGACTTGGATGAAAGTCACACAGTTTTAGAGCAAATTTTCGCTGATAGTGGCGAACATCTGGCTTTGGTGCGTGAATATGAAGAACTATCTCACAAATTGGTTCATCATCCAGAAGATAGTCAATTGATGTCCCGCTTGTCTGGGGTAATGCAACGGATGGAAACCGCAGGGGCGTGGGAACTGGAAACCAACGCTAAAATTATTTTAACTAAGTTAGGAATTTCTGACTTTGATGCTGTCATCGGGACTTTATCAGGAGGTTATCGCAAGCGCATCGCCTTAGCCACAGCTTTGTTATCAGAACCAGATGTTTTACTCATGGATGAGCCTACTAACCATCTGGATGCTTTTTCTGTGGAATGGTTGCAAAGTTATTTAAATCGCTTTCGCGGCGCACTTTTACTAATCACTCACGATCGCTACTTTCTTGATCAAGTCACTAACCGGATTATTGAAATCGATAGAGGTGATATTTACAGTTATTCAGGTAATTACTCATATTACCTCGAAAAGAAAGCCTTAGCAGAAGAATCGGCAATTAGTAGCCAACGCAAACATAAAGGTGTCTTACGCCGGGAATTAGAATGGTTAAGCCGGGGACCAAAGGCTAGAAGTACCAAACAAAAAGCCCGTATTCAACGGGTTGAAGCTATGCGAGAAACTGAGTTTAAACAAGCTCAGGGTAAAGTAGATATTTCCACAGTTAGCCGTCGCATTGGTAAAAAAGTTATTGAGTTAAATAATATCTCTAAGGGCTACGATGGACGCACTTTAATTAAAGATTTTACCTACGAATTTAGTCCAGAAGATCGTATTGGGATTATTGGCGGGAATGGTACGGGTAAATCTACTTTAATGGATATGATTACCAGACGCATTCAACCAGATTCCGGTAGTGTGGAAGTTGGGACTACGATTCACATTGGCTATTTTGACCAGCATTCGGAAGAGTTACTCTCAGCTGTGGACGAAAATCAGCGCGTGATTGATTACATCAAGGAGGAAGGAGAATTTGTCAAGGTGTCTGATGGAACTCAAATTTCTGCTTCTCAAATGTTAGAACGGTTTCTGTTTCCTGGAAACCAACAGTATGCACCAATTAATAAATTATCTGGGGGAGAAAAACGCCGTTTATTTTTGCTGCGGATTCTCATTGGTGCGCCCAATGTATTAATTTTAGATGAACCTACCAATGATTTAGATGTGCAGACATTGGCGGTATTAGAGGATTATCTAGAAGATTTTGCTGGGTGTGTAATTGCAGTTTCTCACGATCGCTACTTTTTAGATCGGACTGTAGATACTATTTTTGCTTTGGAAGAGGGCGGTAATCTGCGAAAATATCCAGGTAATTACTCAATTTATATTGATTACAAGAAAGCAGAAGAGGAAGCGGAAAAGCAACAACAAGCTAGCAATACCCCAGAAAAACCACCAGCAGAGACAAAAGTTGCAACTTCAGCTTCAGACAGCGAAAATAAACAACGTCGCCGACTATCAAACTGGGAAAAGCGTGAGTTTGAGGAGTTAGAAGGTAAAATTGCCAAGTTGGAATCAGACAAAGCTGAAGCGGAAAAAGCCTTGGTAAATGTCTCTCCTGGGAATTATACCCAAGTGCAGAATCTCTACGAACAGGTGGAAAACCTCAAGCAATCGATTGATGTCGCTACGGAACGCTGGTTAGAATTAGCTGAGATGGATTCACAATAAAATCGGTAACAAATAATATGTCAGTTAAAGTTGGTGATGCTGCGCCTGATTTTACTCTCAGCGCTCAAAATGGTTCTACAGTTAGTCTTAGTGATTTCCGTGGTCAAAAAGCGGTTGTTTTATACTTTTATCCCAAGGATGATACACCGGGATGTACAGCCGAATCTTGTGCTTTTCGGGATCAATACGAGGTATTTAAAACTACTGGCGCTGAAGTGATTGGCGTTAGCGGTGATTCTAATGAGTCTCACCAAAAGTTTGCAGCTAAGTACAATTTACCTTTTACGCTTTTGAGTGACCAAGGTGACAAGGTGCGGAAGCAATATGGCGCAACCGCAGTTTTTGGGTTTGTACCCGGTCGTGTGACTTATGTGATTGACAAGGAAGGCGTTGTGCAGTACGTGTTTGATTCAATGTTGAATTTTAAAGGTCACGTTGAGGAAGCGCTGAAAACTCTGCAAAAGTTGGCTGTGAAGTAGGGATTGGGGGAAGAGGCAGAGGGGCTGGGGACTGGGGACTGGATATTTAACAATCTTTCCCCCCACACTCCCCACACTCCCCACACTCCCCACACCCTACCTCTTCATCCCTCACTTATGGGCGTGGGCTTTCTCAGACACAGCATGATTACCATTACCATTGTGTCCGTTGGTGTGTCCGTTGTTATTACGAGGTTGAATTACGCCGTAACCGCCGTGGTTTCGTTCGTAAATCACGTTGATTTCCCCTGTTTCAGAATTGTGGAACATATAAAAGTCATGTCCCACTAGTTGCAGTTGTTCTGAGGCTTCTGCAACAGTCATCGGTGGCATGGAAAAATATTTTGTACGGACGACCTCATTCGGTAATTCAGGGGTGCGATCGCCAATTAAATCGGCGGCTACTGGTTCGGGAACTAATACTTTATTTGTGGGTAGGGCATTAGTTTTCTTATCTTGCAGTTTTTCTTTATATTTACGCAGTTGACGGGCAATTTTATCTGCTACTAAATCAATGCTGGCGTATAAGTTTTCGCTGCTTTCCTCTGCACGAATAACACTACCATTTGCATATATAGTGACTTCCGCCGCTTGCTTGGTGGTAATTCGAGGATTGCGGGCGACACTCAGGTGTACATCTACTTCATTAGTAATATTTTGAAAATGACTTACGGCTTTTTCAATTTTTTGATGTACATACTCCCGAATGGCATCGGTGATTTCAATATTTTTGCCGTGGATGACAAGCTTCATGTAAACTCTCCCACTGAGTATATTTAATGTGAATTTGTTTTGTATGAAAAGAAGTCGCGGTAAGGTCTTTCACTACCGCCAAAACAAATTTGGAACAATTTTAACGTACTGCCTTCGCATTTGATCCGTTGAAGATACAAACGACTTATGATACTCACCAGCCAGTGCATTCGTTCTGATTGATTTGGCGTGATGCTTGTTGCAGAGATTTCCTCCTAAAACCTTTGAGGTTATATATTCAAACTAGCACTTTGTATTCTGTAATGCAATTGCTTAAGATGAACCGTTAAAATCCTTTGCATAGCTTGACATTTCTTGACTTCTTATCTGTAAATTGCAATATATTTAGTCAATAAACCTGTTGATTTTTGGCATGATCCGTAGTATTGAAACACATAGCAGACGTTGTTTATTATTTAACTCAGGATTGATACTATATGGAGATGCGCTTTTATGGCAGCGATCGCTCTTGACTGAACGGATTAATCACCCTGGTCTGGATGATGTGTTAATCTTGCTAGAGCATCCGCCTGTCTATACTTGGGGACAAGGTAGCAACCCCGAATTTTTCAAAGATTTGGATAGAAATAAATTTGATGTTCACAGAGTTGAACGAGGTGGGGAAGTTACCTACCATTGCCCTGGTCAACTTGTGGGGTATCCGATTTTAAATCTGCAATACTATTGTAAAGACTTGCATTGGTATCTCCGCCAACTAGAAGAGGTATTAATTCGGGTATTGGCAGTTTATGGATTGACGGGCGATCGCCTACCGGGTTTTACTGGTGTTTGGGTAGAAGGGCGCAAAGTTGCCGCCATTGGTATCAAAGTCAGCCGTTGGATTACCATGCATGGCTTCGCATTAAATGTTTGTCCAGATATGACAGGTTTTAAACAGATTATCCCCTGCGGTATTGCTGACAAACCCGTAGCCAGTTTAGCCGAATGGATTCCCGGTATCACCTGCGAAGAAGTACGCCTTCACATAGCTGCATCCTTTGCAAAAGTTTTCAACGTGGAATTAGTCGACACAAAGGGAGATTAAATAGCTGGTGCGGCGGAAATTATCAAAAATACTAGCAGTGCCAAAAACAGAATAGTGAGTTTAGCAATTAGGTAATTAGTAGGGTCAGATAACGTTAAGTTGTAAATCATCACAACCTCCAACTGTAGATTCCTCTACCTTGATTGTGACTTAAAAATTTCTACAGCAGTTCTTTCTGAGGTAACATTTTTTAGGATTCTCTTGACGATGGGGCTGATTTCTGAAATTCTAACCGTAGTTGTGGAACATCAACCCGTTCACCCTCATAGAATAGAAGCCGGCTAACTTCTTGCAAACCCAATTCTGCAAACAGAGATAGTTCAGAATTAGATAAAGGCCAGGGAGGTCCATCGGGTTCTATGTCTGTTTCTCGAAACCGATTAATGACTAATAAAGTCCCTGTAACTGCAACTACAGAACCTACTGATGTCATCACAGTTGAACGGATATTTAAAGGTAAAGCTTGGATATTCCTGATTTCTACAACTAAGTCAAAAGCAGCTTCCCATTGTGCAGGTAAATTTAACAAATCTGCAACTACATAATTAACAACAGAATCAGGAAATCTTTGCTGACACCAATCAATAGCGGTGGGGGAAATATCAAAAGCAGTGACTTTAAATCCCCTATTTGCTAAAGCTTCCGCATCATCTCCCAAACCACAGCCAATTACCAGCGCTGAATTTCCTTCACCTTGAATCTGACTATTAATCAGCCAATCTTGTAAATAGGGATGAACAGTTAACTTCGCCCAAGGAATTTGAGTCACATCACCCTGAGACTGACTATACAAAACATCAAACCATGCAGTAGGATTAGCCTCTTCTATAGCTTGGTTCGCTAACTCCTTCACCCGTTGCTGTAAACCTTCTGGTTGCTTCTCAAACATCTTTAACTCTCTGCGCCTCTGCGCCTCTGCGTGAAATAATTAATTTTAAAACTCCCCCAGAAGTTCTGAGGGAGTTCGGAAGCTATTCAATTTTGCCAGACAACTATACAGGATTAGGTTGAGTTTTATTTTGCAATAGCTGAATAATCGCGGCTTTTTCTAAAATTCCCACCAGTACACCATTTTCCCGAATCACAGAAATTGCAGATACCTTTTGTTGTTCGAGTAATTGTACTACTTCCCACAGGGGTTGGTCTGATTTAACTGTGGTAGATTCTGGAATGGATTTCATCACGGCGCTGACTGGAGTTTCCGCCCATTGTGTTGTGGGAATAGTTCGCAAATCATCCAGGTTAATTGCGCCGATTAATTTTCCGTCTTCATCAGTGACTAAGAATTTTTTCCAGTCTTGATTGTTAAAAATTCGTTGGTCGGCAAAGTCTCTGATAGTGAGATTGGCAGCTACAATGGGGCTATATTCATTCACAGCATCTGCTGCTGTTAAGCCTGTGAATTGTTCTTTAACTTTAGCAAATTGCGCTGTTCTTCCGGCATTTTGCAGTAAGAAGAAACCGATTAATAAGTTCCAGAAGTTGGCGAAGCTACCAAAGAATACTAGGGGAATTAAACCAGAGGCGATCGCCACCCAACCAAATACTTGTCCCACTCGACTAGCAAAAGTTACACCTTTGTAGGGGTTGCCTGTAATCTTCCACACAGCAGCCTTGAGGATATTACCACCATCCAAGGGCAAGCCAGGAATTAAGTTAAATAATCCTAATGCCAAGTTTACATAAGCTAGAACACCTAGTATTGCTGCTGCTGCACCTGTGGCGGCTGTGGTGATACCAATAATTGTAAAGATACCAGAGAGAATCAGGCTGACTAGCGGACCAGCGATCGCCACCCAAAATGCTTCCCCTGGGGTTTCCGACTCTTTTTCTAAGCTAGCCAAGCCACCAAATATAAATAGAGTGATGGATTTGACATCAATACCTTGACGAATCGCCACAAAGCTGTGTCCTAATTCATGGGCGACGACAGAGGCAAACAATAACAACGCTGTCATCAATCCCAATGAAAAAGCTAATCCCCCGGATAAACCGGGAAACTGCGCCGTCAGTCCACTGCTATAACTCCAAGTTACCAAGCCGAGAACTAGAAACCATGACGGATGGATATAGAAGGGAATCCCGAAGAGATTACCAACGCGAATTGTGCCATTCATGCCGTACACCTTTGAATACATCGTTAGAGATTTGCTTTTGCTGTTCTCTATGGATTCATTGTAACGTAATGTTAAAAAGTTTTACTTTTGGATATAGTTGTGGTATCCGTACCCAAAAGGGCGGTTCTTGTCCAGAGTCAGCAGAAATAGTGATCACTTTCTCATCCTCAATTTCTTAACTGCGATCGCACTTGGGGAAATACTCGGAAATCTGTGTATTTTCCCGATATTATGGAGACTTTTGCAGACGGATCAATGTATTGTAAACTTGGCGTTTTAAGTTATTGTCATTTTGTAGGTCTACAGTAATTTTGTTGAACCTATCAATAGTCAGTCCATTCTGTTCGACTATTTTTTTAGAATCTTCACAGTAATTAACAGCAATATTTTGAACCCTCCGTGGTAGACCGTTAATGCTGTTAGAATCATGACAAATAATTTTGGGAATTTCTCCACCGCCAATTATTTTTTTAATCTGATCAAAAGCTTGTTGACGAGGTGTTTCCATTGCCAAAACAGCTTGGGCGTAGCTGGTAATATCAGTATTATTAACAGCAGGTGTTTGAGCATGAACCTGGGAACCAAAGGCCAGGCTGGTGGTAACTAAACTAGCAGTGGTGAGAAAACCGAAGAATAAACTGCGGGGAAATAGATTTTGCAGACTAGGTTGAAACAATAAATTAGAGATTCTTTTCATAAAGTGCATCGCACAAAATTATAGTTGGGATATGTGTTAGTGGCTTTGAATTATTTTAGGAGTGATAAGTTCCACAGAACGGAATATCAATTAAACTTTTATATTTAATTTTACAGACCTTGGCATACTTGACAAAGTTCAATTACTTTAGTTTGGAGTGTGGATACTTCGTTAGATCCTTGTTTGAGACTTACTTCTAACTCTAATAGTATTGGTAAACAGGAGATTAATTGCTGCATGGAAAGTTTTTTAACTTCTTCTTGTAAAAAGTAAATACGTTTGGGATTACCAACTTCGGCTATTTTGGCGATCGCTTGGGAATTGCGTTCCCCACTTTCCATAGCAATTTTTACTAATAACCAGGTACGAAATTGACCGATCAATGTAGCAACTACTCGTAATCCTGGTTCAGCAGCATTGATCAGATCGGCTAAAATAGTCAAGGCTTTACCTGTGTTTCCTATTCTAATTGCTGCTGCCAATTGTAAACTGTTTTGTGTAGTATTTCTGACTAATTGTGTAATGCTATCTACGTCTAAAGGTTTACCACTATCTATTGTATAAAGTCGTAGTTTTTCCATTTCATTATACAACAATCTTGTATCATTACCTACAGCTTCTGCTAATATTTCCGCAGTTCGGGAAGTCAGTTTTACTCCCACAGTTTGAGCAACTTGATTCACTGACTTTACTAGTAGTTCTGTCTTCCAAGGTGGGATGAGGGGAAATTCTCGAAACTCAGTGGCGGATTTTTTGAGCAATTTGGTAGATTTGAGGCGTTCATCGGGTTTGTTGCGGGTGGTGAGTAATAACCAGGAGTTTTCAGGAATGACTGAGAGCGTGCGCGTCAGTTCCGCTAACACATTTTCTGGACAATGCTGACACAGGGTAGTATTAATTAACCAAACTAACCTGCTACCTGCGCCAAAAGCTGGTGTCATAGCTTCATTTAAAGCCGTAATTACCGCATCAGGTTGATCTGGCGATAGGGATGTATAGTTAAAACTTATCCATAAAGGATCAAGGATGCGATCGCGCAATGTTGCAACAGCCTTTTCCATAGCGAAATCATCCTCACCCCAGTATATACACATTGGCATAGATTCACCTCAGAGCAGATGCCGGTCAAAGTGGACAGAAAAAGATAATATCCTAGAATTATGCCGATAGTCAGAATAGAAAGTTAAATTAAGGAATCTGAATGGCCATCATTTATGATGCCGTTTTTTGCCCTGGTGATGATTGAAAGCCGACTTGTAAGAATGCTTGATGAAGAGCGAGCAGAAATCGGCGCAGAATCTTGGGCTGAAATGAATAAACAAGACCAAAGCGACCTAATTCAAGATAAAGGTCAAGGTTATAACGAATATATCTTTGAGAAAAGCAAAACCCTTAAAGATATTTGCAAAAATGATAAAAGTTTTGGTAATGATTTGGATGCTTATTTACAGGGCTTTGACAGCGAAACAAAAGACCTGTTAGGGGTTGATGCAACAGACGGAGAGAAATTTTTAGATATTAAAGGTGTAATTACAAAACTCAATGCCAAAAAGGTGCTGTTTGGCTATACAAAAGAATGGAAAAGAAATCGCTGATTACCTCAACATCAAAACCACCCAAATAGATAAAATCATCGAAACCATCAACACCCAAATAGAAAAACTTAAAGAACTGCGTAAAACCCTAATTAACGATGTTTTCACCGGAAAAATTAAAGTTGTGTAATTGTAACTTTCACCATAATCTTTCTATGTCATAACCATCAAACTTCTCATCAATACTGATAATTACTAATTCTTCACTCTTAGCTTGAGCTATTAACAACCTGTCAAAAGGATCTCGATGATGGTTAGGCAAATTACTGAGGGCATAAATATGAGATAAATCAAGGGGTAATAACTCAATTCTATTCTGTTTAACCTCATCCTCAACCAATTCAGGTAACGCCGTTTTCAACTCAAGCTTACCCAAAGATAACTTAATTTGCATTTCCCAAATACTGACAACACTTAAAATTACTTGAGTCTTGGGATTGGTAAGAAGATTGTAAACAGCAAAAGAGAGTTTTTGAGAATCGCTAGTCCACCAAATAAACACATGAGTATCAATCAAAATTCTCATTGATCTTCACCCAACCAAAACTCATCAGGTAAAGGATCGTTAAAATCATCACTCATCCAGATTTCCCCTTGATGCAGCCCCGGAATTCGTGGTGAATTAGATAAATTAGATACTAACGTAGTATCTTCCTTAGCAGACTGGATTAAATTGAACACCTGCAATAGCAAAGCTTCTGGTGCTGATGACAATTCGCGTATAATGGTTTCTAGGATGGTCATTTTCGTAACCCGTAAAACCTATGTTCCTAATTGGGCATAACTACATCCATTATCCATTAAAACCATGAGCGAAACCCAACTGCAAGAAAAATTTATCATCCCATTCTTTCGGGATATTCTTAACTATCAAGAAGTTAAAGCCAACACGGTCAGCAACTCCCTAATTATATAAGAAGACTTAGAAACCTTTATCTCCACCACAGAACTCAATCAAAAACCCTACGAAACCCTCCTCAAAAAATATAGTGGTAACAAATTGGTAGATTTGAGGCGTTCATCGGGTTTGTTACGGGTGGTAAGTAATAACCAGGAGTTTTCAGGAATGACGGAGAGAGTGCGCGTCAGTTCCGCTAACACATTTTCTGGACAATGCTGACACAGGGTAGTATTAATTAACCAAACTAACCTGCTACCTGCGCCAAAAGCTGGTGTCATAGCTTCATTTAAAGCCGTAATTACCGCATCAGGTTGATCTGGCGATAGGGATGTATAGTTAAAACTTATCCATAAAGGATCAAGGATGCGATCGCGCAATGTTGCAACAGCCTTTTCCATAGCGAAATCATCCTCACCCCAGTATATACACATTGGCATAGATTCACCTCAGAGCAGATGCCGGTCAAAGTGGACAGAAAAAGATAATATCCTAGAACTATGCCGATAGTCAGATAAAAAGTTAAATTTATGAATACATCAAAAACAGTACAACAATTACCCGCCGAATGGATCACACCAGAAAATTTTCACCCTTATGGACAGGTAATTTTTGCTAGTGAAGATGGTAAGAATTTTGATCTCGAAGATGCCCAATTAAATCTGCAAAATGGCACACCACGATTTTATATTATGAGGCTAGAGCAACGCGGGCGCAAGTTTAATAAAATTACTCGTCATTTGCAATGTACCCAGTGTTTAGGTTCCTTAGCCGGGAAAGACTGGTTAATTGCAGTTTGTCCGCCTCATAACGATTTAAATCAACCAGTGTTAGCAGAAATGGCTGCTTTCCGCATACCGGGAAATTGCTTTATCAAATTAAATCAGGGTACTTGGCACGCCGGGCCATATTTTGACCATGAAACTGTAGATTTTTATAATTTAGAACTGGCTGATACTAACGTGGTGGATCATTTTACCCATAATTTTATCCACAGTCATCAACTTGAGTTTGAAATGGTGGATAGGGCGTAGGGAATGAGTGTAAAACCCTTGAATTATCAGGGGTTAAAATCTGTTTATTAGCCTCAGAATGAACTTGGCATACTCTCTATAACTTTGAAAAATTTCCTTTATTTAGTACCTGTTGTGTCAAATATTAGTTTATTTATTTCACAACCCTATTGCAAAGAATATTTATCATAAATTTATTCTTCGTCTGCTTCTTGCCATGACCATATAGGGTGGCCGTATTTGCGGTAAAATAGGAGTTCCCGGTCTACCAGTTGTACTGTCCGAGAATCACGATTGTAAGAGAGAATTAACGGTGAAATGTTGCGGTCTGCTTGTAGTCTGTCGATCCTCTCTAAAGCCTTTGTTAAATCTGAGCCTCTAACCCTGTTCTCTGATTGATTCATACGAGTTAGTAACTCGTTATGGTGTAATCCACTGATAAGTTCGGAGTCTGAGGCTTCAATACAAACACGAACAATATGTTGATATAAAGTGACACTTGAATCTGAACTTCTAAAACCATGACTAACTGCTTCGCTAAACTGACGATAACGAACCGATTCTTCAGAACAAATAGCTATTCGACATCTATGCAGTGAGTCTAAGTCTCCTATAACTTTTGGCTGCGGCAAACATTCTAATATTTTTGCTTCAAAACAATATTTTTCAGCTATTCTTTGTAATAAACCTACATTTTGATTTGCATCATTTATAATTCCTTGTTTAAGGTTGTCCACAAAAGAAAACCTTAATGCTTTTTCTCCTTTACTCAAAACTTCTTCTAGCTCTGGTCGAGTCCACTGAACATCAATTTCACTAACCCTGCCACTTAAATCTCCATTGTAATAAATAAGCCTATTTTGGTCTGCCCAAACACCAATAATTATAAAAAATACCTCATTATCCCATAATGCTTTTAAGTCAAAAGACAATCTTTTTTTTTCGTCGTCAGGTAAGTAGTGAAAATCTTCAACAACAACCCTTTTATTTGATTTTTTAATTTGTTCAGCAATATATCCCAGGCTCTCTGGACTCATTCCTACTGGTTCATATACAGCCTCTGAACTTTTTTCAAAACTACCACCACCTTCTATTTCACCTGTTCCTGACACTACAAATTTAATTCCGGCTGAAGCTTTGCTTTTACCTTCAGCACCTAAAGTATGACTTCTTGTAAATTCTGTAGGAATATTAGTACCCAATAACCTTAAAATTTCAATATATATTTGCTCAAGAGTTGAATTAGACCGACATTGAACAGTAAGACAATCTTGTTCCGGTAAATTCTTTTTACGAAGAATTGTTTTTCCTTGCTTTGATGCACCATGAATTACTATATGTTGATCACGCTTGAGCAAGTATTCAAATGTTGTATCTAATTTAGCTCTATCCACATAAGTATATTTTGGTATGGATGTTGCTATGCCAAAAACTTCTGAAAGCTTAGTCATTTGTTATTAATCTAAGAGTGTCTCTATACCCTTAATTACTAGGCTTAATGGTTTTTAGTGTTTATGTAAACTCAATACCACCTATGATAAGGATTTTGAGCTTATCCTAACATATGGCAATTACGCTGTCTATGTAAGGGTGAAGAATTGATTCTGGAATTTTTAGCAGAATGAATGGTCTTGATGGTATAGCACACTTTTACCAATTTTAGCTCTGATATGTAGATTATAAGATAACTCAATGACAATTATTTATAGTGCGAGTGTCTAGTTACTATATTCAATATATGAGAGATGTAAAAAAGAAAAAATTATAGCGATCGCCTCCTTGATTACCGTAGAAAATGGCCGCTATGTAGTAACATTACCAGTGAGGGAAAGTTTTTATAGGTTCATACCCGCTACTATCAGCGATTTATAGTAATAGGAAGAAACTAATTTATCAGCAAATAATTTCATATATATTGATGGATATTTTTCCAGAGAATATAAATTCTCTAGTTGTGGTCAGGTATGATTAAAGTCTTATATATGAGACATGGGAAATTTTAGGGTAAAAATCGAAAATTACGCAAAATTAAGAGGGAAATGAGCAGAATAATTCATTGTAGCAAAAACCGCGCTCATAGAGATAAGTTACATAATAGGAAACACTAAAGGCAAACATGGCAAAAATCACTGGAAGCATGGTATTAAACTCCAGTTTTCGTTGATTGCATATTTGCCACAAAGACATAATGATAGTTAAAGGCCAGAAGATAGTTGTGATCAGAAACATCACGAAAGATAAGAATTTTTCTTCTGGTGTAGAAGTAGGATGAGCTAAAGAAAACTTGAGCCAATTGGTGAAAAAATAGCAGGTCATCAGTAAATAAGTAATCAGTAAAGTTAATTGCATCTGATTCATGTTCAATACTCCTGATTATTCATGCCGCTATTATAAGTTAGTCTGGGGAATGACTGGGAGGAAATAAATAGGCGATCGCCGCCACCCCGGATACAGTTAATACACTTACTAGGAATGTAGCTAAAAGTACGTTAAATATTGGCATAATGGTAAATAGAAAACCCTTAGTTTTCAACCTACCAATTAGATGTGAAGCCAGTATCACCACCTGATGACAATATGTTGTCTTCACCACTCAAGCCAAGGGTAAGAAAAAACGAAAAGTGCTACCAACCCCCAGAGTGCTGTCTACGTAAATTCGACCATTTTGTAGTTCCACTAACCGCCTGGTGATAGTCAAACCAATACCAGTACCACCAGAATTGCGATCGCGTGATTGGTCAGCCCGCCAAAACCGTTCAAAAACATGGGGTAAATCCTCCGCAGAAATCCCCACACCCGTATCAATTACAGCAATCCACAGTTGAGACTCTTCCACCCAAACCCGAATAGTAATTGCACCTGTGACAGTATGACGGATAGCATTACCCAACAAATTGACTAAAACCTGTTCTGTGCGGTCAATATCTGCCAATACAAGGGGTAATGGGTCAGGACATTCCCAGCCTAAAACCGGGCCATCTTCTAGCAACTGGTCGCTAAACTTTGCTACTAAAGACTCTAATAAAGGCCATAAATTCACAGCTTGGATATTAATAGGCAGATAACCAGCCTCAGCCTTAGAAAGTTCTTGCAAATCATTGACCAATCGTTCTAAACGCTTAGTTTCCTTCGCCAACAGCCGATAAATCTCCGGAGATGGTTCTATTTCTCCGTCAGCGAGTTCCTCCAAATAACCCCGCACCACAGTTAATGGTGTCCGTAACTCATGAGTCATATCGCCAATCAATTCTCGCCGCCTTGCTTCCACCCCTTCTAAACTAGCCGCCATCCGATTAAAACTCGCCCCCAGGCGATGTAATTCGGGAATGTCAGATAAAGGTAATCGCGCTTCTAATTGACCAGAAGCAAACTTTTGAGTGATTTGTTCCATCTCTGTCAACCGCAGCATAATTCGTCTCGATACCCAATAACTCAAACCTCCCGCAGCAGTACCACCCACAATCACAGACCAAACCGTACTACGCCGCCAAGCAGTTTCAAATCCCTGTACCAATTCCGTGCGAATATTAATTAATCTCATCCCGCGACTTTCTAACCTTTCCAAATACAGGAAAAAAAAGCGAGGAGAGGAGATTCCACTGATAATCACAAGACTAACTAATCCCACAATCATCACTACCAGGTGAGATAAAAACAGACGCGATGCTAAAGGCAAAGACTTTGCCCAACGCCAGCCCATGCTATTCTCCTGATACTATAGGGTATCTTCAAACTTATATCCTATTCCGACCACAGTTTTAATAAAAGTAGGATTAGCCGAGTCCGGCTCAACTTTTTTTCTTAATCGGGCGACATGAGTATCCACAACCCGTTCATCACCGAAAAAATCATTACCCCAAAGTTTATCAATTAATTGAGTCCGGTTCCAAACTCGCCCCGGATTACTCACAAAGGTATTTAATAGATTAAATTCTAATGTAGTTAAATCTAAAGTTGCTGCCGGTTGAGAATCTATCTGCCGAGTTGCAGTGTGTTGATCTAAATCAATCACAAAATGTCGAGTCTTATTTACCTGATGCTGTCCCCCTTGACGGAGACTACGCCGTAATAAAGCCCTCACCCTCGCCACTAACTCTCTGGGACTAAAGGGTTTAACCATATAGTCATCAGCACCAGTTGATAAACCAATTACCCGATCAATTTCCTCACCCCTAGCTGTCAGCATTAAAATATAAGGATCTTTGGTTCCTGGTTGTTGGCGAATCCTGGCACACACTTCTAGTCCATCCAACCCCGGAATCATTAAGTCGAGGATGATTAAATCTGGTGGTTTTTCCTGAAACATCTGCAAGGCGTTGATACCATCGCGGCTGACCCGACAGGAAAATCCTTCTTTATCTAAGGAATGTTGGATTAACTGAGAAATTTCTAGTTCATCCTCAACAATTAAAATATCCATTGGCGGTGGGATTTGAGAAAAAAATACGCAGAGTTATTCCCTAATTTGCCATTTTACCTGATATTGGGAGCTAGACAGCAATCAATGAGATATGGAGATTTAGACCTTGGAATTAGACAGCACCCGATAGCTATAACCAACATGAGAATCCTTCTGGATATATTGTTTAATCCTGTCGAGATCAATAAATTCATCAGCCACATCAATCAAACTATCACTAGTCAGCGCCCGTAAACTCACCACTTCTACACGAGAACCTGTAGCTGTGACAGCATTGACGGCATAGGATAAATCACCATCTCCACTGACTAAAATTGCCGTATCATAATAGGGCGCTAAGGTAATCATATCCACAGCAATTTCTACATTCAAATTGTGTTTTTTGGTATGGTCTGCTAGTTGAACTTCTTTGGTAAATACACGATAACCATTGCGACGCATCCAAAACAGAAAACCTTGTTGCTTTTCATTGGGGCGTGGACGTGGGGAATTTGGCCTTGAGGTATCGACAGCAGTGTAAAAGAAAGCCCGCAATAACCGTGAACCCCCGGTTAAATGACAAAGCAATTTCAGATAGTCGATTTCAATTCCCAGTTGTAAGGCTGTATGAAATAGACTGACTCCATCAATAAAGATTGCTACTCGACCACGATTTTGCTCTTTTAACAAGTAACTATCAGATACAGGCTCCCGTTTTTGAATATTTTGATGTTTTGTACCATGTTTTATCGAGTTTTTTCTTGGTAGATGAGGTCCTTCCTCTGGGCGTTGGTAGACATTTTCTGGTTTGGTAAAATTAGTGGTACTCATGGACTCCTTTGGATTTTAAATCTGGCAACGCTTTTGGGTAAATTGTCAATAAGTAGTTTTTCACGGCATAAATATAGACCCTATTTACAAAAGCTCAAAATGTCCTAGTTAAAGGCTGTTGATTTTTGCTAAGGGCTAATAGCCGCAAATAAACTCAAATTGTCGTAATTCTAGAGATTCCCAAATCTAACGCCCTAAGGAGCTTGTTAACTCTTGTGTTGGCGGGTTTTACGCAATCTTTCTTTGTCTTCAAGGTATGCTGTTACCGACTCACTTCTCATGTATATCGGTTGATCGCAGAATGTCATAACTTGAGTGCAAGCTGTCCTGTGATGCGAGAAGTAAGGGTGAAACCTTGGCAGTTAGTTTTATTGTACATCGCTATTCAAAAATCCTTCATTAAGGCAATCTTTGTATATTTATTTCGTAATATTTATAACTATTTCTTGGCGGAAAGTTTCCCCTGAAAATATTATTTAGTCATGATTTTTTGAGGGATGGAATACTATCAGGTTTCCTGGTCTAGTGACATACAGAATTATTAGCGTTTATCTGTATTTATGGTCTAGAAAAATTTTGCGCTCCAGTTATCCAGAGACGCAAACTTTGATCAGGGAATAGGGAACAGGGAACAGGGAACAGGGTTTCATGATCTGTTTCTGTCCTAACTTCCTTGGCGGTTGCTATATGTGTGATCTTGAATCGATGAGATTTTAGGCACAGAGAGTTAAAATTTTCGTAACAATTTCTGGGTTAACATCTTTGTGTTCGCCTAAAGCAGTAAACCCGCGCTGTTCAAAACGTTCAATAATTACAGGAATAGTATCTAAGCCGACACCGTAATCAGATAGGTGAGTGCGGACACCAACGGACTCGAAGAAGTTGCGAGTTTTGGCGATCGCCTCCGTAATCCGATCTGCTTCTGTACCCTCAATAATACCCCAGACTCGTTCAGCATATTGTAAAAGTTTTTGGGATTTGCGATCGCGTCTAATCGTCAAATTACTCGGTAATACCACCGCCAAAGTTTGAGCATGATCTAAACCGTGCAGTGCTGTCAACTCATGTCCAATCATGTGGGTTGACCAATCTTGCGGTACTCCAGCCCCAATCAACCCATTTAATGCCATAGTTGCACACCACATAATATTAGCCCTTGCATCGTAGTCTTGAGGATCAGCTAAGGTTTTTGGCCCCTCTGCAATCAAAGTTTTCAAAATTGACTCAGCCATCTGATCTTGCAAAGGTGCATTCACTGCATAGGTCAAGTATTGTTCCATGACATGGGTATATGCATCTACAATACCATTGCTAATTTGCCGAGGCGGTAGGGAAAAAGTGCTTTCGGGGTCAAGAACAGAAAAGCGGGGAAACACTAAAGGACTGCTGAAGAAGAGTTTTTCTTGGGTTTCCCATTTCGTCACCACCGAGTTGGTATTCATTTCTGAACCGGTTGCTGGTAAAGTTAAAACTGCACCAAAGGGCATAGCCGCAGTCACAGGGGCCGCCTTAGCGAGGATATCCCAAGGATCACCTGCAAAGGGAACCGCAGCTGCAATAAATTTTGTCCCATCAAGTACCGAACCTCCACCCACAGCCAGTAAAAAATCAATCCCTTCTTTCCGTATCAGTTCAACTGCTTTGAGGAGAGTTTCCAGGTGAGGATTAGGTTCGATTCCGCCAAATTCAGTAATATTACGTCCAGCTAACGCAGACTTCACTTGGTCATAAACACCATTACTTTTGATGCTACCGCCGCCATAAAGCATTAAAATCTTAGCATCGGTAGGAATTTCGGCAGCAATATTGGCGATTTGACCTTTACCAAACAGAAGTTTAACTGGGTTGTAAAAAACAAAGTTTTCCATGACTAATTTATGATTATCAGTTGTCCTGTTTAAACTAGCATGAGTTGTTAAAAAAAAGACCCCCAGTAGATAGCCAGCTAACTGAGGGATTCTGCAAGTCCGTATTGTTGCACAAAGATATACATGAGCCTCACAATACCAAACCTGCAATCAGGAAATGTGCCAATTTGCCAAAATCTTTTTTTCTTGAGTATTCATTTTCAGGAATGGTTCATTCCACCGAATCCATGTTTAAGATCATAAGTAACGGGATCTTTAGTAGCTGACCCATGAAACGCATTGTCTTAATTGCTGGATTTGAATCGTTTAACGCTGACTTGTACAGAAAAGCAGCCGAGTTAGCTAAGTCACGCTGTCCAGATTTGGATATTCGGGTATTTAGCGATGCCTTCGGCGAGCAAGGCTATCGCAATATTACCAGTCAACGTAGCGAAGTAGAAGCCGCACTAGATGGTGCTGATGTGTTTTTCGGTAGCTTACTATTTGATTATGACCAAGTTTTGTGGTTGCGCGATCGCATTAACCAAATTCCCATCCGTCTCATCTTCGAGTCAGCCTTAGAACTGATGAGTTTCACCAAACTCGGCATTTTTGCCATTGGCGACAAACCCAAAGGAATGCCCAAACCAGTTAAATTCATCCTCGATAAATTCAGCAATGGTCGGGAAGAAGACAAACTCGCCGGTTATATTAGCTTCTTAAAAATCGGTCCCAAACTCCTCAAATTCGTCCCCGTCCAAAAAGTCCAAGACTTACGCAACTGGTTAATTATCTATGGATACTGGAACGCCGGTGGTTCCGAAAACGTAGCCGCATTATTCTGGATATTAGCCGAAAAATACTTAGAATTAAAAGTCGGCGATATTCCCCCACCCATTGAAACCCCCGACATGGGTTTACTACATCCCGACTATCAAGGCTTTTTTACATCCCCCAAAGCATATCTAGAGTGGTATAAAAATCAGAGAATCAGCAAAATTTCCCACTCCCCTACCCTGCGGGATGCTACGCAAACGACTGCGCTCAGGGCAAGCCCACTCCCCCGGTTACTGAGCGGAGTCGAAGTAACTCCCCACTCCCCAATCATCGGGATTCTACTCTACCGCAAACACGTCATTACCAAACAACCATATATTCCCCAACTGATTCACAGTTTTGAACAAGCCGGGTTAATTCCCCTACCCATTTTTATCAACGGTGTAGAAGGACACGTCGCAGTCCGAGATTGGATGACCACCGACTACGAAACCCAGCAACGCCAAAAAGGGAATAAGGAAACTCTCTCACTTTCAGATCAAGCCGTCCAAGTAGATGCAATTATTTCTACAATTGGCTTTCCCCTAGTGGGTGGTCCCGCAGGTTCAATGGAAGCGGGGCGACAAGTCGAAGTAGCAAAACGCATCCTCGCTGCTAAGAATGTACCTTATATTGTGGCTGCACCCCTGCTAATTCAAGATATTCACTCCTGGACACGTCAAGGTGTAGGCGGACTGCAAAGTGTGGTATTGTATGCTTTACCAGAACTCGATGGCGCAATTGACACCATTCCCCTCGGCGGTTTAGTGGGTGAACAGATTTATCTAATTCCCGAACGAGTCCAGCGCTTAATTGGGAGAGTCAAAAATTGGACTACTTTACGGCAAAAGTCAGCATCAGAACGCAAAATAGCAATTATTTTATATGGATTTCCCCCAGGATATGGGGCTGTAGGGACTGCGGCTTTATTGAATGTTCCCCGGAGTCTAATTAAATTCCTCCACGCCCTCAAAGACCAAGGATATGAGGTTGGTGATATTCCTGAAGATGGGGAAGAGTTGATTCGTCAAGTGAAAGCAGCAGATGAAGAACCCACCATCAAAAATCAAATCATGTCCCCCCTCGTTCACGCAGGTAGGGGGGGTTCCAGTGTACATTTCCGGAAGTTAGAAAAATGGTTGGGATATCTGCTAACTTCCCGCATCGTCAAACAATGGAAATCTTTAACGGGAACTGGAATTAAAACCTATGGTGAGGAATTACATCTCGGCGGTGTCCAGTTAGGTAATGTTTGGATTGGTGTCCAACCACCTTTGGGGATACAAGGCGACCCGATGCGGTTAATGTTTGAACGAGATTTAACACCTCATCCCCAATATGCAGCTTTTTATAAATGGTTGCAAAATGATTTTGCGGCTGATGCTGTGGTTCACTTTGGGATGCACGGAACTGTAGAATGGTTGCCGGGTTCGCCTTTAGGTAATACTGGTTATTCTTGGTCGGATATTTTATTGGGGGATTTACCTAATCTATATATATATGCAGCAAATAATCCTTCTGAGTCGATTTTGGCGAAGCGTCGCGGTTATGGGGTGTTAATTTCTCACAATGTCCCGCCCTATGGTCGCGCTGGTTTATATAAGCAGTTGCTGTCTTTGCGGGATTTGATTTCGGAGTATCGAGAAGACCCGCAAAAGAATTATCTGTTGAAGGAGGTTATTTGCAAGCAGATTGTTGATTCTGGTTTGGATGCTGATTGTCCTTTTGATGATGCTAAAGGTTTGGGGATTGCTTTTAGTCCTGAAAATGTGAAAATGTTTAGCGATCGCGCTTTTGATGATTATTTGGTGAAGTTGTCGCAATATTTGCAGGTGTTGGAGAGTCGGTTGTTTTCTTCGGGTTTGCATATTTTGGGGTCAGCGCCGAATGAGGAGGAGTTGGCTGGGTATTTGGATGCTTATTTTGGAGAAGAGAACGAACCGCAGAGGCGCAGAGAACGCAGAGAGGAGGAGGAGTTAGTTACTGGTTTGTTGATGCAGTGTACTGATGAGTTGGCGAGTTTGTTGCGGGGTTTGAATGGTGAGTATATTTTACCTGCGCCCGGTGGTGATTTGTTGCGGGATGGGGCTGGGGTGCTTCCTACGGGGAGGAATATTCACGCTTTAGACCCTTATAGAATGCCTTCTCCGGCAGCTTTTGCACGGGGTCGGGAAGTTGGTCGGAAAGTTATCGCCCAGCATTTGGCTGAACATGGGAGTTATCCGGAAACTGTGGCGGTGATGTTATGGGGTTTGGATGCGATTAAGACTAAGGGTGAGTCTTTGGGGATTCTTTTGGAGTTGGTGGGGGCTGAACCTGTGAAGGAGGGGACTGGGCGCATTGTGCGTTATGAGTTGCAGCCTTTGTCTGAGGTGGGACATCCTAGAATTGATATTTTGGGTAATTTGTCGGGGATTTTTAGAGATAGTTTTGTAAATATTATTGAATTATTGGATGATTTGTTTCAACGGGCGGCTGATGCTGATGAACCGGAAGACCAGAATTTTATCAGAAAGCACGCTTTGGCTTTACAGGCGCAAGGTGTAGAGAATAGTTCTGCACGATTGTTTTCTAATCCGGCCGGTGATTTCGGTTCTTTGGTAAATGACCGGGTGGTTGATGGTAATTGGGAATCTGGGGATGAGTTGGGTGATACTTGGCAAGGTCGGAATGTGTTTAGCTATGGTAGGAAAGATAAGGGTCAAGCTAGACCGGAGATTTTAAATACTTTATTAAAAACTAGCGATCGCATTGTTCAAGAAATTGATTCTGTAGAGTACGGTTTAACTGATATTCAAGAATATTACGCTAATACTGGCGGTTTGAAAAAGGCGGCAGAAAAGCAACGCGGTAAGAAGGTAACGACTAGCTTTGTGGAAAGTTTCTCGAAGGACACCACACCCCGCAATTTAGAGGATTTACTCCGAATGGAGTACCGCAGTAAGTTACTCAATCCCAAATGGGCGCAAGCAATGGCTAATCAAGGTTCTGGCGGTGTGTTTGAGATTTCCCAACGGATGACGGCGTTAATTGGTTGGGCTGGAACTGCTGATTTTCAAGATGATTGGGTTTATGACCAAGCGGCTGATACTTATGCTTTGGATGCAGAGATGGCGGAGAAGTTACGCAAGGCGAATCCTGAAGCTTTTCGCAATATTTTAAGCCGCATGATTGAGGCGCATGGGCGGGGTATTTGGCAAGCTGATGCAGATAAGTTGGATAAGTTGCGTCAGTTGTATGAGTTGAGTGATGAAGAGTTGGAAGGGGTGACGGTTTAAATATGGATTGGTGTCACGCAGAGACGCAGAGGCGCAGAGAGGAGGAGTGATTTTTCATCCTTAAGTTTCTGGTTTTGCGGTGTTAATTGTTTCATAATAGCAACAGCTGTTCTACAGTCAAGGAATCAGAACATTAGGAGAAAGATAATTATGGGTCTATTTGATCAAATAATCGGTGCTGTGAGCAATCCCAATCAACAAGCTAGTTTAGGTCAACTCGGTGGTATTATTAACACTGTTAATCAGCTGAGTAATGCCACTGGTACTAATCCTTCAACAATACAATCGGTTGTTGGTATAGTGGGTAATTATGTACGTTCTGCTTTACAAGAGAAGCAAGCCTCAGAAGGTAATGAAGCAACCCAAGGATTAGTTAATCAATATGCTGGGACTTCTTCTAACCCTCAAGCCGTCAGTTCCCTATTTTCCCCTCAAATCCAACAACAGGTTGCACAGGTAGCTTCTCAACATACAGGATTAGATGCTGGTACAATTATGCAATTATTACCTGTGATTGTGCCGATAGTATTAAATTTATTGCAATCTGGTGCTAATACCCAAAATCCCCAAACTAGCGGAAATTCTGTATTGAGTTCTTTCTTAGATGCCAACGGGGATGGTGATGTCAATGTTGCTGACGCTATTCAATTGTTTAGTAGATATGTTAGCAGGTAGTCGGGATATCTGTAAATTACAGAAATACCTTACCCTCAAGCTTTGAGATTGTGACCCAGTGGGTAATCGCGGTATGTTACATAGTTGAAAGATGTTATACCTCTAGTCTAATAGTAAACTCTGCGCCCAGGCGATCGCCTCTTGGGGACTGGAAATTTTACCCTCAGCTTGAGCAATGGCAATTTCTGTTAATAATTCCCCTAATTTTGGCGAAGGTAAAATATTTAATGCTAGAATGACATCGTCACCACTTACGAGTTTAGTGGGATGGGCAACCAGATCATCAGGGTTCAGGTAACGGTTGATTAATGGTGCATAGACGCATAGCGACTGGTCGCCAGACATCGCCGATACCAAATTATTATCTACTAAGGCTAGGATGATTGTAGCCGCAAATACGTTTCCTGCTGCTTGAAAGAAAAGATACTGTTCCCTCACGCACATATTACCTGATTGAAGTTGCGGTGATAGTTTCAGTGCAGTAATCACAGCTTTAATTTCCCCCTGGCTGTAAGTCCGTTCTTGCAGTTCTATTTTGGCAACTTCTGGCTCAGGGTTAACCAAACAAGCCAGTTTAGCGATACCTAACCAAGTGGTTTTTAATGTGTCGCGCAGGGGCTGTTGTAATTCTGCACTCAGTTGTGGGTAATTTTGACTAACTAAGGCGGCTACTGTGTCAATTTTTGCCAGTTTTTCCCAGCTTTGGGCAGTAGCATTGGGGAATATAGGCGCAAGTAACCCATTTTCTGAGGCTTTGATTAGCCAATGTGTACCTTGAGAATTTGCTAATAAATAACCGATTTCTACTCGCACTCGTTCGGCGGCGACTTCTGTGATTTGTGATGCCAAATTCCCAATAGTTTTCTCAGTATTTGACTCAATGGTAAAGTTAAGCTGGGCGGCTTGACGATATGCTCGCATTAATCGCAGAGGGTCATCTTTCAGGTTAGCTGCTGATATCATTCGCAAGATACCCTGTTTGAGGTCAGCCTCTCCATTTAACGGGTCGATAATTTCTTGGGTATGGGGATTATAGGCGATCGCATTAATTGTAAAATCTCTTCTATCTAAATCAGTTTCTATACTTTCCCCTTCTTGTTGGGCAAAATCCACCGTAGCATCGGGAAAAACTACACGGGCGATTTGCCTTTGGGCATCAAGTAACACAAAACCAGCCTGATAATCACGGGCGATGTTTTCCGCTACCTGTACCGCGCCAGATGGGATCACAAAATCTAGATCCAAGTATTCACGACTTCTACCCAAAAGCGCATCCCGCACAGCGCCACCGACAAGATAGGCTGGTTGTGGTAACAATTCCCAGTTAAAAGGGCAATTTTCGAGGAGTAGAGTCAGATTTGTTTCGGAGATTGTCATCAAAATCAACCCAATAAATAGTGAATAAAACTTGGGCTTAAGTTACATTAGCAATAAATACAGGTTTTTGGAGTCAGTTCGATTATGTGTATTTGCGTGAACTGCCACTACGTAGACAGTTGTGAAACCTACCACGCCGTAGAAGCACAACACCAACAGCCCCATTTAACCGAAAATCCCACCTTTGACCCCAATGAACCCTCAATTAACGTCAACATCCGCACAAGCGAAGATGTGATTGAAATGGAATGGGACGTTGTCGGTTGTCTCAGCTTTCAACAAGAAATGGGTAAATGGTCGAAATTGCGTCCCGGTGAATTAGTACCTACGTGATCACCGATTGTTGCACATTGCGGCTACTACCCCCTGTAGTAGTCGTACATACCACTTTGAAAATCTCCCCTTGGCGTACTTGGCGACTTGGCGGTTTGATAATCCATCCAGCTAAATAAAGCAACGATTATATGATTGAATAAATAAAACACCCACAAATTATTAACAGTTTAATTAACCTTGACCCCCAAACTACAACAGCTTGCAGCCCAAAAATACGCCATCGCCCTACACACCACAACACCCGAACTGGGGTTGGCTATCAGTAATTTTGCTGGTGAAACTCGCGCTGATACTTGGGATTTGGGGCGTGATTTATCTAGTTACGTACATAAATATTTAAAAGAATTTATTCAACCCCACACCTGGGCAGATATAGAATTTATTGCCGTAGCTAGGGGTCCTGGTGGTTTTACAGGGACGCGCATTGGTCTAGTCATTGCCCGCACCTTGGGACAACAGTTAAATCTCCCTATATTTGCCATTTCTACCTTAGCAGCAGTGGCTTGGGCGGAAAAAGGTCAAAATCAATCAAACCCAGCCGTGATAGCTGTAGAAATGCCCGCACAACGGGGAAAAGTTTTCGGGGCTATTTACCAAATATCTGCTGATCACTTACAGATTACAGCCTTATTACCAGATACAGTATTTACACCAGAAGCATGGCAAGAAACTTTAGCAAATTGGCAGAGTGAATACCAACTAATTACAGCCACATCTGGTTTAGCGGCAACGGTCAGCAGTATTTTGGAATTGGCTTATTTAGATTGGCAACAAGGTAAACATCCTGATTGGTGTGAGGCTTTACCATATTATGGACAGCATCCTGTAGAAAATTAACAGTTATATTTCTCTCCCCCTCCTCTTCTCTGCGCCTCTGCGCCTCTGCGTGAGATAAATTCTAAAACTAAAACAGCGAGAGACAGGCGTAAAGACCCATCCTCGCTGATTAAACTTAAGCTACGAGAGAAGCGATCGCCCGTTCCACAATTTGCAAGGCTAAATCGACTTCCGCCTCAGTCACAATTAACGGTGGTACAAATCGGATAACCTTGGGACCTGCTGGTACTAGCAATAAACCCTGGTCGATAGCAGCCTTCACAACATCGACTGCGGTGAAGGGAACATCTGTTTGTAACTCCATCCCATTGATTAAACCCCAACCGCGAACTTCAGAAATGTAATTGGGATATTTAGCGGCGATCGCCTTTAAGCCATTTCGTAGCTGTATACCCCGTGCTTCCACATTCTGCAAAATATTTTCTTTTTCCAAAGTCTGACAAACAGCCAGCGCCACACCACAAACAAAGGGATTACCACCAAAAGTACTGGCGTGTTCTCCGGGCTGGAAAACGTCGCAGAACTTCTTACTCATCATCGCCCCAATGGGGACACCGCCACCCAAACCTTTGGCACTGGTAAAGATATCTGGTTCTACACCCAAATGTTCATAACCCCATAACTTACCACTGCGTCCCATCCCAACTTGCACTTCGTCGAACATCAACAAAACGTCAGTTTCATCACAAACTTTCCGCAGCTGTTGGAAATAAGCCACGTCACCAGGACGCACGCCGCCTTCTCCTTGCAACGGTTCAATCAGAATCGCTGCTACACGGTAATCACCTTCATCTAACTCACTAATGGCTGCTTCTACAGCATGAATATCGTTATAGGGAACATATTCAAAACCTGGGACTAAAGGATCAAAATATTTTTGATACTTCGGTTGTGCTGTAGCCGTAACTGTGGCTAAAGTCCGACCGTGAAAACTAGCATTGGCGGTTAAAATAATCGGTTTCTCAATATCTAGAACTGTGTGGGCATATTTTCGCGCCAGTTTAATGGCTGCTTCGTTCGCCTCAGCCCCAGAGTTGCAGAAAAATACTCGATCTGCACAGGAATTTTCCACTATCCACTGGGCTAATTCACCTTGTTCGGGAATGTAGTATAGATTAGAAACATGATGCAGCTTTTGGATTTGGCGTGTCACTGCTTCTACCATAGCTGGATGGGCGTGTCCCAGGGTACAAGTGGCAATTCCGGCTACAAAGTCCAGATATTCTCGTCCTTGGGTATCCCAAACCCGACAGCCAGCACCCCGGTCTAAAGCTAGGGGAAACCGGCCATAGGTTGACATTACGGCTTGATTGAAGCTGTCAGCGTCAAAAGGGCTAGATGTCATAGAATCTGATGTTGGGGGGATGGTAGCTTGCTCAATGAGATTTGGTATGCTCAAGACCGCGCCTCCTGATAAGTCTTTAATTTTAATAGTCAATTACTAGTTTCCTAGATATTCTGAAATATTACATTTTATTTATTAAATCTGATACTAAATTTCCTGAATTAGTAGCGTCTACTGCTTCAGGGAAAGTAGTTGTTAATTCCATCCGTGTAAGGGTGCAATCTCTTTGGTGAAAGTTTTGATCATTTTTGGCGGTGCTACTGATATTAAAACACTGGGATAAACTGCTGCACCCCAGAGAGGATGAATCAGTACCCGACATTTGTTTTTCATTACTGGATAGTTAAGTAAGGCTTTGACTACTGCTGTGTCATTGTGGGGAATTTCTCCGGGATGAGACAGTAAGGGGTAGCCAGTGCGAGGATCAATCAGGTCTGTGACATAACCGCGATCGCGCAATTGAAAGGCGAGGTCACAACCAAACCGCATGAATTTTTCCCGCAGACGTTGTTTTTCTTGTTCTATTTGGGTTGTACTTTTGACGAGTTGATAACGTGATTGCTGTAAAACAATGATGACCCAAAAACAACCTTGATTTTTCCAATCTGGTAATATCCGTTCGCAGTTGGCACAGATATAGTCACTGGGTGAATGAATTGAAATTTCAACACCTAGTCCTGTGTTGCCAACTAAATTAATCGGACAGGCTTTTTCGGAAGTGTAAACTTGGGAAATCACTAGATTAATTTCCTATGTGTCAGTTTTACATTTAAGTCTTGTTATGATGATAACTCTTAAAAGTTCCTAAAAGTCATTAACTTGTGCTAATTAGTGAAGCTATTTATAAGTTTTTTCCCAGAAGTTGTAATTTTTTAACCGAATTTTTATATTTTTTTAATCTCTATTTCCAACTCAAGCTAATTTTACGAGTCGGATGTGAAAATAATATTCCCTTCTAGCTTCCAAAAAATAGAGGTCAAAACCTCGAAGGTATGACCTATATGTTTGAGAAGTTTTGGGGCTAGGCTTAACTGGGATCTAGTTAATTCAGTTTCAGAGCATTAACCGGGACTTCATCCCAGGAATTGACTATGCGTAATTTTGCTACCCAACCGGATGATTTTTGGTTAGCGGTCAAGTTTTCTTGAAAGGATTGATGACAATCTCTGGCTTGTGATTCATTACAACAAGCAATACAGGCATAAATCATCCCTGAAGGATCTATTTGCTCATTTACCCAAATTGTCATAGGATTCCGCTTTTAAAACTCTATATTCTGAAACTAATTTTAGCTGAATAGTTGTTAATGTTTGTGAGGGCGATCGCAGTGGAAGCTGATGTATGCAACCACTAAGGAAGTTAGGAATAAAATTTCAACCCCAAAAGGGTTTTTACCCAGTCCCCAACTTTAGCTGACCATCTTCCATATAGATAATCCGATCAGCAATATCTAAAATCCGGTTGTCGTGGGTAACTAGCAAGATTGTACAACTTTGTTCTTTAGCTAACTTTTGCATTAATTCCACAACATCACGCCCAGATTTTTTGTCTAATGCTGCTGTGGGTTCATCGGCTAAAACAATTTTGGGGTGACTGACTAATGCGCGGGCGATCGCAACTCTTTGTTTTTGTCCCCCTGAGAGGTTCTCTGGATAGTAATTTACGCGATCGCCTAAACCCACAGTTTCCAGCATGGCGATCGCTTTAGCGTTGATATCCTCCTTTAATAACTCATCATGCAACTCTATGGACATCCTGACATTATCTTTTGCTGTCAAAAAACTCATCAGGTTATGTGCTTGGAAAATATATCCAATTTGGCGGCGCAGTTTAGTTAATTGTCCTTTGCTGGCTCCACAAATTTCCTTTCCTAAGATTGTTAAGCTACCTGCTTGAGCGGATCGCAAACCACCCATAAGGGTTAATAACGTAGTTTTTCCCGAACCGGAGGGACCAGTCATAATCACAATTTCACCGGCTTTAATCTGCAAATTAATATCAAATAAAACTTGTTTACGCAGATTACCTCCACCGAAGTAATGATTCAGATGTTCTACAGCAATTACTGGTGTTGTCACAGAATTTTCTAACATCGGATTTTATGGGGAGTGGGGATTGTTAAATAGGGCAGGGGAGCAGGCTTAAAAATCCTGAATTACAAGGGTTTTATGATCTATTTTTGTCCTAACCTCCTTGGCGGTTGCTATAAGTTAAAATTAAAAAACATCTGCGGGGTCGGCTGTGCGTAATTTTTGCATGGCGATCGCACCTGAGAAACTACACATAATCACTGTCAAAATAAATACAGTTATTGCCCGTTCTAACTTCATGGTGATGGGTAACATGGTGGCAGCGTAGGTAATCTGATACAATCCAAAGGAAAGGAAAAATGCGGGGATGTAACCTAAGATGGCTAGAAATAAAGCCTCTTGTAACAAGACTCCCAACAAATAGCGATCGCCATAACCCATTGCTTTCAGGGTGGCGTATTCTGGTAAATGTTCAGAAACATCAGAGTAGAGAATCTGGTAAACAATCACGATCCCGACAATAAAACCCACCACCACACCTAAACCAAAAATAAAACCAATCCCAGTACCCTCAGCCCAGTATTTTTTTTCTATTTGAGCAAAACCTTCTGGAGTCAAAACAATGACATCATTGGGTAAGTCTGCGGTTAATTGCGATCGCAGTTTTTCTACATCTACACCCGGATGTAATGTAATTAATCCTACCTCAATCCGGTCTCTTTGACGTTCAGGAAACAACTGCAAAAAAGTAGAATCACTAGTAATCACATTACCATCAGCCGCAAAAGAAGCACCATTACTAAATACACCACTCACACGGATGACTTTATTATTCAATTCCGTTTCAAACTTACCTGTTTCCTGAAAAATATCACCCACAGCGCCATATTCTGGACGACCCGCTTCATCAAACAACACCTGGTGTAATTGTTTTAAAGATTTCTGATTTTCTTGGACTTCGGGAAATTTAAATGCAGGTTCTACCGGATCGATACCCCAAACTAAAATAGCACGATCAAAGCGGGTTTGAGGATTTCGCCATTGTCCAGTACCAATATAAACAGAATTGACTGATTTTACCGCCTCATAACCCAATGTTTGATATAGTCTCTCCCTAGAAAAACTTTTGACTGAAAACAGAGTTTGAAATTGGGGATTAATTAAAATTAAATCTGCTTCTAAATTGCGATGAGGTTGGATAGCTGCATCAAAAAGCGCACTTTCAAAACCAAGCTGAATAAACATTAGCATATCAGCAAATGCAATCCCAGCTACAGCAATTAATAGCCGAGTTTTTTCTTTCATTAACTGTCGCCATGCTAGGGGCGTTTTGCGAGATAATAAAGGAATCATAGGGGATAAATAGAATTAATTATTCAGCGAGGAAATTTAAAACCAGAGAATTAAATTTGTCGGGAAATTCCAAATGGGGATAATGACCACAGCTATCGAAAATGTGTAACTGATTATTAGGTAAACCTTTAGCCGCAACCTCAGCATGAGAAACGGGAAGGATAGGATCTTGTTTACCCCAAATAATTAGGGTTGGCGCTGTAATATTTCCCAGTTGTTTAACTATTTCAGAAAAAACGGTCTTCCTCACACCAAATAAATTTAAATGTGTCCGTGCTAATTGCATCAGTGGTTTTTCTCTGTGAGGAAGGGAATAAATAGGATAACGAATTTTCTTCCACTCTGGGGGAATTATTTTCCAGTTATAAACCTCTCTTTTTAGCAGTAAATCAATTTTTTCTCCATTAGGAGGAAAGAAACGTAAACCTAATGGTAAAGTTGCTAAACGCAGTCTCAGGTTAATTTCTTTCCCTAGCCCAAAACTACCAATTAAGATTAACTTTTCTACTTGGTTGGGAAACATTAAACTCAACTGAATAGCAGCAGCACCTCCCATAGAATTACCCACTAAGGTAGCAATTTTAATATTTAGCGTATCCATGAAGTTTTTGATAAATTCAGCTTGGTAACTTAAAGAATAAGTAGCTGATGGTTTATCAGAAAGACCAGAACCCACCATATCAATAGCGTATACCCGGTAATATTGCGCTAAAACCTGAATATTATAAAACCAAAATTCTACAGAACCTCCAGCACAGTGTAATAAGATAATAGTTTTTTCATTGTTTCCTAAAGTCCAATAGCGGGTGTTAATTTCACCGACTTTAATATATTTATCTGGCGGTATATCTGTAAGTGTTATCATATTTTTCTAAAAATTAATTGCTGTTTGTACTTGCAAATTAGTTAACCCTGCCACTTTTTTACTATCTTCAGGATGCAAGCGAATTTTGACATCAATTACCCGGCTATCTAGGTTTTCTCCTGGTTGATTACTAAAAACGTTTTGTCTATTTACCTGTAAACCAATTTGAGAAACTGTTCCGCGTAATTCCCCAGAAAATGCTTGACTGGTAACTACTGCTGACTGTCCTACTTGAATTTTACTAATATCAGTTTGATATACTTCCGCCACTGCGATCATTTGCTGATTTTCTGCTAATTCTGCAATTCCAGCATCCCGAATTTTTTCTCCGACTTTTGCATGAATTTTGAGAATTTGTCCGGCGATTGGTGCTTTAATATAGGTAGATTCTAATTTAATTTGCATTTCTTTGAGTGTCGCCATTGCATTCTCAACTTCACTTTTTGCAGCTTGTATATCTACTGGGCGAATTTCTTGAATACTGTTGAGGGTAGCTTGGGCTTCAGTGATTTGTTTATTCCCAGTGTCGATAATTCGAGTGAGTGCAACTTGGGCTTGAGTTAGTTCTCTGCTAGCAGTGGAGTTAATGCGATTTAAAACTGCTTCGGCTTCTTTGAGTTGCTGTTGTGCTGTTTCCAGAATTAAACCTTTACTATCAAATAAGGATTGAGAAATTACTCCTTCTGATGATAGTTGCTGATAACGGTTATATTCTGATTTGGCGTTATTTAGTTCTGATTGAAATTTGTTAATTGTCGCTTCTTGTGCAATTCTATCACCTAATGATTGCGCCTCTATGCGGGCGATCGCCTCTTGTTGATTAATTCTATCTGCGGCTAACTCTGCTTGTAACCGTTCAATGGTGGCTTTCTGGGCTGCAATTTCTCCAGCTTTTGCACCAGCTTGGACTTGGGCTAGTTTAGCTTCTGCAACTTTCACCTGCTGCTGTGCTTGCAGTACATTACTCTGTAAAAGAGTACGTGAGTCTAAAATTGCCAGTATTTGCCCAGTTTTGACTGTATCACCTTCTTGAACTAAAATTTCCGCGATGCGATCGCCATCTAATTGCAAAGGTGCAGATAACCTAATTACCTCTGTTTCAGGTTCTAATCTTCCTAAAGCACTGACTCTAGGTACAATTGGCGCGGTTTCTGGAACTTCAGATGAGTTAGTTTCACCAATTAAACCAAACTGAGAAAGCCCATAAACAGCAATTCCCCCTGTAATCACCGTAGCAGCTAATACTAATATTATTAACTTTTTATGGGGGATTTTAACCCACACATTTTTAGCCATTTACACCTCACTAAAACTTATTTATTGGGAGATATTTAAAGAAAAAAAAATCAAATTATTCTCATTTCTGATTTTTCTGGTAAATATAGCGTTTCCTAATCATAAAAAGTAGATCATAGCCCCCTCATTCCTTGCGGGGAGGGGGTTCCTAAACCAAATATTGGTTAAAGTTGGGTTTTGTATCCTCAACCCAACCTACATTTTCGTCTAATCTTGGGTTTGAAAACAGTCTTTAGCTCTTTAAAAATTAGCTGTTTTGCTAAAAATCCGGTAATAGAGCCATGTGCTAGCTTCCTTGATTGGAAACAGCAGATAAGTCAGAGGATTAATAGTGACAATAATATTACGGAAATCTCGCCGTGCAAAAAACAAGATACCACGAGCTACTTGGGTCGCTGACATCAACCCATAAGGATTGAGTTTACTTTTAAACGGCCCTAGAATTAATTTGCGAATCACACAATTACCATCCAACCGCTTGAGAGTGACAAGATTTCCTAATGTGCGTTTACTTAATTCATAGAGGGGACTTAAAGCCGGGGAAACCTCAGCCTCAGAAGTGTTTACCCAGATTTCCTTAGTCGCTTTAGCTTGTGGTCCGGTGACAGTTGTTAAAAATATATCCATTAACCGCAAGACAGAGAAAGTATTCACCTGATAGGAAGATGCGATCGCCTCTGGTGTGCGGTTAGCATAGACATTGACACCGTGATTGATAATCAAAATATCGACTTTTTCTAAACTTTCTTGGAGTTGCGCTTCATTACCTAACTCCCAGGAAAGCACTTTTAAATTAGTCTGCGGTGCTAACTTTTCCGGGTTAGTGGTTAAAGCCACCACTTTCGCTTTATGCTTGAGCAGTTCCGCCGTTAATGCTTGACCCAGAGAACCGGATGCTCCAGTTAGAGCTACGGTTTTACCTTTGAGAGATAGACTTGTACCGAGTATTTTATCCACAAGAGGAAAGACACCACTGTAATAAGCATTCACGTCATCAAAATGATGTCGCCAATGGTAAGTGCGATTTACCCACCAAACCGAGGGAGTGATTTGTAAAGGGCCGGGTAAGTGATTGTAGTCTGTTTCAATTTTACCAGTGAAATATCGCACAGAAGCACCATATAAGAAGGTACAGCTATAGAAAACTCCCAGCCATAAGCCCATTTGGTGAACAACTAGGGTGATGATGCTTAAAGCCCCGACTAATAAAGCTGACTCAAAAACATCATGATAAAGCTGGGAATCTTGGTAAGCTTGGACGGAGACGATGGATAAATCCCGTCGGTATACCTGATGGTGTTTATTGTGCCATTTGGCGAGCCATTTGACTTCATGACACAAGACATGATAAACGTCTCTCAGCACTTCAGCTAGCAACAGCGAAAAGATTCCCCAACCGGCAAACTGCACACAGGTATTTACCAATACCCAATTAATCTGACTGAACATTGTCATATTTTCCTACACGCCACTTATCTTAATCTTTCTTCATATTGTGACAAGAATAGATTAACGTGAGGTTACAGAGCAACATAAAATTTCACGCCTGTAGTCAGAACTTCATTCGTCTGTTTGAGAAGGAACACAATGCACACAAAATATTCTCCCTGAATTGAAGCGAACCTACACATCTAGCGGCTTGCGGCTAAAGTTCGTATTGCACTGAGTTGTAACAAATACAAAGTATCTTATGAGGCATTGGCTTGAATGGAGAAGCTAGGGAATTAGAGGAGAGAATTACAGGGAATGTGGCAGTGTTGTTACAACAAGGGTAGATAAAAACTCAGTAACAGAATAAATATACTATTTCGTATTCTTGTGTAAAATAATATCAAATTAAAGTCCAGCAATAATAGTTTTATAGTAAAAAATGTCAAAGCAAAATAAAAGAATAACAAATTCCCCTTTTCGTTATCCAGGGGGTAAATTTTATGCTCGTAAACTTATTCTACAATGTATCCCTGAACATAATAAATATTGCGAACCTTTTGCTGGGGGTTCATCTATATTTTTTGCAAAGAACAATGTAAGAGATAATATTTTAAATGATAAAGATGAGGAATTAGTGAATTGTTATATTCAGATTCGGGATCATGTAAATGAGCTTATATTATTGTTAGATAATATTCCTGCTACAAAGGAGTTGCATTCCTACTATAAAAACGAATTTAAGCCTTCTAATGATTTAGAACGAGCAATGCGATGGTTTTATTTAAATAGAACTTCTTATTCTGGGATCATGAAACATCAAAATTGTTATTGGGGATATGGTGAGAAGTATTCTATGCGGCCGGAAAACTGGCCATTTCATCTCAGAACTACATCGGAAAGGTTGCAAAATACAGAAATATGGAACTTGGATTTTGAAATTTTAATCAATCAACTGCCGAATGGTTACTTTTTATTTATAGATCCTCCATACTTTAATGCAGATCAAAATAAATTTTATACTTGTTCATTTACAAAAGAAGATCATGAAAGACTTTGCCAATTGTTGAAAAAACATCAACATAGGTTTCAGTTTTTGATTACTTATGATAATAGCCATGAAATTAGAGAAATGTACAATTGGTGTGTATCAAAACAGGATAAAGAATGGAATTATACTATTAGTAGGACTGATGATCAAAAAAATGGGCGCAAACTTGAACATGGTTATCAAAATGGCAGATATAAAGGAAAAGAAATATTTATTGCTAATTATGATATTGAATCAATAATTGGAGTAGAACCACTTAATTTTAATACACAAAAATACACGCCTGTAGTCAGGACTTCAATCCTCTCCTTGAGAAGCTGCGGTGTACACACAAGATATTATCCCTGAAATTAAAATCAGGCGATCGCACCCGATGAGTACAAAGCTTTTTTGCACCCCAAAATATTATCATCTCGCTGGTTGCGGCTGAACTGCTTAACGCACTGAGTTTTAACTTTGATACTATCCGCAGGGATATGATGGAATTGGAAATAATTGCTTTTGAGCAAAATTCAAGTCATCACGCTATGAAACCACTAACCCGAATCACATTCAACCCAGAAATTATGGGTGGCAAACCCTGCATTCGAGGTAGGCGTGTTACTGTAGGTACTGTTGTTGGCTTAATGGCAGCAGGACATACGCCAGAAGATATTCTCAAAGCCTACCCATACTTAGAATCTGAAGATATTTATGAAGCCCTAGCCTATGCTGCATGGCGGGTAGAAGAAATTGAAGTACCCCTTGCTTCCGCATGAAAATTTTACTTGATATGAATCTTTCGCCTGACTGGGTGAAGGTGTTGGAAAATAAGGGTTTTGAAAAATAATCCCCTGGGAAAGCTGTAACTCTCTCAGGGGGTGGTAAATATGGTTATTTAGTTTAAAAAGTTATACATATTGGAATACAGTTTACTGATTAACTTCAGGGTTGAACTCCTTTATGGTTTCTATATTAACCAACCATTCTTGCTTACTCATACCCTCTGTCCCCCAATATAAGTTTGCTACATACTCACGTCCCTTGTGGTCTTGAATAAACTGATCGATTAACGGATCGCTTAATGTTTCCTCTTCAACACCGTCTAACTGTAGAGGTTTAAAACCCATTGCGGTTAAAGTTTTACCTAGTTGATTATTAGGTTCATATACAAAATCTACGAGTACCACTGCTTCCTTTTTTTCATCAACTAGATCAATTACCTTAAATAAGAACTTAATGTAGGTTAAGGAGATAATATCACAACTTAAGAAAGTCAGTCGCATCAAGCGTTCGGGAGGTTTTGGAAGTGCAAGATGATCGTTTAATGTAGTCATTTTATTATACTAATTGGTTATCATATATGGGAAGCAAATGCAACCCATATACATAGTATAGCCTATGTAGATTCTCACACCAATGTTGAAAACCGAACTAAAGCAAATCAGAGGATACGTAAGCTAAAACCAGTGATAGGCGGTTATTAAGAGATTTCAGATTTTATCAACTATTTTGAAGCTATGGCGTAATATTACACCTGAGACAGCCTACAAGTAACAGAAAACCCGCAGAACGATAGAGGAATCTGCGGGTTTAAAAGCTAGTTTTTTAACTTTATCTATTTGGATCTAAAGGTCTCAAAGTTTCTACTTGTAGCCACCAAGACCCATCATTATTTTCATCAACATTTTGATAAACAAGTTTTGCTAAAAATGGAACACCCTGTTGAGTTTCTAGAAACTTCATGATTTTCTGCCAAATACCTGTATTATCTAACTGAAGCATATCTTCTTCAATAAAATATGTCATTTCAGGTTCTGTAAAACCCATATTTTTTAATATTGTAGCTCGGTCGTTATCCTTCTTATAGATATTATCAACAATGATTTCCAGAAATGTTTTAGTGTTTTTATTTTCTCCCTGTACCTCAAATATTAGGCTGATCTCTCGGACTGGAACTAGTTGATACCTTAAGAAGGTTAGTTTATTTAAATCAGTTAAATGTTTACCAGGTGAAAACCCCGATTTAGGTGTAAATATTTGTCTCATCATTTCTAATTTTGGGGTGTTATTGGTTTCATTTGCCCCACTTGTATGATAAGCCCTAAGTAAATTTTCGTGCCAAGGCTGAAAACCGAACTAGAGTAAATCAGAGGATACGTGAGCTAAAACGAGTGCTAGACGGTTATTAAGATACTTCAGATTTTATCAACTATCTTGAACCTATGGCGTAATAATACACCTGAGACCGCTATTGCTTTAAAAAGGTTTCAATGTTGAAATATCTATCTGCCAAGAATGCTTAAGCATCTCCTGAGTTTCATTATATATTTTAGCTAAAAATACATTTCCTTGATTTAATATTAAAAACGTATCAATCCTAGTCTCAATATTGTCATCTTCAAACTGATAAAACCCGTCCTCATTTATAAAACATTGTTTGTCAGGTTCTACAAAACCCATAGCTTTTAATATTTTACCTACAAAGTTATTATATGTATATATTGTACCGACCGATATTAAAACTTTTTCAGAAGTTCCTTTGACTTCTCCCATTACTTCAAAAACAAAGTTTGTTGTATGCAAATGTTTGTCTTGAGTCATTTCAACTTTTCTATTAATTCCCAGAAATGTTAAATGGGATAAATCCTCTTCGTTGACGGCTGGTATAAAAGCTTTTTCAAATACAGCCATAGAATATCCTTTGAAGTTTTTTTATTGGTTCCACCCGTTGACCGCATAAATATAATATGCCCTAAGTATATTATCCTGCCAAGGCTGAAAACCGAACTAGACTAAATCAGAGGATACGTAAGCTAAAACCAGTGCTAGGCGGTTATTAAGAGACTTCATATCTTACCAACTATCTTAAAGCTAAGTAGTAATATTACACCTATGTACATAGGCGGTTAGGTTGCGGTCATCCTGTCTTCTGATCAACACACAACCCCTGCTGATTACCAACAATACACATACAGCAGATAACAGTGTGGATGGAATAGATACAGCTACCAACTGAAGACAGTCGGGAATCTTGATTATTTAAGTAGTCAAATTAAATGGACTGAGCAAAAAATATCCATACAGCAAGTAACAGCTTGGGCTATTTTTTTGAGTCTTAGATTGTTGATTTATAGAGAATCTAGGGAACTAAAATTACTGGAACCTTAAAGGCGACAGGCGGATTTGAACCGCCGAATGGAGGTTTTGCAGACCTCTGCCTTACCACTTGGCTATGTCGCCGTGCTTTGTCTCACGATTACTCACTATAACATATCTTATTGAAATTTGCACCCTACTTCTCTGGGAAATTTGGTGGTCGATCGCATTTTCAAATTCCCATAAATGGCAACATTACATGAAGACTGAGGGGGCTATTGTGAGAAGTTGATGAATTTTTGGCGAAGATGGGTGACGTAAAATACAAAAAAAAATAGAATTTCACTCTTAAGATGGATGGAAATTGTCGGTTTTTAAGAAATTGGATATTTATTTATGGTTTTTAGCTTTATGATCACATACAAATCAACGTTAGCTGGGGTCAGCTAGTCCTAAAAGAGTATCAAAGATGAATCTGCACATATCGCCATCCGTGAACATGAATAAAGTCTCTCCCATATTAGTTGCTCAGATTACAGATACACATCTGTTTGCTTCGGAAAGTCACAAAATGCAGGGAATGCCGACTATACAATCTTTAGAGGCTGTGGTAGATAGATTAAAGGATCTCAGGAATGAACTTGATTTGCTGCTGCTGACGGGGGATTTAGCTGGTGATGGTAATCCTCAATCCTATGATAATCTGCAAACTTTACTAAATCCTTTACAAATACCTACTTATTGGTTGCCGGGAAATCATGACTGTGCGATCGCCATGTCGGATATCTTAAATATGGGTATGGTTTCTCGGCGCAAGTCTTTTAACCGTGGTGGTTGGAATTTTATTTTATTAGATTCGGCTTTACCCGGTTGTGTACATGGTTATCTGACAGGTAAAACCCTGGATTGGCTGGACTCTGAGTTAAAATTATTGGGTGATGCTCCGACTTTAGTGGCTTTACATCATCCGCCGTTTTCTGTAAATTCTGCTTGGTTAGATAGCAGCACTTTAAAAAATCCCGAAGAGTTTTTTGCTGTTCTCGATCGCCATCCCCAAGTTAAGCTAGTTTTATTTGGTCATATCCACCAGGAATTTCAACGCCAGCGTCACCAAGTCCATTATCTGGGTTCGCCTTCCACTGGGTTGCAATTTCGCGCGAAAACCCCAACTTTGATGATTGATTCTAAATACCCTGGTTTTCGGTTGTTGAAACTATACCCCAATGGAATGTGGGAAACTGCGGTGGAACGAGTTCCTTATTTCCAGCCATTGGAGTTAGCGGCGAAGGTATCCTAATGGAACTATACTTGTGTGAGGGATATCACTTCATCAGCAAAGCTGTGGCGACGCACAAAGTAAAATGGTCCAGCGACAGAACCCCAAATATGTTCATTGCTATCTAAGTCTCTACCTCTATCTAGACTGATAAATTTCTCTTCGTCAATTTCAAATTCACTATCTAAATAGGTTTTTTGCCCTTTCCGAAAGACGATACAACCTTTACCGGGTTGGACTTTGCCTTTGAAACTGTTACCAGACCACTCTACAGTCATGTTACATCCTGGTAGCTTTTCTAAGCGATCGCCTGTTAAAGTTTTCAGCCGTGTAAGGTCACGGGATGCACCATAAAAGTCTTCTTCTTCTTTGACAGTATAGTTTTCAATTTCGATGCCGTTCCCTGTATCCAGTAATTTTAATACCCGCACACGATAAGGGTCATTGAGCATATAATCATAAGCCTGTTCCACAAACAAACTGACTCCTGATAATACCTCTACAGGTAGGGGGCGCATACACACGCGAATGTGAGCAAAAAAAGGTGGGTTTTCAAAAGCCTGTGCTTGATTACTAAAATCAGCCGCCATCAAGCGAGCCAAGGTGACAATATCCATAGAATTATTGATTACAGATGTTTAAAATTCTCTGGACTTATTGTATAGGGAATTGGGGAATAGGGAATTGAGGACTAGGAAGTTTCCCCCCCTGCTCCCTGCTCCCTGCTCCCTTGCTTCTTCCCCCCTGCTCCCTGCTCCCTGCTCCCTTGCTTCTTCCCCCCTGCTCCCTGCTCCCTGCTCCCCCGCCTCTTATGGGGAATGGGGAGAATTATGGATTATTGCTGCGTCCCATAAGTTGGCAGTTAAAATTTGTGGGTATGGTGATCATACCCTATGCCCTATTCCCATTTTAGGTAAATTACCCATGCTCAGGCGCTTATGTATTACTGTTAGTGTTGCTATCCTTTGTCAGTTGAACAGTTCCTTGACCCCTGTGGAGGCGAGACAGGCGGATAAATTTCCCCCCAATCCCCTAGAAGTGACCACCCCAGATCCATTGCTACCGGCTTCGGCGGATAAACAACAGTTAACTCTCCCCGAAATGCAAAGGTTACAGGGGGCGTTGGATGAGTTGAATCAGGAAGCGACGGCGAAATTGCAAGCAGGTGATCAGGAAGGTGCATTTGGGATCTGGAACCGGGAGGTACGCTTGCGGCGTTATTTGAGTCCCTTGGCAGAATTACAAGCTTTGTCGCGGTTTGGGGCGATCGCCTGGAGTCGTAATGCTAGCGAGCAGGTAAGATATATTACACAGCGTTTGCAAAATATTGAAAAGGAAATCCAAAAGCCCAAGATTATAGATTTAGAATTAATGCGATCGCTGGGTGTAGCTTATGAGAAGGTGCGATCGCCCAAAATGGCTTTACGAGTTTATCAGCAAATTTTAACCGCCGTGGAAGCCAAACAAGATGCAGCCGCAGTTTTACAAACCCTAAAAACAATGGGCGAACTGCATTTGAGTTGGTTTGATTATCCTCAAGCAGCCGCCACCTATGAAAAATTATTGAATTTAACAGCGACCCAGAGCGATCGCTCCTCCGAGTTAGCATATCTGCAAGAGCTAGCTTATATCTACCAACAAGAGAAACAAGCTCAATCAGCAGTGGATGTTCTCAACAGACTAGTGGAAATATACCAAGAGGAAAATAACCTCAGTAAAATTCCTCAATTGCAACTAGCCATTGCTGCCAATTATCAAATACTCGCCCAGGAAAATCCGAGTTTACTCAGAGAAACATTTAACAATTATCAACAAGCCTATGAAACCGCCATGCGATCGCGCCAGTATGCAAGAGGGGCGGAAGCCTTGCAAAAGTTAATTCCTTTATATCAATCCCAAGGACAAATAGAATCAGCCTTGCAAACTAGCCAAATTCTTATTGAAACCCAAGAAAAAGCCGTCAATTATTACGGAATGATGCAAGCCTATGATCAAATTGGGCAATTGTATCTAGAACGTCAAGAATATCCCCAAGCACTCACAGCCTTTCAAAGAGGATTAGAACTAGCCCAACAACTGCAACATCAAGAAACGTACTTCACCCAACAAATTGAAAAAGCCTCACAGTAAGGGGAAAGAAGAGGCAGGGGAGCAGGCTTGCCCTGAGCGCAGTCGAAGGGGAGCGGGGGGGAAAACTTCCTAGTCCCCAATCCCGAATTAACAAACCTTCTTAGCTTCTACCTTTTCATTAGCCGCAATGATTTCATAAAGTTTTTCCTCAAACTTTTCTGTACAGGCTGACCAATCATATTTGAGGATCGAAGGACGAGCCTGTGCAGTCATTGTCGCTTTTAGTTGGGAATTTTCCAGAATAGCCACCACCTTCTCGGCAAAATCCTGGGGATTATTCGCTTTAGCTAAAAAGCCATTCAGACCAGGAAAAATTTGCTCAGAGGTTGAAGGCGCAACCACCGCCACCACAGGCGTACCAGAAGCCAAGGCTTCGTTATTAGTAGTACAGAAATTTTCAGTCGCCGAAGGGTTAACAAACACATCTGCACGCGCAAACCAACCCAAAAGCTCTTTCCCGTGAGACTCTCCCCAGATAGTAATTCCAGATGCAAACTTTTGAGACTGGCGACGCAGTTCTTCATCTAGTGGACCACTACCAATAATTACCAAATGGACATCAGGGATTTTCTCAGCAATCAGAGGAAACATCTCTATCAATTGCAGAACATTTTTTTCTGCTGTAATCCGTCCCACAAATATGATAGTTGGTCTGTTGTCATCAGGGATGGGGTTGTGGATAATATTACGCGGGTGAAATTTTTCACAATCAATTCCCTGATAAGGAACATATTCCCCCCGTTGACAATTTAGCTTCTGATATTTGAAGAGTTGTTCTTGAGAAGAAAATAAATTCCGGTCATAAACTTCTGTAGATTGCTTAACTAACATAGGAATAATCGGACGCATCAAATTGAAAACCTGATTACCCAAGTAGTATTGGATATAGGCAACAATATCAGTGTGGAAAATCGAAATAATTGGAGTCCCGGTTTTTTTAGCATATTCAACTCCAATGGGGCGACCATAACCCTGCAAGAAAACTGAGTAAAAGCCCCGCATTTGTGGCGCTTCTTCGACTACAATAATATCAGGTTGAAATTTTTCTAATAACTTAGTATCACTCCAATTTCGATGGTGTAGAGGTTGAGGTAAAGACTTGTAGAAAATTAGTGGCTGTGTGGGGAAAGCATAAGAGGAAAATTTAGGAAAAGGCTGTAATTCTTCTAGTCCTGCCATCGGACGCTTACCGACGTTTTTGGGATACTTATTGTTAATTGCTGGGTGAACCAGAAACACTTCATGTCCTTGTTCTAGTAACCAGCGTACCCTTTGGTGGACTGCTACGGAAACCCCGGTTAAAAAAGGTGCATACAATCCGGTAAATAGTGCAATGCGAAGCGGTTGCTTGTTCATAATTTCAGTGATTTTGTGTATTTGGATTCAGAGGAAAATTGGTGTAACGCTAATTTCGGAAAAATTAATCCCAGGACTTACGCAAAATCATGAAAAAATTCACTGCAAAGTACGCATCGGTACACAAAGAAATCAGATTTACTGAAAACTATTTCTTTGGCTGTAAATAGTTTTGATCCCCCTCAAAGAGAAATTTTTCCATCAATAGGTTGATCCAACAAATCATAAGGATGATATTCAACTAGTCGGATATTCCAAGGATTCTGCACCCGATAAACAATACCGCGCCATTTAACGGTGGACATCCACAGAGAAGATAGTAGGGCTAACCCATATACCCACTGTGTGAGGGGTATAGCAATTAATATTTTTCCCACTATTTCCATTGATAATTTAGTGGTGGACTGACCTTGGGAACGGATAATTGGGCTGATTCCTAACTCTAAAATCAGAGTTAATAAAAGTAGTCCTACGGTATATATGCAATAAGTTGATAATACAATAAATGCTAAGTTCCATTGTGTATCTAAGAGGGCGAATAGAAATAAAACTATTGCTACACAAGGAAAGAGAATGCTAGAAATTGCATCACCAACTATTGCTAACCAACGGGGATGGTAAAGCCGAGAATATAAGATTACTCGTTTGAGAGATTCGAGGAAGCCGAGTAAATCGCACTCTTCCCGATTGAGGATAATTAGAGAGGGTACAAGTTTGACGCGCATCCCATGCTGTTTAAGGATGCTGTGAATCATATAATCTTCGCCAAAGGCTTGTCCCCACTTTTCTAATAGACCTGTTTGGCGCACTACGTCTGTTTTGATGGCTAAACTCCCACCCCAAGGAACTTGAAATAGGTACATTTGCACAACTGTGGAGACGTTACCGATGTAGCGTACTAAGGAACCCCAATATTTATCTGTGGGGACAAACCATCGGTTTCCGGTTGTAGCTCCAATTTTGGGATGATTTAAGGGGATAACTAACTCCCGTAGCCAGTTAGAATGGACGATGGTATCTGCATCAACTAGGGCGATCGCCTGATAAGATTCATCTAGGTCGGAAACTGCTTGCAATAGGGAACTGCATTTGAGACTACAGTTATGTCGAATAATCCTCAGAGGGCTGACTTGGGCGTTGCTGCTTCCCTCTGCGTTGATGATTTCATTCACAACTTCCCAAGCCGGATCTGCTGGACTATCAACAATTACCTTTAAGTCGTAGTCTGGGTAATTCTGATTTAACAGTGCTTCGATACAATGAGGTAAGTAGGGATCTGCTCCTCTTAGGCAGAGAATTACGGCGGTTTTTGGTAACTGTTCATCGGTTAATGAATTTTGTGCTTGAGGCGATCGCACATAGAACAGAAAAACCAGTGCTAATATCATTTGGATAGCCAGCCAACTCAGCAGAGACTGAGTAATGAAGATCGTCAACTCTTTCATATATAATGTCCGGCAAATTTGCCTTGTGTAATGGCGAGTTGCGAGGGAGCATCCCAAATGTGTAAGTTTATTTTTTCTGAGCTTCTAACTTCAGAAAGATATGAAATTAACGAACCACTAAGGACGCAAAGAACACGAAGTAAGAAGAAAGAAGTAAGAAGAGGATTTTCTGATACTTATTCCGTGTTTTTGCAAAGTTGGGATGCTCTTAGTTACGATTAATTCCGATTTTCTTTTTAGGAATCAAGGGAATATTTCATCAAAATGTTGATGGTGGTATTTTGATTTCGGATTAGAAGGAAACTAGCATCATTAAATTTTGGTGTTCCAGTGAATACGGAAACTGTGGGATTTTGGGAAATACCAAAACCTTCTTTGGGGATGCCGAGAAAGTCTTTATTTAGTTGGCGATCGCCATTTTGATCGTCCACGATGGCTACGGCATAATTGCCCGGTTTTAAGCCAGAGAAAACGTGAGTTAAGGTATCTCCTTTTGGCTTCAAACAAGCACTTTTAATCACATCATTTGTACTCATAGGGAAACCTTTAGCACTAGGGTAAACTCCCAGACAAATTTCACCAGTTTTGTGCTTGATGCCATCCACTACAACTGTGAGTTTGGTCATAGCTTCAGCATTGACAGTGTTCCCTAATCCTATGCTCAATAGAGTACCCAGGATTATAGGTTTGAAGACAGTTAAATTCCACATATTTGGCTAACTTCAACTACTAATTTTACTTGGTCATCAACCTTCACAGTCATTACTTTTAAGGGAAATAAGCTGTGGGTTTAACTTTGGGTAGAAACCACCGCCCAAATATTGCTTGAGTTGCCTTAAATAAATCTTTAAGCAAAAGATATTCGGCTCCTTGTAACTGTTGATAAATACTGAAATGACAACGGATACGTTGATAAAAAGTCAGCTTAAACAGCCAGACAGAAAGTATATATTCCCAAAGTATTCGCCAATGGGGAAACAAAATCCTGCCTTTCTTTGCTGAGTCAAACCAAACCGTATAAGCATAAAAATTAGGGAAAATACTAGCAGTATATTGACCCTTCTCTTTTATCAACAAATGATAATCAGGAAAGAACATACTCAAAGATTGCTGCGAATGGAGTCGAGCAAAGAATAGGTATTCTGGAATTTCATAAAACTCACCCAGTAAACCCAATCTTAATAACAAAATTCCATCCGCAGTCCCATAACTACCCATCGGCGGTACTTTTCTGAGAGCGCTGGCACGAATTACGCCATACATCTGATAACAGAAATGCTTCGTAAGTAACTCATGAAAACGCTCATGATGTTTTGGCGAATCAGTCTTGAGCTTGATATTGTAGTTTTGCAGAAAATCGCCGTTTTCATCAATAAAATATACGTGAGAATGGCACAAAATAACTGAGGGATTATCGTCAAGTACCTCCACACATTTGATCAGAAAATCTGGAGCGTGTAAATCATCATAAGCAGCCCATTTAAAGTATTCACCTACAGATAAATCAAACACTCGATTAAAGTTATGGGAACAACCGAGATTATTCTGATTACGGTAATAACGAATCCGTTTATCCTCAGCCGCATAAGCTCGACAAATTGCTTCAGTATTATCCGTGGAAGCATTATCTGAGATAATTAATTCAAAATCCGTAAAACTCTGAGCCAACAGTGAATCAAGGGCAGCCTTGATATATTTCTCGCCATTATATACAGGCAAACCAACACTTAATTTTGGCGGATTCTTAGTCATATAAAAAAAATTTCATTACAATCTAAAAACTATGTACCCAGCTTCTAAATATCAGTTTTTTGCAACCATTCTTGTGTGAGTCGCAAACCATCTTCCAAGTCAATTTTGGGTTTATAATCTAATAAAGTTTGTGCTTTAGCAATGGAATAAGCATGAGGACGACTCATAAAATCAACAGACTCTGGGAGGATATCAGCTTTTTTACGAAAAAGTTTTTGTCCTTGGGCGCGAAGTTTCAGAAATAACTTCATTTCCTCTTTAGGTAAAGACATAGGTGCAGCCAAACCTTCCATAGCTGCTAAACGGAGAAAATACTCTTTCCAGGAAGTTCCTTGACCGTCGGTAATATTAAAAACTTCTCCATAGGTTTCTTTTTCCATTGCTAGAAAAACCGCATCAATCAAGTTATCTATATATACATGATTCATCACTCCCTGACCATCATTAGCATAAGCAAATAACTTTTGACGCATCATTGTAATTGGTCGCACTACCCAAGAAAGACTCCCAGGACCATAAACATCCCCAGCCCGAATAATAATTACACCAAAATCAGGGGGAGAATTGAGAGGTAAAAGTTCGGTTTCGGCTTCGATTTTAGTCTGACAATAGGGATTCTTTTCACCAGAGAGAGTCCCCGATTCTGTAACACCATCTGGATAATTAAAGCCATAAACCATCACACTAGAAAGATGGACAAAGGTTTTGACTCCAGCATTTTTAGCCGCTTTAGCCATATTTACCGTACCGCCCACATTCACCGCCCGAAATTCCTTAATTGCGCCAGCTTCTTGAGCAATTTGAGCATTATGTAAAACAACATCTACACCCTGGCAAACTTTTTGGGCAAAGTTACCATCAGTAATGCTACCAATAACTATTTCAATCCCCAAATTTTGAGCATTTTTATTCACATCAGGCGCACCTTGTATCCCGCGAACTTTCATTCCCTGGGCTATAGCTAATTCGGCTGCACGCAAACCGATAAAATCATCAATTCCAGTAATCAAGACAGTCTTATTTTGCAGATTCATAGCGATATAACTCGTGGATAAATTACATTTTTGTAGTTGCAACCTGATTAACCGAAAATACTTATATAAAAATAGAATTAGAAAACCCTCTTACCTTTGTGTCCTTTGTGGTTCCTAATCATTTTTTTGATATCATTAGAAAATATCAGCCGGGTCTGCGGAACGCAATTTGTTGATAGCTAAAGACCCAGAAGTTATACACATCAGCACTGCGGAAACTAAGACAATGATGGCATTATTCGCAGTCATCATGATGGGTAACTTAGTTACATCCATCGCAAAACTATATAAACCTACAGAAAATAGAAAACCAGGGATATAACCTAATAAAGCCAGAATTAATGCTTGTTGAAATACCACATTTAAGAGATATCCGTTAGCATATCCAATAGCTTTTAAGGTGGCGTAGGCAATCAATTGAGTGGCAATATTGCTGTAAAGAATTTGATAAACAATTACCACACCCACTACAGAAGCCATAGTTAGCATCAGGTTAAGAATAAAACCGATGGGTGTTCTCACAGCCCAATACTCTTTCTCGAAATCAATAAACCCTTGACGAGTAAAAATTTGGATATCATTAGGTAAATTGGCGACTAATTTCTGCAAAACTGCGTCTTTATTTGCGCCAGGCTTGAGAGTGATTACACCAATATCAATCATTTCTGCGGGACGAGTATTGGGGTTTATCCTCAGAAAAGTTGAATCACTGACAATTAAGTTACCATCAACTCCAAAGGAAGGGCCTAAGCTGAATAAACCACCAACTCTAACTCTGTAACCAATGGGCGCATCAAATGGGAAGATTTCAATGGTCTGCTCAGTATTTCCTGCGGTGAAGTTACTGGCAATTGGACCAAATTCGGGGCGGGAAATGCGGTCAAATAATACAATATCAGGAATTTTGAGTTTGTCTAAATTTTCGGTAACTTCGGGGATATTAAATACAGATGTACCTGGGTCAAAGCCAATGACATAGATGGAATATTTCTCTCCAGTGGCGGGATTTTTTAATTTCGCAAATTGCAAATATATGGGGTTAACTGATTCTACTCCTTCAAAACCCAAGGTTTGGTATAAACGACTCCGGGAGAAGCTTTGAGTTGCGGTTAATGATTTATATTGCGAACTGACTACAAATAAATCACCCCGTATATTTTGATGCAGTGCTGTAGCGCTGGAGTAGAGGGCATCTTGAAAGCCGAGTTGGATAAATGTCAGGAGGACAATAAAGGCAATTCCAGCTACAGCTACGACAAATCGGACTTTTTGCTGGGCTAGCTGTAGCCAGGCTAGAGGAATTTTAAACTTCATGGTTTAGTACCATTGGGGATGTTGTTAAAATTTGTGCTTTGTGGATGAGGAAGAACTAACCGCAGAGGCACAGAGGACACAGAGTTATGAGGGTGAGTTTTGTGAGATTTGAATGGCTACGTCTACTTGGAGGTTGGTTAAACGGGATATGCGTTCAATGTCTGCGGGGTCGTTGATGCTGATTTTTACTTCTACTATTCTGCGGTCTGTATCTGCTGCGGGATTTAAGCTAAATATTCTTTGTCTGTCAACTTGCCAACCAATTTCGCTGACTGTTCCGGAGATTGTTCCGGGAAAGGCGTTGCTGTTAATGGTGGCTGTTTGTCCTAATTTGACTTTTTGAATATCTGTTTGATAGACTTCTGCAACTACGTACATTTGAGCTATTTTACCGATTTCGGCAAATCCGTTGTTGCTAATTACTTCTCCGGTTTTGGCGTGAATTTTTAAGATTTGCCCATCTATGGGAGATTTGAGGTAAGTTAATTCTTGGTCGGCTTTTGCTTGTTTGATGGCAGTTACTGCACTATTTACTTCGGTTTGTGCTAGTTCTACGTCTACAGTCCGGACTTCGGTAATACTGTTGAGTCTGGCTTGGGCTTCTGTGAGTTGGTTTTTGAGGGTGTTCTGAGTACGGTTGAGGCTGGCTTGGGCTTCTGTTAGTTGCTGTTGTATGGTCTTGAGTTGTAAGGCTTTAGTGTCTGCTATGGAGGCGGAAACTGCACCTTGTTTGTATAACTGCTGATATCTGTCGTTTTCGGTTTGGGCGTTTTCTACTTCGGCTTGGATACGATTGATTGTGGCTTGTTGGGCGGCAATGTCCCCTTTTAATTGTGACTCTAAACGGGCGATCGCAGCTTTTTGAGCAGCAATATCTCCAGATTTCGCCCCAGACTTGACTTGTGCTAGTTTAACTTTGGCAATTTCTAGTTGATTTAAAGCTTGTTCTAGGGCAGAGGTGGCACGGGCATAATTCTCTAAGTATGCCAATACTTGCCCAGTTTTTACCTCTTCTCCTTCCTTGACCAAGGTTTTTTCTACCCGCACACCGTTCACTGAATTAGGCGCAGATAAATTAGTTACCTCACCGTCAGGTTGCAAACGTCCCAAAGCCGTCACCGCTACTTTTGCAGGGGTAGGGGTCGCCTGAGTCTGGGATAAATTCTCTGTGGTTATTGTAACTTCCTGGCTGGAGCGATTTTGCGAAAAGCTGTAAATAAATCCTAATCCAGTGGCTAAAGTGATTGAAGCTGCCAAAATCATCCGCCACCGACTGAGGGGTTTTGTGAGTAACAGGCGTTTTTTGTGTGCTGCCATATTTTTATTCCAAGTGTGCTATGCCAGGGGAGAGCCTAAAATGGCTATATCATGTGAATACAATAGACTCATCTGCAAATTAACCAAGAGTACTTCTGCTCTCTGGTTTTACCTTCAGTACCTTAAGAGGTCTAATTAGTTCTATATAAATTGTTGTATGCCTGTGCAGCCGCCTTAATTTACTAGATGAACTGCAAACCTTCCTTACTTTTATCCTAATTCGACACCTCATCTAGTAGCGTAAAATACGATATGCCTAGCCAGGAAAGCTAAATCTTAAAGATGGTCATAGCGCCGAGAAAAATTAACTCGCAAAAGTTGCATCAGCTGTTGTCTGAGTATTGCAAAAAACTATATCCTTGTCAATTGGGCTTGTGGCGTGTAAATCTGAATTTAGCTCACGCAGAGAAGCCACTGCGTTGGGCGGGTCTCCCGACTTGTAGCAAGTGGCGTACGCAGAGGCGCAAAGGTAGGAAGAGAAAGAAAGGTATTTTTGGCTTTTTCAGTAACGCCACTAATTGAGTATACTAATGCAATATATTTATATGTATAGCAACCGACAAGGAGGTAAGGACAGAAACAGATAATGAAATCCTCACAATTAGCGAGTTTCGAGCCTGTTCCCGGACACTGAGCGACTTGTACTGAGCGGAGTCGAAGTAAGCCGAAGTGCTGTTCCCCGTTCCCTGTTCCCTGCTATATTTTTGACTGATTGCACGACAGTTTAGTAATTATGGCTATAGTTTCCATAGATCAAATTCGCATTGGTCTTAACCGTCGTCCGGTGAAAGGCGAAAAGGTGAAGGAGTTACAGGAGTCGATTCGCACTAATGGTTTATTAAACCCGATTACGGTAGATAAAAAGCTGAATTTGATTGCTGGTCTACATCGGTTGACGGCTTGCAAACTTTTGGGGTTAGAGGCTATTGAGTGTCATATTGTTAACTATGAAAACTCTGACCAGTCGCGGTTGGCGGAAATTGACGAAAATTTGATTCGCAATGAGTTAGAACCTTTAGAGCGTTCGGAATTGTGGTGGGAACGTGACCAGATTTTAGAGCGGATGGGGGTTCGGGCGAAAGTTGGTGATAATCAATATACAGGTAAAGGTGGTGAAACGGTTTCACCACCTCTGAAACGAACTTTGGAATTAGCGAAAGAAGTTGGTTACTCTGAACGCACCTTTCAGCACGGTAAACAAATTGCTAAAAGTATTCACGCAGAAGTCAAAGAAATCATTAAGGGTTCGCCAATTGCTGAAAGTCCCACAGCATTACTCAAAATAGCGAGGGCTGGGAGTAAAGAACGTCTGTTGGCGGAGGAGTCGGAAAGGAATTGGGAGTTAGCCCAGGCGAGGGGTGATGAGGCAGAATTACCCAGGTTAGCGGAGTTGGGGCTGTCAGCTAGGAAGAAGCAAAAAGAGTTACAGATTTTGGCTTACAACAGTGTGATGGCGCAAAGGGAGGCTAAGTTAGCGCTGAAAAAAGGTCAACGCCAGCCAGAAGTATCTGTTGCTAGTGATGAATTGGGGGTGAGAGTTGGTGAAGAATGGATGTTAGGACGGCATTTAGTGTATTGTGATCATACTGCTAGTTCCGAGTTTAGAAACCTGTTACCATCAGATGCAGCCTTGGCGATCGCTACCCTATCGGAAAAGTGGGAGCATAATTACTTAATAGATGAGGCGCGAGTAGTCGCGGTAATACGTTCCCAGGGGCATATTTATGATTTTTATCGCCATAGCCAAATGCCCTTTCAATATGAACTAATTCTGGGTAATCTTTACGTAGGAATTTTTTCTCACCAATCCATATCTCAACCACAGACACCAATTAATATTGATGGTGTAGAAGGTATTGTCAACTACTTAATTAATTTATATACCCATCCCAATAATTTTGTGATTGCTCCCTTTATGGGTAATGGTGAAATTCTCATTGCTTGTGAACGCATGGGGCGGATATGTTTTATTGGTGATGAAAACCCCCAATTTGTTAATCGCGGAATCATGCGTTGGCAGCAATGGACTGGTAAATTACCCCAGAACATCGGTTTAGTATCTTAGTATTTTGATATTTCCTCACCCCAGAGAATAAAAAATAGTTGATGTTGACTTAACCCACAAACAGATTTCTAAATCTGTAACTGCTTTGTCAGATATTAATAAATGATCTCCAAGTTTAAGCTATTCATCACAAATATATTTTGTTTATTATGCACTATCCGATGAATTAATATTTGCTTCATGAATTACCATTTATTTCACTAGGTATTTTTGGCTTTTAATTATGATGTTCTGCTGAAAATTAATTTAAATGGTGATGAATTTGAGTCATGTATTGATTAAATGTTGAAGATATAAGTGCTGAGATAGCAAGTTACTCTACACAAGCCATTTAGCCCCATATTAGTTCATTAATTGAGTAACTACCTATACTTGCATTCCGCATTATTTCCCCAATTGCTACCGGGAATAATTTAGACAATTTATAAAAAGACTTTAAATAAATGATTTAGTTTCTGTGAATCATGCTATTCTTTTTATTAATTCAAACCTTTGAAAGCGGTCAAGGAAATTAGTAATTTTGTATAACTTGGAAACAGCAAAACTAAACCTAACCGTCTTGTCATCACCCTATGAGTGTGTGAGGATTTCTTAAGAAAAGTGGATAAATTCGCTATTAAAGGGAATATTTTTTTGTAACGAAGTTGTCAACTTTTCTGGGTCAAATTGCTTAAACTAAATTATCCTGGACGCTGAAACCGGCTATGGCATTTATCAAGATACAGAACGTTGTCATTAACACCAGCTACGTTGCTGCGGTTAGGCTAGATACTCAAACTAATTTGGGAGAAAAAAGCGTTTCTGTCCTAATAGCTACTCCTCAGTTTCCCTTAATCCAGTGGGATACAATTGCTCAAAATCTCCATAATTACGAATGGCTGGAATTTACAGGTCAAGCGGCTAACGTACTCCGAGACTATTTCTCTAGTTTCAATAACGTGATTGACCTATTACCTCAATATCAAGAATCCAGTGTTGTATAAAATTATTGCATGAAGGCTACATTCCGAAATTAATTAGGGTGGAAAAACAGTAAATATTCTGTGGTATTTCTGAAAAACAAGCAGATAAATATACCAATTCTCTACAAACAAATGTCATCTGACTTGTTAATTACAAATTGCCAATCGGTATCAACTAACTGTTGCTAACAAAAATAACTAGTTGTCAGTGGAGACAGAAATTGCTGTAGCGATCGCTATGGTAAGCAACACATCATCATCCACAGTACTTAAGAACAGTATATGCCCTATGTCTGCTTATTCAATTGATACGGCTTTGGCAGAGTTAGAGAGCCTGATCAAAAGTGTTGAGAAAACTTTGATTGGTTCCATAGAGGAAAAGAAGTTGCATAAGGAAACACCAATGTCAATTAACAAGATTAATAGAAAATTACAACAAAATCCTATAGCTATCGTCGGGATGGCTTCTCTATTACCTCAAGCGCGAAATTTGCAGCAATACTGGCAAAATATCGTTAACAAAATTGATTGTATTACTGATGTTCCTGATTCACACTGGAGCGTCAAGGATTATTATGACCCTAACCCCAGAACCTCTGAAGATAAAACCTATTGTAAACGGGGTGGGTTTATTCCAGAGATTGATTTTAACCCAATGGAATTTGGTATTCCTCCCAGCATTCTAGAAGTTACAGATATTTCCCAGCTACTAAGTTTGGTCATAGCTAAAGAAGCAATGGAAGATGCTGGTTATGGTGAATCTTCCGAGTTTAGTCGTGAAAATGTGGGGGTAATTTTAGGGGTGGCGATGGCCAAGCAATTGGGAATGCCACTGTCAGCCAGATTAGAGTATCCTGTTTGGGAAAAGGCGCTGAAAAGCAGTGGTCTTTCTGATGAAGATACTCAAAAAATTATCGAGAAAATCAAAAGTGCTTACATCAAATGGGATGAAAATGCTTTCCCTGGGATGTTGGCGAATGTGGTAGCGGGAAGAATTGCTAACCGCTTGAACTTCGGCGGAACTAATTGTGTTGTTGATGCGGCTTGCGCTAGTTCCTTTGGCGCTTTGAAAATGGCTATCAGCGAACTGGTGGAATATCGGGCTGATATGATGCTGACTGGTGGTGTGGACACTGACAACACCATTATGGCTTACATTTCTTTCAGCAAAACTCCGGCGGTTTCTCCCAGTGGAAACACTAAACCTTTCGATGCTACATCTGATGGGATGTTGCTGGGTGAAGGGGTTTGTATGTATGTCCTCAAACGCTTGGAAGATGCGGAACGGGACAACGATAAAATTTATGCGGTGATTAAAGGGATTGGTACTTCCAGTGATGGTCGCTACAAGAGTATTTATGCTCCCCGGAAGGAAGGCCAAGTTAAAGCTTTAGAACGTGCTTATGATGATGCTGGGTTTTCTCCGGCGACTGTGGGTTTAATAGAAGCCCACGGAACTGGGACAATGGCTGGCGACCCCATCGAGTTTGGTTCTATAAAGGACTACTTTAGTCAACATGATTCCCAAAAACAACATATTGCTTTGGGTAGTGTGAAATCTCAAATTGGTCATACTAAGGCGGCGGCTGGTGCAGCAAGTTTAATTAAAACAGCTTTGGCTCTGCATCACAAGGTTTTACCACCAACTATCAATATTACTGAGCCAAACCCTAAACTGGATATTAAAAATTCCTCATTTTATTTGAATACCCAAACTCGACCTTGGATTAAGGCGGAAGGTGAAGCGCCAAGACGGGCTGGTGTGAGTTCTTTCGGTTTTGGGGGGACAAATTACCATGTGGTTTTGGAAGAATACGAAACCGCAGAAAATCTTCCTTACCGTTTACATGGTACTGCTCGTGAGGTGCTGTTGTTTGCGAATAATCCGGCAGAGTTGCTGAGTAAGTGTGAGGAAACTCTCAATAAGTTGCAAGCAGATGGCGGTGAAAGACATTTTGCAGCTTTGCTTAAAGAATGCCAATCTGTGGAAATTCCCCAGGTTGCTGCTAGGGTGGGGTTTGTGGCTGAGAATCTGCCAGAAGCTTGTAAGTTGATGCAAGTTTGTATTGACTGGCTGAAACACAAAGCTTCAGTACCTGCTTGGGAACATCCTCAAGGTATTTATTACCGTTCCTCTGGAATGGAGTTGGGCGGAAAGATTGTTTCTCTGTTCTCTGGACAAGGTTCCCAATACCTGGAAATGGGTCGGGATGTGGTGATGAACTTTCCGATTATGCGCCGTTTACATGGCTGTATGGATAGTTTGTTACTGAAGGATAATTTGCAGCCAGTTTCGGAAATTGTGTTTCCGCGTCCGGTGTTTGATGAGGGTGAGAAAAATGCCCAAGTTGCGGCGCTACAACGGACGGAATATGCTCAACCTGCTATTGGGGTGTTTAGTGCAGGGTTGTATTCTATTTTTCAACAGGCTGGTTTTAAATCCGATTTTGTGGCGGGACACAGTTTTGGTGAATTAACGGCTTTGTGGGCTGCGGGGGTGTTGAGTGAGGAGGATTATTTATTCCTCGTTAAGTCTAGAGGTCAAGCTATGGCTGCGCCTGAAGACCCTGACCATGATGCTGGAAGTATGTTGGCGGTGAAGGAGGAAATGAGTAAGGTGACGGTGGTGCTGCGGAATTTTCCCCAGGTGACTGTTGCTAATTTTAATTCTCCGACACAGATTGTTTTGGCGGGTCCGACTGCGGAAATCATGAAGGTGAGACAGGCTTTGCAGGAGCAAGGTTGTACTGCGGTGGTGTTACCTGTGTCCGCAGCTTTCCACACTCCTCTGATTGCTTTTGCTCAAAAGTCTTTTGCGATCGCCACTAAGTCTGTTAAATTCAATCAGCCTCAGATTCCTGTATTCACCAATGTCACAGGTAAAACCTATCCCCAAGAACCCCAAGGGATTCAAAAAATCCTCGAAACTCACCTGGCTAGTTCGGTGATGTTTAAGCAGGAAATCGAAAATATCTATGCTGCGGGTGGTTACTGCTTTGTAGAATTTGGCCCCCGGCGGATTTTGACTAACTTAGTTAAGGATATTTTAGGCGATCGCCCCCATCTTACTATCTCTTTGAACCCCAGCACTCAAAAGAATAGCGATCGCACCCTCAAAGAAGCAGCAGTGCAGTTGCGTGTAGTCGGCGTACCCTTACAAAACCTCGACCCCTACCAATTTGAACCTGCATTACCCCCAGTTAAGCAGAAAAAGGCCTTAAATGTGCGTTTAAAAGGCATTAACTATGTCTCCGAAAAAACCAAAAACGCCTTTACAGAAGCCTTGCAGAATGGACATCAAGTAACTCTTCCTGCTGCACCCGTAGTCACATCCACCCCGGAATTTTCCGAAATTGTCACCCCCACCGCACCAGCGAAAGAACACACCACTAATGGACGTGTCCCCCATCCTATAGATAGTCTGCCCGAATTTTCACATAACTCTACTAATTCTGCACCCCAGCCTGAAACAGTCCAGGAGAAAAAGATGCAACCAACACCAGAAAAACCTGTAACTTACCAACGGGCGTTAGAAAGTTTAGAAAATCTGTTAACACAGTTCCAGCAAAATCAAACCGACAATTTACAAGTCCACGGGACTTATCTGCAACATCAGATGGAATATACCAAAGCGTTTTTCCAATTGATGCAGGAACAGAACACAATATTTGCTAACAGCAAAACTCAGGCGGAAGCAGCACAACTACAGCTAGTTGTCAAAGAAAGCATAGAACGGGGGATGATGCAGTTTCACAGCCAACAAGGTGAAACCCTACGCATTCATGAACAATATCTTCTGGAACAGTTGGAATACGCCAAAAAGTTTTTCCAACTCATAAAACAAGAATATTCTCAAGTTATCTCCACTCAGGTAACAACAGTAGCAGCAGCGCCTGTAGTTGCAAAAGAACCAGTACCAGCGCCTGTAGTTGCACCAGAACCAGCACCAACACCTGTAGTTGTACCAGAACCAGCACCAGCACCTGTAGTTGCAAAAGAACCAGCGCCTGTAGTTGTACCAGAACCAGCACCAGCACCTGTAGTTGCAAAAGAACCAGCACCAACACCTGTAGTTGCAAAAGAACCAGCGCCTGTATCTACTTCTAATCTCGATCTAAGCGAATTGGGTAACAACTTATTAGCCATCACCAGCGATAAAACTGGCTACCCAGTCGAGATGTTAGAAATGGATATGGACATGGAGGCTGACTTAGGTATTGACTCCATCAAACGAGTGGAAATCTTGGGCGCGTTACAGGATATATACCCTGATTTACCTCAGCCAAATTTAGAAGAATTATCCGAAAAACGCTCCATTGGCGAAGTCGTAGAATATTTACAATCCCATGTATCGGGTAGTAGTTCTGTAGAAACAGAAACCTCCACAACTAATCAAGAAGTTGTGCTAGAATCTACTCAATCCCCCTTGCCCCTTATCCCCATAGGGGGCAACAAAATCCCCAGTCCCGTAGAGATGACCGATTCGGTTGTCTCTACCCCCCTCCCCACAGAACTGGAGCCAGAAATAGCAACTACGGATGATTACGCAGACTTGGGTCAAACCTTGTTAAGCATCACCAGTGATAAAACTGGCTACCCAGTAGAAATGCTAGAAATGGATATGGACATGGAGGCTGACTTAGGTATTGACTCCATCAAACGGGTAGAAATATTGGGCGCGATGCAAGATAAATACCCCAATTTACCCCAACCGAATATTGAAGAACTGGGAGACCTCCGCACCATCGGTCAAATAGTTGATTATCTCCAGAAGCTGGCTGGAGGTGAAAAAAAAAAGCCTCAACAGGACTTTAGCCACCAGTCAGTCCAGGTAATTGACGGTGTAAGACGACGACCGGCTAAACTGCAATTTCTCCCCCCCGCCGATAGTTTAGATTTCGCTTTACCAGAGGGACACGTAACTGTCATCACTGATGATGGGTCCCTCACCACCTCACAAGTAGCTCAAACTTTAAGCGATCGCGGTGGGAAAGTGGTAGTTTTAAGTTTCCCCCCGTCAGTGGTTCCCCAACAATCCCTTTTACCCGCCGGAGTGAATCGTGTAGTCCTCGCAGATATGACAGAAGAATTACTTCAACATAAATTATCTGCGATCGCCACTCACTTCGGAACCATCGGCGGTTTCATCCATATTCATCCCGTATTTGAGGCGCATCAAAGACCGGCTTTTATTTCACAAGAAAAAGAAATTGTCAAGCACGTCTTCTTCATGGCGAAACATCTCAAGCAAACTCTTAATGAAGTGGCGCGTTATGAACGCAGTTATTTCTTAACTGTCAACCGTTTAGATGGTGCTTTCGGGTTAGACTCTTCGACTTCATTCAGAGCTAACTTCGGAGCCATTGGAGCCGGATTATTCGGATTAACCAAGTCTTTAAAATGGGAATGGCCAAAAGTATTTACTCGCGCCATTGATTTGAGTCCCACATTAGATGCACAAACATCAGCAGCATATATTATCGCTGAATTACACGACCCCAATCTTTATATCAGTGAAGTTGCTTACGGTTCACAGGGACGTGTGACCTTAGTTGCTTCTGTCGAGTAGTAACGTGAATGAGGGAGGTACTATATCTCCCTCTACGTTTCAGAATTATTTTATGTCTCACGCATCAGCGAAGCGTTCGCGTAGCGTGCTGTAAGCTCTAGCACAAAGTGCGTTAGGCGCAAAGGCGCAAAGTTTAAGAGCGCAAAAACTCTTTCTTGGCGTTCTTGGCGACTTGGCGGTTCGTTCCTCTTTAATCAAAAAAAATATGACTACACAGACACAGATTCGCCCTTCATCAGTTTTTGTTGTAAGTGGTGGCGCAAAAGGAATCACAGCCCAATGTGCGATCAAAATGGCACAGCACCAGCCTTGTAAATTCATTCTCCTTGGTCGTTCCGAACTGTTACAAACCGAACCAGAATTTGCTCAAGATTGTTTCGAGGAACCAGCTTTAAAAAAACGCATCATGGAAAATCTTCTAGCTCAAGGAGAGAAGCCCACCCCCATGAGTGTATTGAAGATATATAATCAGGTTGTTTCCAGTCGAGAAATTAAACAAACCTTAGCAAGTATAGCCGCAACAGGGGCTGAGGCGGAATATATTAGCGTTGATGTCACCAATGTTGCAGACTTACAGCAAAAGTTAGCTGCTGTGGGTGCAATAACTGGAATTATTCACGGCGCGGGAAATTTAGCTGATAAGCTGATTGAAAAGAAAACTGACCAGGATTTTGAGAAAGTTTATACAGCTAAGGTGCAGGGATTAGAAAATATCTTAGCTTGTGTGAATCCTGAGCAACTTCAGCATTTAGTGTTGTTCTCCTCTGTAACTGGATTTTACGGGAATATTGGACAATCTGATTATGCGATCGCCAACGAAATTCTCAACAAATCAGCCCATTTAATCAAACAAAATTATCCTCAGTGTCACGTCGTCGCCATTAACTGGGGCGCATGGGATAGTGGTATGGTTTCCCCAGAATTGAAAAAAGCCTTTGCAGAAAGAGGTATTGATATTATTCCCGTGGACGTGGGTACACAAATGCTAGTGAACGAACTGCACCCTTCCCATAGTAATACCGCACAAGTGGTTATTGGTAGTCCCCTAGTTCCCCCTACAACAGAATTAGACTCCCAACTGCGGACTCATCGCATCCGTCGCCAGATGAAACTGGAAGCCAATCCCTTTTTATATGATCATGCGATCGCAGGTTCTCCCGTATTACCTGCTACCTGTGCCATGACATGGATCATTAATTGCTGTGAGGAAATGTATCCCGGTTATAGATTATTAAATTACACAGACTTCAAAGTTTTAAAGGGAATTACCTTCAATGAAACCTTAGCCAAAGAACACATTTTAGAAATAGAAGAAATTGAAAAAATCAACTCCGAAAAAATCATAGTCAAAGCTAAAATATCCAGTAAAAATGCTGCTGGAAAAACCCATTATCATTTTAGCGCTCAACTCAACCTGCATAAAGAAATTCCCCCAGCACCTACTTATGCAGCCATCAACCTCAACCCAGATCATATCATTACCACCACAGGCAAAGATTTCTATCAAAATGGTGGAGAGACATTATTTCATGGTCCCTCATTTCAAGAAGTCCAAAGAGTTTTAAATATTACCCCCGCAAAAATTACCACAGAATGTTTGTGGACAGAAATCACCCCCCAACAACAGGGACAATTCCCCGTTAAATGGGTGAATCCCTATACAACAGACCTGAGTATGCACGCCTTATGGATTTGGACACAACACTTTCATCAAGAAGGTTGCTTACCGGGAAAAGTCGAGAAATTTGAACAATTTGCCCCCACCCCACACAACGAACCATTTTACGTTTCTTGTGAAATAAAAACTAAAACAGCAAGTAGTGCGATCGCCGATTTTATCATACACGATAATCAGGGGAAAATATACTCCCAAATGTTAGGCGCTCATGCCATTATTTGGTCAATGAAACAACTCAAAAGTTAATTATTTGGCTTTAATTCTCACGCAGAGACGCTCCTTATTTCTTTCTTCCTTTGCGCCTTTGCGCCTTTGCGTGAAAAAAAATTCTCAAACTTGGGGAACAGCGTAAATCCTGCCTTCTTTTAAATACCCCAAAACTGTTGAGGATATAACAATGGAAAAAATAGCCATCATCGGATTATCCAGCCTATTTCCCGATGCTAAAAACCCTGAAGAATTTTGGCAAAATCTGATTAACAAAAAAGATGCCACATCATCAGCAACCATCGCCGAAATAGGGGTAGATCCCACTATTTTTTACAACCCAACTAAAGGCACAGCAGACAAAACCTATTCCCTCAAAGGTGGATACATTCGGGACTTTCAATTTGACCCATCTGAATATAACCTCCCATCAGAACTAATTGCAGGTTTAGACGACACCTTCAAATGGTCATTATATGCAGCCAAACAAGCCCTAGCAAATAGTGGCTACGGGGGAAATCAAGACCTCCTAGCTAAATGTGGCGTAATTTTAGGTAATCTATCATTTCCCACCAGACTTTCCCATCAATTATTCTCCCCTATTTATCAGCGAGCGATCGCACCTGCCATTAAAGAACTTCTGCACCATGAAAAATTTGATTTAGCTGCCTTACCCACAGCCACCAAAGCATCTATTTACAACGCCATGATTTCCGGCTTACCAGCATCAATAGTTGCTCAAGCCTTATCATTATCTAGAATTAACTTCTGCCTAGATGCCGCTTGTTCATCCTCATTTTATGCCATCAAACTAGCCTCCCATTATCTATCATCCCATAAAGCCGACATGATGTTAGCCGGAGCCATCAGTTGTGCAGATTCCCTATTTGTGCGGATGCTATTTTCCGGTGTTCAAGGCTTTTCCGAAGACGGTACAAGTCGCCCCCTAGATAAGACATCCAGAGGTTTAATTCCCGGTGACGGTGTAGGAATGGTAGTCCTCAAAAGATATACCGATGCTGTCAGAGACGGAGACAATATTCTCGCCACAATTTGCGGTAACGGACTCTCCAACGATGGTAAAGGTAAACACCTACTCAGCCCCAATACCAAAGGACAAGTCCTCGCCTTTGAAAGAGCCTATAACGAAGCCCAAATCAGCCCCCAAAGCATCGACTATTTAGAATGTCATGCTACCGGCACATTATTAGGAGATACAACCGAACTCAATTCCATAGCTACCTTTTTTGGACAACATCAAGCCTCACCCTTAGTAGGTTCAGCTAAAGCCAACGTCGGGCATTTATTAACTGCTGCGGGGATGGTTGGCTTAACAAAAGTAATTCTGAGTATGTCTCAGAACATCATTCCACCTACCATTAATGTTGATGTCCCCTTAGCCTCAGACAACAACGTTATTTCTAGCGAAAATATCGTCAGAAAAGCCACAGCTTGGCCTCAAAATAATACACCCATTAAACGAGCCGCCATCAGCGCCTTTGGTTTTGGTGGAACCAATTCCCACTTAATTATTGAACAAGGACTTACGCAAAATCATGAAAAAACGAACCACGAAGGACACAAAGGACACGAAGTTAAGAGGCTTTCAAAGAGTTCTTGCGTAAGTCCTATTGAACAAGTAAATACAGCCTCAGCTATCAACTCAGATGTACCTGTAGAACCCGCCAAAATCGCCATTATCGGCATGGATGCCTTTTTTGGTGGATGTAACGGATTAGATGCCTTTGAGCGCAGTATTTACGAAGGAAAACAGCATTTTATTCCTCTACCCCCCTCCAGATGGCAAGGTATAGACGAGCAAACAAACCTACTACAAGAGTATGGTTTAGAGGATGGTAAACCACCAATTGGAGCATACATCCAAGACTTTGACATTGATACCTTAGCTTGTAAGGTTCCTCCCAACGAAGTTGAAAAACTTAATCCTCAACAACTTTTACTATTAAAAGTTGCTAACCGTGCCGTTGAAGATGCGGGACTCCAAGCAGGCGGAAATGTAGCCGTCATTGTCGCTGCTGAAACCGAGCTTTCTGTACATCAGTTACAACAAAGATGGGATTTATCTTGGCAGGTAAAAGAGGGCTTATTAGAGGATAATATCTCTTTACCAGATGCAGAACTTTCACAGTTGGAAGGCGTAGTTAAAGATAGTATTCATCATCCCGTTGAAACCAGCGAGTATGTGAGTCACATCGCCAATATTATGGCAGGTAGAATTTCCGCTTTATGGAATTTTACTGGACCCGCTTTCACAATGACGGCTGGTGAAAACTCTGCTCTCAAAGCCTTAGAAGTAGCACAAATGTTACTAGCATCTGGAGAAGTCGAGGCTGTAGTTTTAGGTGCAATAGATTTAGCCGGCGGTGTAGAAAATGTCTTATTACGCAGTCAATTAGCCAAAGTCAATCAAGGCATCAATACCTTAAGTTTTGACGAAAACGCCGATGGTTGGACAGTTGGTGAAGGTGCTGGTGCAGTTGTCCTCAAGCGTCATGACACCGCCCAACAAGATAACCAAAAAATATATGCCGTACTAGATGCCGTCAGTTTTGCAGCAGCCACAAATGATGCTTGTCAACAAGCTTTTGACATCGCCAAAATTCAACCTCAAGAGATTAACTATGTAGAGGTGTTTGGGAGTGGTATTCCTCAACAAGACGAAGCCGAAATCACCGGGTTATTACAGGCTTATCCTCAAACTGGAAATGGTTTGCAATGTGCCATTGGTAGCGTCAAGGCTAATATCGGTCATACATACACAGCATCAGGAATTGCCAGTTTAATCAAAACCGCCCTCTGTCTGTATTACAGATACATTCCCTCCACTCCTAAATGGTCTGGTGCAAAGACACCACAACAATGGTCAGGTAGCCCCTTCTATGTCGCTACAGAGTCCAGACCTTGGTTTGTCGATAAAGGTAGTACCCGTCGTATAGCCGCCATCAATAGCATCGGTATAGACGAGACCTATGCTCACGTCATCTTATCCGAAGACCCTGAGCAAGAAGAGCGTGATAGTAAGTTCTTACAGCAAATGCCTTTTCATCTGTTCCCCATAACAGCTGAGAATCAAAGCAACCTCCAAGAGGTTTTAAATAGTCTCGAAAACAGTATTGCAGATAGTTCTTGTCTATCAACTACAGCCAGTCAAACCTTCACAACCTTTAAAGAAAATTCTGAAGCTAAGTATGCTCTAACAATTACCGGACGGAACAAAAAAGAAATCCTCAAACAAATTGATGCTGCACGTAAAGGCGTAAATACAGCCTTTGAAAAAGGTACAGACTGGCTAACCCCATTAGGTAGTTATTTCACAGCCAAACCCTTGGGTAAAACCGCAAGTGTCGCTTATGTCTATCCAGCCGCCGTTAATTCCTACATCGGTATCGGTCGAACAGTCTTCCGCCTATTCCCCAAAGTCTTCGAGGACTTAAAGAGTAATAACCTCTATAACCGTGCTGCGGATGTAGAAAAACTAGTTTATCCTCGCAGCTTCCCCAAACTTTCCACCAGACAACTAGAAAACCTCGAAAAAGAACTATTAGATGATTCCCTGGGGATGTTTGAAAGTGAAATCGCCTTCGCTAGATACATGACAGCGATTTTCCGAGACGACTTTCAAGTTAAACCAAAATGTGTCTTTGGCTATAGTTTGGGTGAAACCAGTATGATGGTAGCCCAAGGAGTTTGGAGTGATTTTGAAGGTGGTAGTAATACTCTCAACTCATCACCATTATTTGGGGATAAATTATCAGGCGCAAAAAATGCCGTCCGTCAATATTGGGGCTTAACAAATAGCACAGAATTACAAGAAGATAACTTCTGGGCTACCTATGTCCTCATGGCTACACCTTCCCAAGTAGAAGAATGTTTAAAACATGAGCCAAGAGTGTATTTAACTCAAATCAATACACCAGAAGAAGTCCTAATTGCTGGTGAAAAAACTGCCTGTCAAAGAGTCATTAAAACTTTGGGTTGTAACTCCTTCCCCGCACCCTTCGACCATGTAATTCATTGTGAAGCCATGCGTTCAGAACACGCAGAAATAGCTAAAGTTAATAGCTTACCTACCCAAAACCTACCAGGAATAACATTTTACTCTGCGGCTGAATCTCAACCCATCACACTGGATAGAGATGTTATAGCTAACAGCATAGCCACCGGACTTTGCCAACAACTCGACTTTCCCCAATTAGTCAACCGTGTCTACAACGATGGCGTAAAAATATTTGTAGAAGCTGGTGCAGGTGGAGTTTGTTCTCGCTGGATTAGCAAAATTTTAGAAAACAAAGAACACATCACCGTATCCCTTAATCGTAGAGGTATGGATGACCATACATCAATGGTCAAAGCCTTAGCTAAACTAGTCAGTCATCGAGTCAACTTAGATTTATCACCTCTGTACAATCTCAGTACAACCACAATCAAACAAAACAAATTAACCCTCAGAACAATCACCTTGGGCGGTAAATCAATTACTAACAGTATATTGAGTCCAGAAAATCGCAAAACCTACGAAAATATTGCCAGCAACCTCAACAGTTATCGAGTAGAAAAACTGCATCAGGATATACTATTACCCAACAATTCCGAGAAAAACAATCCCCCAACCCAGCCACTAGAAGACCCAACAAAAAATATCATCCGACACGGTTTTGAGCATCGAGAAGAATTACAATCTTCTGAGTCAATAAACCTGGGACAGAAAACTCTCCAACCAATTGTGTCATCTCCAGCTACAAATCATCAACTTGATAACACAATTAGAATGTTGGAATTAAACAAAATCCAGTACCAAAAACTGAGCGATAACAATTACCAAATCACTAAAAATCACAGTGCATTTCTCCAAGCCAGAAAAGGTTTTAGTACACAGATTAGCGAAATCATTCAATTACAGCTAGCCTGTGCCGAAAACTTATTGAAATCATGAATTAGTATTACGCAGAGGCGCAGAGAGTAAGAGATGATAAATCCGGGTTAGGACTTACGCACAAAACCTCACTTCGACAAGTGTTACAGTGAGCCTGTCGAACTGCTCAGTGACAATTCAAACTTTTATTCCTCTGTGTACTCTGTGTCCTCTGCGGTATGCGCTGCGCGCACGCTACGCGAACGTTATTCCATAACTCCCGACTCTAATTCAGCCATGCTAACCATCAAATAAAAATCTCTCCTTTTCTTCTTGGCGTACTTGGCGACTTGGCGGTTAGTTAAAAAACCCCCCATTAACAAATTGAGGTATAACCACCGTGATTCCCGTAGACACACTACCAGATAAACCTAATAATAGCCTGAAATTTCCTAGCAATCCCCACAGTCAAAACCTCACCTGGAAAGGTGCATTAGATAGCATATCCTGCGACCCATCAGCCATTAAAAACAAACTATTAAAATTAGATAAACCCTGCTACATTCTTAACATCGCTGGAAAAATTGGTGTCACCAATGAAGGCTACCTATGTCCTCCTGAAAACAACACCACAGCACAACCAGAACTCCTCACCTCAATTCCGCCAATTAACTTACAACAACTAGGAGACCCAAACTTTTTAGCTTTTCATGGCGTAAAATATGCCTACGTCACCGGTGCAATGGCTGGCGGAATAGCGTCAGAAGAGATGGTAATTGCACTAGGAAAAGCCAAAATATTGAGTTCCTTTGGTGCAGGTGGCTTACCTCCAGAACGTTTAGAAACAGCCATTAAACGCATACAAGCCGCCTTACCTCATGGCCCCTACGCCTTCAATTTAATTCACAGCCCTAACGACTTGGCTATTGAACGCCGCGCTGTGAACTTATACCTCAAATATGAGGTAAGAACCGTAGAAGCCTCAGCATTTTTAGATTTAACCTCCAATATAGTTTATTACCGAGTTGCTGGACTAAGTTTAAATGATGCCAATCAAATTGAAATCAAAAACAAAGTCATTGCTAAAGTTTCTCGGCGAGAAGTAGCTAGCAAATTTCTCCAACCAGCACCACCAAGAATACTTAAAGAATTGCTGGAACAAGGATTAATTACTGATTTACAAGCCAAACTTGCCGCTAAAGTACCGATGGCTGATGATATCACCGTCGAAGCTGATTCTGGCGGACATACAGATAATCGTCCTTTAGTTTGTTTATTGCCTTCTATTATTAGTTTGCGGAATGCAATCCAAGAACAATTTCAATATCAACAACCCATTAGAATTGGAGTAGCTGGCGGAATTGCCACACCCGAATCAGCTTTAGCAGCTTTTATGATGGGTGCTGCTTATATTATGACTGGCTCAATTAATCAGTCCTGCGTTGAATCTGGAGCTTGTAACCATACAAAAAAATTATTAGCTCAAGCTGAAATGGCTGATATGATTATGGCTCCAGCCGCAGATATGTTTGAAATGGGTGTGAAACTACAAGTCCTCAAACGGGGGACAATGTTTCCTATGCGGGCGCAAAAGTTATATGAATTATACCGTAACTATAATTCAATTGAAGAGATTCCTCTAGCAGAAAGAGAGAAATTAGAAAAACAGATTTTTCGTAAAACTTTAGCTGAAGTTTGGGAAGGAACAGCCAGTTATTTATCCCAGAAAAACCCCGAAAAACTGGGTAAGGCAGTTAATAATCCCAAGCTGAAAATGGCGTTAATTTTTCGCTGGTATTTAGGATTATCTTCTCGCTGGTCTAGTTCTGGGGAAAAAGGTAGAGAAGTTGATTATCAAATTTGGTGTGGCCCAGCAATGGGTAGTTTTAATGATTGGGTGCGAGGTTCTTATTTAGCTGAACCAGATAATCGTCGGGTAGTTGATGTTGCTCATCACATCATGACCGGAGCAGCATTTTTATATCGCATTCAAAGCTTGAAAATTCAAGGAATGCAAATTCCCGATGATTACAGTCAGTATTGCCCAGGCCATTCTCAATTATTGGAGATGTAAAAATGACTCTAAAAAAATCTTATAGTGCCGCAGATATTCAACTATGGTTGGTGAATAATCTGGCTGAGTTAATCGGGTTAGAAACTGATGAGATAGATATCAATGAAAATTTAGAAACCTATGGTTTAGATTCTGCGCAGGCGATGACTTTGGTCAGCAAATTAGAAAAAATGTTGGGTTTTCAACCATCTCCGGTTTTGCTATGGCATTACCCCAATATTGCTGCTCTTTCCCAGCGTTTAGCGGAAGAATTACAAGCAGGGTTAGAGGTTGAAGATGGTCAAGTTAACACTTCAGTTGTAAATTTAGCAGATGAAGTTGTCCTTGACCCCTCTATCCATCCTGGAAATGCAGTCAGTGTGTCTGCGAGTGAACCTCAGCATATATTTTTAACTGGGGGTACTGGCTTTTTAGGTGCTTTTATTATTCGGGAATTACTTCAAGAAACTAATGCAGATATATATTGCTTAGTTCGGGCTAGTAATGCCGCAGAAGCTAAAACTAAGTTACAAAAAAATTTAGAACAGTATGCAATTTGGGATGAAAAATTTAATTCTCGAATTATTGCTATTGTTGGTGATTTAGCTCAACCACTTTTGGGTATTGATGCTGAACAGTTTCACATTTTAGCTGGCAATATTGATGTAATTTATCACAGTGCGGCTTTGCTGAATTATGTTTATCCTTATTCGGCACTGAAAACAGCTAATGTTTTAGGGACTCAAGAGGTTTTACGATTAGCTTGTCAGACTAAAGTTAAGCCTGTACATTATGTCTCTAGTGTGGCTGTTTTTGAATCAAATGCTTATGCTGGGCATTTAGTAGAAGAACAGGATAATTTTGATCATTGGGAAGGTATTTATTTAGGATATTCTCAAACTAAATGGGTGGCAGAAAAGTTAGTTAAGGTGGCTCGTGATAGAGGTTTACCTGTGACTATTCACAGACCACCGTTAATTTCTGGAGATAGCAAAACAGGTATTTGTAATACCCATGATTTTATCAATTTGATGACTAAGGGTTGTCTACAAATGGGAAGCTTCCCTGATGTAGATTATATGTTGGATATGTCCCCTGTGGATTATGTAAGTAAGGCTATTGTTTACCTATCAAGACGGAAAGAATCTATTGGTAAGGCGTTCCATTTACAACATCCTCAACCAATTTCTTTAAAAGATTTAGTTGAATGGGTAAGGTCTTTTGGTTATCCTGTGGAGATGATTCCCTACGAACAGTGGCAATCGGAGTTAATCAATAATGTCTCTTCTGTAGAGAATCCTTTGTATACCTTGCGTCCTTTTTTACTGGAGCGCTGGTCGGATGAACAACTTACTATTCCTGATTTGTATCTTCAAGCTAGAAGACCAATTATTAGTTGTCAACAAACACTGAAAGCCTTGGAAGGTAGTTCTATTGTTTGTCCACCAATTGATGCTCAATTACTAATGACTTACACTTCTTACTTGATTCAGACTGGCTTTTTAACTCTTGCCTAATTTCTGGTCTGGGTAATCAGGATTAAATCCACCTCATACCATATATTTTCTGATGGTTTTGTGTATTTTGCGGTTTAGTCTTCCTCTATTGCAATACATTTGTATAGAGATTTGATATAAATAGCATTCATTCACAATTGATAGAAATCCTCAGTAGAGATGTTTTATGAAACGTCTCTACTTTATTTTAGTAGCTAACTGATAGGACTGAGTAAAAGTTAATATCAATAATAATTGTTTATTACCCTATATTGTAGGAAATTACTATTAATTTTTATTGAAAAAAATAACTATATTTGATTGGTTATCAATTTATCTACTGTATTTGACACTACTAATAGGTTCATTTTCCTAAAAAGTTAAATATACAGGAATTTAGGAAGTTAAGGAACTACAATAATTTTAGTAGTTGCCACCACGATGATTAAACTCTACATCATACCTAGCTATCGTTACAGCTAGACTAACGGACTAAATTGAATTCACTAATATTCTGAAATGAACACAAAAAATCAAGTTCAGCATCAACAAACTGCTCTTATTACTGGTGCTGCGGGTGGAATTGGCTATGAACTAGCATATATTTTTGCTGCTCATAATTACAATTTGGTATTAGTAGACCGCACGGAGCTAAAACTGAAAGAAGTTGCGATTAAATTTCAGGAAGAATTTGGCAATGTTGTGACAACTATTGTCAAGGATTTATCTATCTCTACATCTCCTGAAGAAATTTTTATGGAGTTGCAAGCAATAAATATTCAGGTTGATGTACTGGTGAATAATGCTGGGTTTGGTATGTATGGATTATTTCATGAAACAGACCTAACGGTTGAATTGGAAATGCTACAAGTGAATATGGTGTGTCTCACTCATTTAACTAAGCTATTTCTGAAGGGTATGGTAAGGCAAGGCTATGGCAGAATATTAAATGTTTCTTCGGCTGCGGCTTTTCAGCCAGGTCCGTTGATGGCGGTTTATTTTGCTACTAAGGCTTATATTTTATCTTTTTCTGAGGCGATCGCCAATGAATTAGAAGGTACGGGTGTAACTGTGACGGTGCTTTGTCCAGGTTCAACTGAGTCGGCTTTTCATCAACGCACGGGGATGGCAGACTCTAAGCTGCTGAAGGGTAAAAGAATGATGGATGCAGCAACGGTAGCTCAAATTGGTTATGCTGGCTTAATGAAAGGCCAAACCATTGTCATTCCTGGTCTGATTAATCAAATACTGGCAAAAAGTGTGAGTTTTACACCCAGGAAACTAGTGACAAAAATTGTGAGAAATATGCAAGAAGATAAGTAGTAGAACACTAATCAGTATTGCCAACAATGCAAATGATGACCAGAACCAGCCACAACTACAGCCCCCACATAATCTTCAGCAGGGGTTAGTTCGAAGAGATTCCAACTTTCAGATGTCTGTAACTGGGCGGGTTCTGTGGGACTTAAGGATATTTCAATTTGTTCTAACTCTGCTAGTCCTTCTCCAGTCGCTTTTAAATACGCTTCTTTACAAGTCCAATAACGGAAAAATATTTGTTGCTGTTGTTCAGCCGGTAGCGATCGCATGAGAGCATATTCTCTAGGTAAAAAAAACCTTTTAGCCAGAGCTTCCACATCAGATATCCGGCGAATATATTCTAAATCTACACCAATAGGGTTGTGATAATTAACTGCACACAAAGCTAAACCCTGGGAATGAGACAAGTTGAAGGATAAGCCACTCAAAGCTAAACTATCCCCTAATATGGGTTTGCCACGCTCTTGATAATCAAACAGTACTTGTCGTGCCTCAATACCCAAGTAGTAACCCAATATACTACGTAGGATGCCACGACCAGCGATAAAGCGTTGCCGATGCTCCTGAAAATGAAATCGGTTAGCACGAATTAGTTCGTCACTAGAGAGAGTTGCTAGCAAATTTTGTTGCTGTACCTCTGGAATATCAAGGTTAATCCGCCATAGGTGAACATCATTTGCTAATAAACTCAAATTAGCTGGTACAGGTAGCCACAAATGATTAACAGTTGACATTGATAAAATCAGTCAGATTAAATTGGCATTTTGGCACACCTAATTTAAAAACGATGGATACAATATCCATGTGGGATACATTTCATGTGCAAAGTACTAAAACTTGAAATCCCTCGCCAACTAGTCGAGGGATTTTTTATCTTATCCCTTAGTCTGACACAACCTTTGTTTATAGTTCAATAAGCCCATTCCCAAAGTTAACATCAATAGAGCTGTGAGCGAGGACGGTTCTGGTACTTTCTCAGTTGTGACCTCGCCATCTGGAGGAACAATAATCGGAGGTTCAACTGCTTGTGAGCTGTTATCTCCCCCAAAGGCCAGTAACAACAGAGGTAATAGCGGTATCATGGCATAGGGCCACCAGGGGCTAGTTACTGCTGGGACAAAAGTTTCCCCAAATATCGGGGGAACAAACCCAGTAATCATGTCGCCGCCACCTACAGGTGGAAGTGCGCTCAAAAAGCTACTCCCTGATAGAGGTTGTACTCCTTCAATTGGCTCTGGAATACTCACTAATTGACGGCCAAACCAACCATCATTGAGATCCCCTGGAGTGTAGGGAAAAGAAAGTACTCTTAAAATGCTTTGTCTCAGTCCGCTTTCATTTCCAGAATTTAAGTAACGTAACCCTTGGGAAATATTATCCACATAGAACTTGGTAACATCCGGGGGTAAATCCAAAGACCTAATCTGCTCTTGTAGGTTGGGAACTTTAGCAGCTTCTTCAAACAAAACACGTCCGTAAGCGTATTTTAAATCTAGCAATCCATCACGAGGACTAATTTCTCTGCGTCTGGATGATGGAGACCAAGCAAAGTTATTAGTGACAGTTCTTAGCCCTGATACAGGATTACGACTAACATTTTCCCCCAGAACGTATCGATATCCATCCACAATGGAGGGATCTTCATTTCTCCAAAATGAAGCATAGGGAATATTCGGTAGTTGCGGATTGTTACCGTAAAATGCCGCAAATTTACGGTAGTTATCTTCGCCACCAACTGCCTTCAGCAAGATGTCTTGGTAGTTAGTCCCGTTAGACTGATTGATGATTTTCTCGACTACTGTTCCAGTTTTATTACAACCCAAACCCTCTCCTAAAGTACAACTAGGCATTATTCGCATCTGGCGAAGATTATTATCATTCTGACGCTGAAACTCGAGAAACTCTGATTCTTGTCCTTGTGGAATAGAATTACTTTGATTGATCCGTAATTGTGCCGTAGCGGACTCGCAAATGGTCAGCACTACCGCCACAGACGAGAACAGAACTGCAAAGCTTTTAAAATTTGACTTCAACATGATACACCTCTAATAAACCACACATAACACTTACCAATCGGAATTAAAACACTGGGTAACATTTAGCAATTCAGTTTTAACCTCTCTTTCAAAGACAAAAATGATTATCTTTGACTTGTCACAGATACAGCACTCAAATTACTCGGTGATTGAATATTAATTGTGATGGCTGTACCTTGGAGTTCTCCTCCTGAGAGGTTGTGATATAAAACTAATGCACGGTTCGGTTGGTCAAAAAGAAACCCACGGGTTGAGGCTTGTATCTTCTGTTCCTTGACTAAGGAAACGAAACTTTCCAAGTATCTCTTTATACTTTGACGGTTTTTTGGACTCCCATTTGTATGATTTCCCACCAGAGTCATAAACAACTCAATCATCCGACTTTCTTGACCCTCAATTAAGTTACCGTTTTCGAGGAAAGAACTTCCTATGATTTTTCCATCCTGCACTTGTACTTTAAAGAGGGTGTAATATCGGTCTGATTTGTTAGGGTCGTTCACATAGCATACCCAAGCTCCTGCTTCATCCTGTATAAAACCTTCCTCAGCAAGATAAGGTAGAAATGTATTATTTTCTTGACTTGCTAGTGGCGGTAATAAATTTGCTACTGGGTCTAAAGAGCAAATTCTCTGGGTTGTTGGCTCTTGAGAAGGAATAATCGTCTCCTGTGCGATGGTCATAGAAGACATGGCCGCTAAGGACAAGATTTGCAGAGTTAATGCACTAGCCAAGTGAACAATTATTTTCATTGTTTTTACCTCTCCTTTGGTTTTTAGTTCTAAATATTACTATCTTTTTTGAATACTGAAAGCAAGATCACTTTGTGGAAACTTACATACATTTTTTCCAGTTCTAATGGTTTTCATCTTGGCTTATTTTATACAAAAAATTAAGTTTGACTTAATTATGAGAATGATTTAAGTATAACTAGCTAATACTAGATTTGATAAAGCTACAAAGTAGTTAGCTATATTAATACTTGTTCTTTTTAACACATAAGTAACAAACGCTGAGACATCACCAAGATTGGCTGTAATTTTTGCTTAGATGACTTTTTGCTCTATCCAAGCGAGTTCAGTAAATTCCTGGTTTTTCTCTATCCTTTTTTGTATTAATTTCAGGTTTCATATCTCATCAATTCTAATGCCAGTTTCACAAGGGTTTATACTCCTGGTTTCTAGTTAGACTTTGTGATTCATCATAGATGTTCCCTTAAGGCAAGATTCTAAATATTAACTGAAACCTTTGTGATTTGCTTCAATGTCAACAGTTTTGCATTTATTGACCTTATTTTGCTACTTCATATCTCTGTGATAATTGCTGTTGTGTCTAAAAAATGTCTCTGACTACATATCTTAATTTACAAAGTCAATATTCTGTAAAAGGCTGTATGCTATGATTTTTGAGGCTTTTTGGCGGAATCATAGCATATACTGCATAAATCACCACTTTTTTGGTGATTGGTAGTGTACTCATCTATTTTGTGAATCCAGTTTGTTATCAGATTTATGTAAATATTTAGTCTTTACACAGGGGTAATAATACCATCAGGTAAAAAAATAAAGATTATGATGTGTATAACTTTCTAAATTGAACACTGTGATTTCAGCCAGAATTTAGGGCATGATTCAGTAATTTATGCCCCAAATCAGGGAAAATGTAGTTAAATTGAATAGTGCAGGGGAAAAGACCTGGCATCTTTGGGCTTGACGTAGACCCGTTCTTGTGGCTCTAGTTGTAACTCGTTGAAGCGATCGCGTGTTAAATGCGCTGCTACCACTTGCCCATCATCCAAAGTTAATTCTATCTGAATTTCCCAACCTAAATGGATCAACCGCGTGACTGTAGCTGGTGCAGTTGTACCATTAGCCTGTTTTTCGATGACGACATCTTGGGGTCGTAAAAATACTTGACTATGGGTTGAGTCGAAGCCACTACTCTGGAAAATCTTTGAGGTGTTGGATAAGACATTCACAGGGCCAATGAAGCTCATTACAAATGCGGTGGCTGGATGATCGTAAATTTCTGCTGGTGTTCCGACCTGTTCGACACGTCCTTTATTCATGACTACGACTTCATCGGAAACTTCCATCGCTTCTTCTTGGTCGTGGGTGACGAAAACAGTGGTAACATGGACCTCATCATGGAGGCGGCGTAACCATGCGCGTAAGTCTTTCCGAACTTTGGCATCAAGTGCGCCAAATGGTTCATCTAGTAATAATACGTTAGGCTCTACAGCCAATGCTCTGGCTAATGCTACCCGTTGTCTTTGACCACCAGATAGTTGTGATGGATAGCGATCGCCCAATCCACTCAATTGCACTAACTCTAATAACTGGTCAACTTTTCCTTTAATCTTTTTAGCGGGTGTTTTGCGAATTTCTAAACCAAAGCCAATATTCTGTCGCACATTCAGATGTTTAAACAGAGCATAGTGCTGAAATACAAATCCAATATTTCGTTCTTGGACACTCTGATATGTAGCATCCTTACCAGTTAGCAAGATTTTACCACTATCTGGCATTTCCAAGCCCGCAATTAACCGTAGTAAAGTAGATTTACCAGATCCAGATGGCCCCAATAAAGCGACTAGTGAACCACTGTTGATTTCCAGATTTACCTGATCAACGGCTTGAAAGTTCCCGAAATTTTTAGATACATTCTCAACTACTATGCCCACTGCTGCTGTACCTCTACAACTAAATCTACGGCTTATTGCTAGGATTACCGTGTTTTACATATATCACACATAAGATCCTTTCGGTTAATTTGAATGAGACATCATAAATATTTTTATGTTTCGTATACATAAATGCAGAGGCTTGTATACCTGTTGGCTGGGGAATTAAAAATCCTTCTCCCTTGCCTCTTGTCGAAGCTAGGTAATAGCTGATGATTCCCATTGATAAGTCCCGATTTCCCATTCCCCAATCCCTGTTTTTGTATCGAAATATTAAGGAATATTGCAATTACAGCAAAATCTCAAGCAAGTCCGGGAAATCAACCAAAACTCCGTGATAGGATGCTTGGGTTAAACGTTTTTATTAACTATTGGGAGAAGACCTTTGACACTACGGGTTGCTGTTGTTGGGTCAGGCCCTGCTGGTTCCTCCGCCGCCGAAACGCTGGCAAAAGCTGGGATTGAGACTTACTTATTTGAGCGTAAACTAGATAATGCCAAGCCTTGCGGGGGTGCGATTCCCCTGTGTATGGTGGCTGAATTTGAATTACCACCAGAGATAATTGACCGCCAAGTGCGGAAGATGAAAATGATTTCGCCTTCCAATCGTGAGGTTAATATCAATATAGTAAAAGAAGATGAATATATAGGAATGTGCCGCCGGGAAGTTCTGGATGGTTTCCTGCGTGACAGAGCGGCAAAACTAGGCGCAAATTTAATTAACGCCACTGTTCATAAAGTTGATATACCCACAAATAATACCAATCCTTATACAATCCACTATGTTGACCATACAGAAGGTGGTTCACAAGGGATTACTAAAACCCTAAAAGTAGATTTAATCATTGGGGCGGATGGGGCTAACTCACGCATTGCCAAAGAAATGGATGCTGGGGATTATAACTATGCGATCGCCTTCCAAGAGCGGATTCGCTTACCCCAGGATAAAATGGACTACTACAACGACTTAGCGGAAATGTATGTCGGTAATGACGTTTCCACCGACTTTTACGCCTGGGTATTCCCCAAATACGACCACGTAGCCGTTGGTACTGGCACAATGCAAGTCAATAAAGCCAGCATCAAACAGTTACAAGCAGGTATCCGCGCCCGTGCTTCCGAGAAGCTCGCAGGTGGTAAAATCATCAAAGTAGAAGCCCACCCCATACCAGAACATCCCCGCCCCCGTCGTGTTGTCGGTCGGATTGCGTTAGTAGGAGATGCGGCTGGCTACGTTACCAAGTCCTCTGGTGAAGGTATTTACTTTGCAGCTAAATCTGGCCGGATGTGTGCCGAAACCATTGTAGAAATGTCCAACAGTGGCGCAAGCATTCCCACAGAAAAAGACCTGAAAGTTTACTTAAAACGCTGGGATAAAAAATACGGACTCACCTACAAAGTCTTGGACATTCTCCAAACCGTATTCTATCGTTCCGACGCTACCCGCGAAGCATTTGTAGAAATGTGCGATGACCTGGATGTACAGAAGTTAACCTTTGATAGCTATCTGTATAAAACAGTAGTCCCCGCCAACCCCATCACTCAACTGAAAATTACTGCCAAAACCATTGGTAGTTTAATTCGCGGTAACGCTTTAGCTCCTTAATTACCGCATCAGCAAAAATCACACATTTTATACAGGAGATGAAGAGTAAGTTGGAAAATTTGCTCATCATCTCCTCCGTTATTTTTGCCCACTAAATGCCCAAAAAATCAAACAACCCCATTTTCTCCAAAAACTATACTTAACTCCCCTCCTCGCTTGCGGGGAGGGGTTGGGGGTGGGGTTCAATGACTATAGCAAGCCTCATCAAACCTATCTTCTCAAACTGCGGGGATCAAGAGCATCTCTCAGCCCGTCACCTAGTAAATTAAAAGACAACACTGTGAGAACAATTAAGGCAGCTGGCGGCCAAATTAACCAAGGTTGTAACACCACAATAGAAGCATTAGTGGCTAAAGATAGCATATTACCCCAAGAAGGATCAGGTTGTTGGATACCCAGACCAATTAGACTTAAGACAGCTTCCGCACCGATAAAACCAGGAACCGCCAATGTTGCCGAAATAATTACATAGGTGGCAGTTTGGGGCAAAATATGGCGAATGATAATGTAAATTGGCTTACCACCCATCGCTTTTGCGGCTTGGACAAATTCTCGCTCCTTTATGGATAGCACCTGTCCGCGAATTACCCGCGCTAACCCCGCCCAACTAATCACCGAAGTAATCACCACAATCATTAAAAAGCGTTGGGTACTGGTTAAACCTGGGGGTAAGACTGCACCTAAAGTCACTAATAGATAAATTCCGGGGAAAGTCATTAGCACTTCGGCAAAACGCATAATCACGCTATCAGTCCAACCGCCGAAATAGCCAGAAATCCCGCCAATAATTAGCCCCAGGGGAAAGGTAATCAACACCCCGATAATGCCAATAAACATACTAATGCGTCCACCATGCAGCAAACGGCTGAATTGGTCGCGCCCTTGGTCGTCAGTACCTAAAATATTGAACTTGGCTGCACCTGTTGTTCCAAATAAATGCCAATCTAGGGGAATACCAGGGGAAATAGTCACTTCTTGCCATTGAGGGGGGAGTGGCAACTTTAACTGTAATAGCCGATACTCAGGGCCTGAGACGAATAAACGTAAAGGTATAGGCTGTTCTAAGTCTACAATTAATTTGCGATCGCCTGTTTCTAAATCAGTATCACCTTGAGTCGTCGGATATACATGAGGTCCCAGAAACTTTTCTGGTTCTGACTGAGAAAACCAATAAATCCGAGTTGGTGGCAAAAGTGAACCATTTGGCTGTGAAGCAAGAGGGTCATAAGGCGCGACAAAATCAGCCGCAATTACCGCCACATAAAAAATTAACAGCACAATTGCCCCAAATCGCGCCAAAGGATTTTTCTGAAGTCTTTGCCACCAATTCATGATTATTTGTCCCTGGTCTATTCAATGAATAGCTAGATGTTAGCTATGTTGTTGATCCAATAAATATAAATTTTCTTCTTGGGTTTTTTCGTGTTCTACCACAAAAACATTCGAGTAGAGATTAGCTAAAATTTGTTTACCCTGCTGTGTCAAAGACAAGTAATGTAGTCCATCCTTAATATAGGGATAAACACCATTCCAATAAAACTTGGCATAGTTTTTCCGTAAATCGGCTGGTGTTTTATAACCCAAAACGTCATTTATCCCAGTTTCTTGAAACTCGTAGAATAAGGAAGTAATTTTTCTTAAGTAACGTGGGTCACTTAATTGACCAATCAAATCAGCCGCACGTACCAAACCAGCAAAATTAGTGGTATCTTGATGATCCTCTGCTTTCGGTACTGGGAAACGAGTTAACTCAATATTTTTCTTGATCACCTCAGAATCAATTAAGACGTGACCGCCAAAACGCTCATCAATAAAAAGTTTAGCTCTATCAACATGATAAGGTGTGAGAGCTGCATCAGAAGCCCCAGGATGCAGAGTAATCATCTTGCCATCTTGAGCTGTGGCGTATAAATTTATTGACTCTTTATCGTCTCGGCAAACTCCCTTAACATAGCCGATATCATGACACAACAAAGAAATAATAAAATGTAACCAATCTTCACTAGAAACACCACCTTCTCGGATGTGTTTACCCCGTAAAATTTCCTGTCCCACAAGAGTAACTAAGACAGAATGTTCTACATTATGGTAAAGAGCATCGCTATTGGCAATATTTTCTAACGCCATATTACCAGCCCAAGCGATAATATCTTGATAATCGTTTTTTGAAAAGCCGTAGGTACGCCGATAGCCTTGTCTAATTTCCTTAACAAAGGCATCAATTAAAAGTTCAGTAGCGTTGAACATAATGGTGTCTCTAATGGATAAAATTTTCGATGTTAATCAATTTACAATGGCATTTTCAGCATTACTCTCAGGAAAATTACAGATAATGCAGATTTATATGTTGTAAGTTAGGTATAAATATGATGTATCTCCAATTGTCTGCCTTAATCACAATCATAAGGCATATTTTCTCAATTTATCTAGAAGTAGTAGGTTGCAGGTGTACATAATTAAAGGTTTGTAGTCAGGAATAAAGTTCTGTATTAAAGGCTAAAGCCCTGAATACGAGCTAAATTACTGTATTTTTACATTCCTTCATATATACGACTATTATTTGATTTTTGTTGGCGTATCCCGACAGAGACGTAGGGTGTGTAAGCGATAGCGTAACGCACCAAAGCCTTAATAATCAATCGTGCGTTACGGATTTCATCCTAACGCACCCTACAATAGTGGATATGAGGGAAAAACATATTGCTCGGTATTATTTGTCAATATAGTGCTATTATAGTAGATGGCTCAGTTAAGCTAAAAGTAACTTGCGGGCGTAATTCAGTGGTAGAATGTCATCTTCCCATGGTGAACGTCGTGGGTTCGAGTCCCATCGCCCGCTTTCTTATTATTACTCACAGTCTAATTTTGTGGAACTGACAGTTTTACACCGCAGAGTGTCAATTCTGACTGCTAGACATAACCTGAATAATATTCATGGTTTCCACACTCACAGTACAGACTCTCATTAATAAGTCTATTACCTGTTCTTTGTAATCTGCAAATCGGTATGTGTTAAATTTTTCTGCAATGGTGGGATCTTTGGGTTTTTTCTCTTTATATTGATCTAAAATCCATTCTAAGGCGCAGCGATTACCGAGCATATATTCCCAAGCTTCACTAGGAATATTTTGTAATGTGGTGACATCATCTAAGATTATGTTTCCTTTGGTTTTATCGGCTTTTAATTTAGGTTTGGGTGTTTTTTGGCGTTCCCTGAGCGAAGTCGAAGGGGTATCTTTTAAAGGAATATCAACACGGGTGAGGTTATAAGGTGCGACGGTTTCATAATTAATATGAATTTCCATGAGTTGTTTACCCCAGTTGACCCATTGGGGGAAGTTTTCATAAAACGGTAAGCGGGGAAATTCGCGTTTCAGGTTGAGTTCGTATTTTTTGCGGTACTCTGGGTTATGTAAGACTGCGTAGGTGTAATGGAAGATATCTATTTTTGTAATTGTTTTATCTTGGTAATGGTTTTGAATTTGTTTTAGTCCCCAGTCGGTAATGTTATCAATGCGTTTTCCTTCTTTGTCGTAGCGGTAGAGGGGTAGACATTGAGTTTTTTCGATTGTATCTAACCCAATTAATAAATTAGAACTAAGACAGTGAAAATATTTACTTGAACCAATACCGGACAAAGCAATGATTTTATTTTCTAAGTCACTATTATTATAGATATTAAACCATTGATATGTTCTACCGTTAAAATGTTTGTCAAAATACAAGTTTTGTTTATAAAAGGGTCTATATAAACTTGTTTCTATGCTATTTTTATCAAATGTTTTTTGTATTTTCCGTTTAAAATAAGTTTTTAAATCATCATCCCATTTTATTTGCTGAGAAAGTTCATCCTCTGGTTCTTTATCAAACTGATTTTGATAAATGTCTACGAAGAACTTCATCTTATTTATGAGATTATTTTCCGATAAATCATAAACCCATTCATCTCTTTGAGTTGCTACACCTCTAGAAAACAACTTAAATACAGCTTCTTCTCCCTTACCTGCTTTCACATCCTTATCAACCAAAGGTAAAAGACTATCAAAATCATTATCAGCTTGATTTATCCAGTTACCGTTATTATCTGGTTTAAAATGAGTAAAACCTAAATCTCTAAATTTCTGAGAACTAAAATATTTTTTCTTGTCCTCTGCATCGGTATAATCTTGTATTGAATTATAATAAACCTTAAAACCTTCCGCGTGTTCATTTCTGACTAAAAAGTAAACAGCTATACCTACCCTAATTTCATCACTAAAGACATTACCACCCTCTTTGCGTCTTCTTTCACCGCTTGTTCTCGCATTACCTTTAGTATCAATCACATAAATTTCACTAAATTCTTTAGCGACAACTTTTCTGAAACCATCATAAGTAATCGAATCAATAAAAGAACTGTTAGAAACAAATGCAATGATTCCATTTTTTCCGAGTCTATCAGAAGCCCAGCGAATAAACCGAGTGTACATATCATAAAGTACAATATTATTCTGAGCCTTGCTATATTTAACGTAACTTTGTTTAATTAACTTATCTATTGCACCATAAGCCCGATTAGCGTTATTATCATTAAAATTTTCCTGCTTGGCATTATAAGGAGGATTACCAATAATCACAGAAATAGTTCTATCATTCTGGCGTTTTATCCTGGCGGTATTCTCCACACTCATAGCAAACAAATCCATTTGCTTACCTGCAAAAGATGTATGATCTAAAGTATCCACAAAACAAATATTTTCAAACTCCTCATACACCCCCATTTTCTGCTTATAGGTGTATTCAATATTCAAGTTCGCAATATAATAAGGTAAAATCGCCACCTCATTACAATGAATTTCATGTTTATACTTGTACTCCAAACTCTGAGGAGGTAAATAATCAATCAATTCGGTAATAAAAGTCCCGGTTCCTGTCGCTGGGTCTAAAATTTCTACATCTTTATCAGCTAACAACTTACCAAAATGCTGATGTACTAAAAAGTCTACACTTTCAATCATAAACCGGACAATTTCGTTAGGAGTATAGACTATTCCCAACCTATCCGCAGCTTTCGGATTATATGCTTTATAAAAGTTCTCATATAACGCTTTGAGAAATTTCTGCTTTTCTTGGTGATTATAAATATTTGCCGCAGTGCGTCGAATTACTGCATAATATCTATCAATGGTTCCTAAAGTGTTGCGCTTGAGATTTCCGGTAAAAAAGGTAGAAATTACACCTTGTAACTCCCGCGCGACATTGTTTTCTCTGTGAAACTGCGACTCGTTAAAAATATTCAGAAAAATATCCTCAGTGAGAATATGCTGAATCATCATTTCCCGAATATCAAATAAACTGATTTCTGGGTTAATTGATTCTTTGCAAATATCCCAAAACTTATTTCTAGCTGCTGCAAAAGAAACGTTATTTTCACCTTGACTATCTATCAAATCTCTGAGAGAATTTAAGACGGTGGGTAAATCTTCTTTAAAAGTTTCTATAGCTGACCGAAAATCTTTAACTTCCGGTCTGACATAATTAATAAAATTGGTAATAATTCCATCTAAAGCGTCAGCATCTCCCATAGAGACGCGCTGATTTTCTGTACCTGCTTGAATTAAAACGGCGGTTTGGGAATCTTCAAATAAAATATTACTATCGGGATAACCTTTATTTAATTTCTTTTCAATTTCTTGATCTAAATTATCATATTGATCTTTACTTTCCCAATAACCCCAATCTAAACGCAAAGCGTCTTTAACTGTCCCATCAGGATAAACAAGTTTACCGTTGGGTAACTTATAATCCAACTCAGGAATTAGTAAAAAATCTCTAGGTTTGCAATATTCATTCAAGAGATTCTGAAAAGCCACACGAATAGAAGTTTCTTTGCGAGAACCACCAAACTGGATAATTTTCTGGACTTCCGCTTGGTATTGACTAACTAAAAGTCTGGACATAATTAAACTAATTGATATGGAAGGGATAAAAATTAATTTTGGTTTGACGGTAATAATTTAATCATAGGCTATTTGATACAGCATTTATAGCGTTTATCAGTTAAAGAACCCCACCCCCAACCCCCTCCCCGCAAGCGAGGAGGGGGCTTTGAATTTTCACCCTTCCCTGGTAGGAAAGGGGGCTAGGGGGTTTGGTTTCGGTTTGGTTTTTCCAGATGATGTGAAAAGTGAGAATCGCAAAGACGCAAAGAAGATGCGATCACACCGCAAGCGCCTAAAATACATCCAGAGATGATCGACTCATGGCAATACAAGCAAAGAAATTCATTACACTGAAGGTAGTTCCCATACTGGAATTGACTTTCCTATAAAATTGATGACTGAACAAACTGCGAGAATATGTATCCTGGGTGGAGGCTTTGGTGGTTTATACACAGCCCTGCGCTTAAGCCAGTTACCCTGGAAAAATGACGAGAAGCCCGAAATTATCTTAGTCGATCAGAGCGATCGCTTTATATTTTCTCCCTTACTCTACGAGTTACTCACCGGAGAATTGCAAACTTGGGAAATTGCGCCACCTTTTGTAGAACTTCTGCAAAACACAGGTGTACGTTTTTGTCAAGCTATTGTTTCGGGAATTGACACCGAGAAAAAACGAGTATTGTTACAAAAAGGCACAGAAATCGCCTATGACCGCCTAGTATTGGCTTTGGGTGGAGAAACACCATTAGATATGGTTCCCGGTGCGAAATCTCACGCTTACCCATTCCGTAACATTACTGATGCTTACCGTTTAGAAGAACGTCTGCGAGTTCTCGAAGAATCAGAAGCGGAGAAAATTCGCGTCGCCATTGTGGGTGCTGGTTACAGTGGTGTGGAATTAGCCTGTAAATTAGCAGACAGATTAGGAGAACAGGGACGTTTGCGCCTGATTGAAATCGGTAACCAAATCCTACGCAACTCTCCAGATTTCAACCGCGAAGCCGCCCAAAAAGCATTAGCAGCAAAAGGGGTATTTCTAGATTTAGAAACCAAGGTTGAATCTATCGAGGCGGATACAATTTCTTTAGAATACAAAAATCAGGTTGATAAAATTCCTGTAGATTTAGTAATTTGGACTGTGGGAACCAAAGTTGCACCTGTAGTTGAAACCCTGGATTTCCAGCATAATCAACGTGGTCAAATTACCACTACACCGACGCTACAAGTTTTAGAACATCCAGAAATCTTTGCTTTAGGAGATTTAGCAGACTGTTGTGATGCTGAGGGTCAACAAGTCCCCGCTACAGCTCAAGTAGCTTTTCAACAAGCTGATTATACTGCATGGAATGTTTGGGCTTCTCTGAGCGATCGCCCTTTATTACCGTTCCGTTACCAGCAATTAGGGGAAATGATGGCATTAGGGAAAGATAACGCCACTTTAACCGGTTTAGGGGTGAAATTAGATGGTTCCTTTGCACACCTGGCTCGTCGTCTAGCTTACCTCTATCGGATGCCGACTTTAGACCATCAACTCAAAGTTGGTTTTAATTGGTTAGTTCGTCCGATTATAGATACACTTTCACAGTAGAATTAAGTATCTTCACTAGAAACTCAAATCACAAATTTAGAATTAATTATACAAAGTTTCATGGAACGACCGAAAGTTATTTTTTTAGATGCTGTCGGCACAATCTTTAACGTAAAAGGTAGTGTGGGCGAAGTTTATAGTCAAATAGCCAAAGACTTTGATGTAGTAGTTGCACCAGAAATACTGAATGCAAAATTTTCGGAAAGCTTTAAAGCTGCATCACCGCCGATATTTCCCGATGTGGATTCATACGATATTCCCCAAAAAGAATTTGATTGGTGGCGAAAAATAGCTTTTAATACTTTTAAAAACGCGGGTGTGTTACCGCAATTTTCCGATTTTTCTAGTTTTTTTAGTGAACTTTATATTCACTTTGGTACTGCTCAACCCTGGTTTATTTATCCCGATGTTCTGTCATCTTTGAAGGACTGGCGACAAAAGGATATTGAATTAGGAATAGTATCTAATTTTGATTCTCGAATTTTCTCAGTGCTAGAAAGTTTAGAATTAACTGATTATTTTACCTCTGTCACTATTGCTACTCAAGCTTGTGTTGCTAAACCTGATCCTCGAATTTTTGCGATCGCATTAGAGAAACATGATTGTCCACGGTCAGCCGCGTGGCACATTGGCGACAGCATTTTAGAGGACTATCAAGGAGCTAGAGCAGCCGGTTTGAGAGGTATTTGGATTAATCGCCAGATATAAGTAGGGAGTAGGGAGTAGGGATAAAAACTCGCTAATTTCCCTCACCTATTTGACGGTTACTATAAAATATTTAACCCCTCTCGTCACTGTGGAGAGGGGGGATTTTTAGCCAATTACTGCAAGAATGGACGGGCTAACATGAAACTAGATATGGATTTAGCATCTACCGCCACACCTTGAATAATAGCTGTGTGCAATTCATCAGGAGTCATCAAGACGGTTTCGATGTCTTCATCTGCATCTTGTTGAGGCGGGGTTTCTAACTTAACTAAATCTCGTGCGAGAAAAGCATAAATAATTTCGTCCGAATAGCCTGGAGCGAGGAAAAACTCACCTAGTTTATCCCATTTATTAGCGGTATAACCCGTTTCTTCGGCAATTTCACGCTGTATTGTCTCTAGGGGATCTTCGTTGAGTTCCAGAGTCCCGGCGGGAAATTCTAAGATCCTTCCCTGAATCGCAAAACGATATTGGCGGACGAGGACAAGTTTACCTTCTGGTGTGATGGGTACTGCTAAGGCTCCTCCAGGGTGACGAATACATTCCCAATCTCCCTCGGCTTTATTGGGTAATCGCAGGCGATTGACTTCAAAATCAAATTTGCGACCTTTGTAAAATAAGCATTGTTTGAGTAGCTGTGGTAATTCTCTACCTAATGGCATGGTCAATTTATATTACAGGTACATACAGATACAAACACTTGGTAGTGCGTGAAATCAGTATTTTTTCAATTTATTTCTGGTAAATTTAATTGCTCTTTGATAAGAGTACATCAGAACAGTCCACATTTTTGACTAAATCTTGAATCAGACATCCAGAGACTGGTTCTACCCAAGCCGGGGCAATTTCTGCCAATGGTATTAAAACAAAGGCTCGTTCTACCATTCGGGGATGAGGAATTTGCAGGTGAGGGGTATCTATAATTAAGTCATCATATAACAACAAATCTAAGTCAAGCGATCGCTCACCCCAGCGCTGTTGACGCACCCGCCCAAATTTTTGTTCTGTGGCTAATAAGGTCTCTAATAATAAATCTGGTGACATTTCTACCTGCAAAATCGCACAACCATTTAAATAATCAGGCTGGGGAGGTCCTACAGGTTTAGTACGATACCAACTAGATTTACCTTGCAATTTAATCCCTGGTGTGTGGGCTAAGGTTTTTATAGCGGCTTCTAAAATCTGATATGAATCGCCAATATTACCACCGAGAGCAATAGCACAAGTTGCAACTGCGCCAGCTTGACCAGATTGATTTAATGAAGTTTTTGTATTAATGATTTCAGTTAATTATATATGGGGTAATATACTAACACAAGCATGGTGTGATAACTGCAAAATTCTATATATTAGTTAGGTTTCAGCTACTCTGATGATCGCCATTTATGCAGGAAAGCTCACCTCCTAGTTCCACGAAATATCAAGCAATTTCAGCAACTCTTTCATCAGAGAGAAAGCCGCATTTATCCGTAGTAATGATGACAAGAGGAAGGAAATCACGAATAAGAGATTACCACCGATAAAATTTATGAGTACAAGGCAATTGTGGAGGCAAATCAATAGTGTTTCTTCTAGTATCACTAGTATACTGAGCAGCCGCGATCGCCCCTTTTATCGTCAGATATGGTTTTGGGCAAGTTTGGGTATAACTACTAGCATTGGTGGTAGTATATTCGCTTCTCACTATTTTATTAGCAGAATAGATCAAAGTTTGCCCGATAGATCGGAACTGAAAGTAGTCAGCCGGGCGGAAACCTTAACTATTAAAGCTGTTGATGGCACAATATTACAACAACAAGGGGAAGCCACCAGAGAACGGTTGAGGCTCGAAGAAATACCAGAACAACTGCAACAAGCTTTTATCGCTTCAGAAGATAGTAGGTTTGAAAGTCATCATGGTATTGATCCGCAAGGAATTCTCAGAGCAGCTGTGAATAATGTGCGATCGCAAACTATAAGAGAAGGTGGTAGCACCATTACCCAACAGCTAGTGCGGATTCTTTTCCTCACCCAAGAGAAAACAATTTGGCGCAAACTTAAAGAAGTTCGTCTAGCTCAAAAAATCGAACAAGAATTAACTAAAAATCAAATTCTCGAACGTTACCTGAATTTAGTATATTTAGGATCTGGCGCTTATGGTGTAGCAGATGCTGCCTGGGTTTACTTCAGCAAACCAGTAGATCAACTGACACTAGGCGAAGCCGCCATGATTGCCGGATTAGCTCCCGCACCCAGTTTATATTCCCCCATAGAAAATCCCACACTTGCCATTCAAAGGCGGAATATAGTATTGCAACGGATGTATGAAAATCAATTCATTACAGCCACCGCCGAACAAACAGCTGCGGAAGAATCCCTAAACCTCAACAGCAGCTTTCCCAAACGGCTAGAAGTAGAATTTCCCTACTTTAGCAGTTACATCCTCCAAGAATTACCAAAATATGTCTCCCCTGATTTGCTAGCACAAGGGGGACTAGTAATAGAAACTACCCTTAATCCTAATTGGCAGGAAGCCGCAGAATTAGCAGTAGCCAAAACCTTAAAAAACCAAGGACGGTGGCAGAACTTTAGTCAAGCAGCTTTAGTAGCCATTGACCCCCGCAACGGTGAAATTAAGGCGATGGTGGGAGGAAAAGACTTTAGTAAAAACCAGTTTAATCGAGTTACCCAGGCAAAACGTCAGCCAGGATCGACATTTAAAGGATTTGTTTACGCCGCCGCGATCGCCACAGGTAAAAGTCCCTACAAAAGGTATTTAGATGCACCCCTTGTCGTCGATGGCTACGAACCAAAAAACTATAATAGAAGATTTCGCGGCTCCATGACCATGCGGGATGCTCTCACCCGTTCCATTAATGTAATTGCCGTCAAAGTATTGCTGGATGTAGGATTTCAGCCAATTATTAATACCGCCCATAATTTGGGGATTAAATCACCACTCCAGCCTACATATTCTTTAGCTCTTGGCTCCCATGAAGTAAATTTACTGGAATTAACTAATGCTTATGGCAGCTTTGCAACCCAGGGATTATACATAGAATCTCATGGCATTCGCCGTATCCTTAATCGTCAAGGAAAAGTAGTTTGGTCAAGTAATTTTTCAAATCAGCGAGTCCTTGATCCGACCACAGCTGGCATTATGACCTGGATGCTACGTCAGGTAGTAGAAGCTGGTACAGGTAGCCCAGCCCAATTAAAAAATCGACCTGTTGCGGGTAAAACCGGAACCTCCGATGAATCACGAGATTTATGGTTTATTGGTTACATTCCCCAAATAGTTACAGGTGTTTGGCTCGGTAATGATAACAACCACCCCACTGACGGAGCAAGTGGTAGCGCTGCTGTTACCTGGAAGACATTTATGCAAAAAGCAGTAGAGGGAATGCCTGTAGAAAAGTTTCCCGAACGACCTAAACTACAAGGGCGTGTAGGTAGCATTAAGGCCGAACCTATCAAACCGAAATCAATACAGCATCGTTCTCTCTCTTCTGAGACAGATGAGCCAACTCCCCCACAACGCAACGTGAGGCGCTCCTCTTCCCGTTCCAGAAGACCCTCACAACCACAAACCCCACAACGACGGACTAATGTATCTCCTCCTCGCAGACAGCGCAGAAGAGTAGAATCAACTCCTCCGCCGACCAACAAAACTCCCCAGACTTCTCCTTCTGCAAAGCCCCAACCTTCATGGAGAGAGAGACTCAGACCTGGATCAACTTCTCAGGATGAAAATTGATTATTGACATACCTCCTCGTCCTAAAGAAGCGAGGATTCCTTGACACTTCGCTGGAACACGCCACAAGTGGTCTTATCGTCCCTCCATGTCCGTTTAAAGTCTCCCAATGCCCTATGGCGACTATGC
>NZ_JAYGHG010000004.1:0-217624 GCF_034931085.1 Nodularia harveyana UHCC-0300 | reverse complement strand
CAACACAGATCCAAGGACGCATACCTAAGCGGTAAGAAAGTTCCCATTCACGACCTAAGTAGCAAGCTACACCGATCAAGAAGTGGAAAATTACCAATTGGTAAGGACCACCGTTGTACAACCACTCATCTAAGGAAGCTGCTTCCCAGATGGGGTAGAAGTGCAAGCCGATAGCGTTGGAGGAAGGAACAACTGCACCTGAGATGATGTTGTTTCCGTAAATTAAGGAACCAGCTACGGGTTCGCGGATACCATCGATGTCTACAGGAGGTGCTGCGATGAATGCGATGATGAAGCAAGTGGTAGCAGCTAGTAGGGTTGGGATCATGAGAACGCCGAACCAACCGATGTAAATCCGGTTGTTGGTGCTGGTGATCCACTCGCAGAAGCGATCCCATACGTTGGCGCTTTGGCGCTGTTGTAAGGTAGTAGTCATGTTTTTATGATTGCGGTTATGTATGTATAAATCAGGTAGGTGTTCTTACCTGCTGTTCACATAGTAAATGATTTATTGCGATTTGTAAAGAGTTTTCACAAAAAAGTTTACATTTTATTTGAAAAACCCCCAAACCCTGATTTTGGAAGGATAATTAAGTCTGTGCATTTGTAACATTTTATAAAAATTGTCGGGTGGGTTAGATGATCAGCAAGCTGTACATCACACCAAAAAATGAATTTCCGTCGTAACCCACCGCAAGATTTATCGGTTTTTATACCCCACCTCTAACCCCACTGGTGAGGAGGGGAGGTCATATCTGTTAACCTGTCCCTACAAAACCTCTGATGGTAACTTCACATTCCCGCATCGTTACCTATAGCCCTGCTTATACCATCGTCCCGACTTATGAATGTTTCAATCGTTGTACATACTGCAACTTTCGCACCGCACCTGGTGAAAGCCCCTGGATGACTTTATCAGCAGCAGAAAATATTTTGCTACAACTGCAAAGCCAAAAAGTCTGTGAAATACTCATTCTTAGTGGCGAAGTGCATCCCCAGTCAACCCAGCGCCAGAATTGGTTTCAGCTAATTTATGATTTATGTGAGTTAGCTTTGAAAATGGGATTTTTACCACATACTAATGCGGGAATACTGAGTTTTGCGGAAATGCAAAAGCTGAAGTCTGTAAATGTTTCTATGGGTTTGATGCTGGAACAGTTAACCCCAACATTGTTAAATACTGTGCATCGCCACGCACCCAGTAAATTACCAGAAATAAGGTTGGAACAATTAGCATGGGCGGGAGAGTTGCAGATTCCCTTTACCACGGGGTTACTTTTAGGAATTGGAGAAACTGAAGATGATGGCTGGGAAACATTAAACGCTATATCTGATTTACATCAGCGTTACCATCATATTCAAGAAGTCATATTACAACCCCACAGCCCCGGAAATCAGCAAACCTTTGATGCAGAAGCTTTTGACCCTCATCAACTACCAGAAGTGATTGCGAAAGCACGTCAGATTTTACCGCCAGATATTGCAATTCAAATTCCGCCAAATTTAGTTGAAGATGATGGATGGTTACTGGCTTGTATTGAAGCGGGTGCGGGAGATTTAGGCGGAATTAGCCCCAAAGATGAAGTGAATCCTGATTATCCTCATATTCAGGAACAAGCTTTGAGGAAAATTTTACAGCCTGGGGGGTGGGAGTTGGTGGCGCGTTTACCTATTTATCCCCAGTTTGATAGTTGGTTGACGGGTGATTTAAAAATGGCTGTGGAACATTGGCGAACTCAGATGATATAAAGCTGAAAAGTTGAGTTGTGACACAATTAAACATTTTTGCTATCCATCCACCAAGACCTGTTTCAATGGTGGATATAAGAAGAAACTTTTAGTTATGAAAGCGATCGCCTTTGGCTAAAGTGAATAAGCTGAATGAGGGATAACTACTCCCATACTCCCCTAATATCTGGGCTTGTCTAGGATTTATCTAGCAGTCAGCTATCTATTTCATACCCTTATCCCTAATACTCGTGGCGCAAGTTGTTTTAGAAAATATTTATAAAAGTTTTCCCCAGCGTAAAGGGGAAGGTGTCGCCTCTCAGACCTCTGACAGTGAGAGGAATAAAGATGAGTTACAACCAGCAGAAATTATTAATGTCTTACGGCGGATTAATCTGACCATCGCCGATGGTGAATTTATGGTGCTGGTGGGGCCTTCGGGTTGTGGGAAAAGCACTTTACTACGGTTAATTGCTGGGTTAGAGACGATGACGGGTGGGAATATTACTGTAGGCGATCGCCTAATTAATTACCTACCTCCCAAAGAACGAGATATTGCGATGGTGTTTCAAAATTACGCCCTCTATCCTCACATGACGGTGTATGACAATATCGCCTTTGGACTGCGACGAAGAGAATTAGGGGATAGGGTAACTGAGGAATCTTCACTTCCCGATTGGGCGAAAAATCTCTTGGTGGGTGTTACCAGAAAGTTACCTAAAGGACTGCGTTACATTTCTGACAAAGAAAGGCAAGTGGATCAGCAAGTGCGAAATGTTGCCCAATTATTGCAAATAGAAACTTTGCTGAATCGCTTACCCAAACAGCTATCTGGGGGACAAAGACAACGGGTCGCATTAGGAAGAGCGATCGCCCGTGACCCCCAAGTATTTTTAATGGATGAACCCCTGTCTAACTTAGATGCGAAACTCCGCGCCGAAACCCGCGCCCAAATTGTCAAATTACAACGCCAATTAGGAACCACGACGATTTACGTTACCCACGACCAAACCGAAGCCATGACAATGGGCGATCGCATTGCAATTATGAATCAAGGTCAAATTCAGCAAGTCGCCTCCCCATTAGAACTTTATAACCGTCCTGCTAACCGCTTTGTCGCCGAATTTATTGGTTCACCACCGATGAATTTTATTCCAGTGACATTTCACGCGCCATTATTAATTACCCATGAAAATTTTCGCCTCACTCTCCCAGAAATTTGGGAAAAATCTCTGCAAAAATATGACAAGCAAACCATCATTTTAGGTATTCGTCCAGAACACTTGATATTGAGCGTACCTGCTACCAAAAATTTACCTGTCAAAGTAGACTTAGTGGAAAATCTGGGTAATGATTCCTTCCTAGTGGTGAAAATTTCTCAACCTGAATCTCCAATTACTCACACAGATAATTTTCTCCAAGTCCGCATCCCACCAGATAGATTAGTCAGTTTTGGTGAGCAATTATGGTTATCATTAAATTCTGAAAAACTCCACTTTTTTGACCCAGAAACCAAGTTAGCGATATTTCCCGGAAATTAACCGCAAAATTACCAATGTTTAAACACAGATTAGGGATAGACAAAATGGCTTTGCTGAGTGGGAATATGAATTTATGGCACGCAGAGACGCAGAGGCGCGGAGAGTAAGAGATTAAGAGATGGAATTTTTGAATTTCATACTCATATTCAGCAATGCCGACAAAATTATCTGAAACCCATTCACTATGGATTTAAAATAATATTCACATCTAGAATAAAACCCGGTAAAATATCTTCCCCAGATAGCTGTGGTGGATGATCAAAAGAGAAATTTAAAACTTCTACATCTTGTCCCGGTCGATAAACTTCAACTAAAGGCGTTTGCGGGTCAATTAACCAACCTAAACGCGCACCATTTTCTCGATATTCCGACATTTTGGTGCGTAATTTATCTAAAGCATCACTTTCTGAACGCAGTTCAATCACAAAATCAGGACAAATAGGCGGGAAACGACGTTTTTCATCTTTGCTTAAAGCTTCCCAATTTTCTAACTTCACCCAAGCAGCATCAGGACAACGATAAGCCCCACTGGGTAATTTAAATTCAGTGGAAGAGTCAAAGACTTTACCCAACTTGGTTTTACGGTTCCATAAACCGAGTTCCATGTTAATATTCGAGTTTCTGATGCCGCTTTCTCCACCTGTTGGAGACATAATAATTAATTCTCCAGTTTGGGTCAATTCTAATTGCCAAGGTTCGTTAGCAATGCAGAGTTGATAAAACTGCTCATCAGTTAAACCTACTGCTGGAGGTACGTTTAAGGTGAGGCTTTCCATGCTCATGTTTTGCGAATGAAGTTAATTCCATTATCGCGCTGTCGCTTTTTGACCGCTAAACATATCTTAAATCTGGAAAATTTCCCAAAATTCAGTAGTCAGTAAATAGTCTGATAACTGACCACTGATAACTGATAACTGAATATTTACACCTCGGCTGGTTGGTGTTCCTGTTGTCTTTCTACAAAAGCCTGAACACGAGTGCGGTAGTTTCTCAGGGTGTCATCTACCCAATCACGATCATTACTATTGGCATATAAATGTACTAAAGGCTCACTAGCATCTGGTAGAACTAATAGCCAACTATCATCGTAGGGTTGGCAAATTTTCACCCCATCAATTAACTCTAAGTTTTGGGCTGGGTGTGTTTCGACTAAATAACGCATTAGCGCCCCTTTAGCGGTCCAAGGACAACGGACTGTATAGGTTTTGTGAACTACACGGGGTAATTCTGAACGTGCTGTAGCTAGCGATCGCTCTTGAATTGTCAGCATCTCAATTAACTTAGCAATGCAGAACATAGAATCAAATCCCGGATGGAGATGGGGGAAAATAAAACCAGTTTCTCCACTACCTCCTAACACTACATTGGGATATTTCTGAGAAGCCTCCATTAAAGCTGTGGGATTAGCTTTAGTGCGAATTACCCGACCATCATGACGGCGAGCCACTTGTTCCACAGCACTAGAAGCATGAACAGGTACAACTACAGTGCCTCTGGGGTTAGATGTTAAAATCATGTCTACCATTAGGGCTGTCAATAGTTCCCCCCGAATGGGAAAACCTGACTCATCTACTAAAATCAGTTGTTCGCCATTAGCCGAAACTTGTACACCAAAGTTAGCTTTCAACGCCTCCACCACATGACCTAACTGAGTCAGCAGGGCTTCCCGATCCATCACTGACATAGCGGATTTATTCACACTTGCATTCAGCACCACCGCATCAGCGCCAAATTTGTCTAACATCAGTGGTAAAACTGCGCCAGACACAGCATAAACATAGTCAATTACGACTTTTGCCCGACTGTTGCGGAGAGTCTCTACATTTAACAGCTTTTCAAAGGCTGTACAATAGCGTTCCATGACTTGACTGGGATAGGCCACATCGCCAATTTCATGAATTTGCGATCGCCGCATATCCTCTTTAAAATAAGCCCCTTCCACCTTCTTCTCCAAAGCCTTGGTGATATTAATCCCCTTAGCATCCATAAACTCAATCAAGATATAATCGGGGCGGTCTGGGTGTACCCGCACATGAATACCACCAGCCACAGACATAGTAGGTATAACTGTGCGTGCGATGGGAATAGCTGTAGCATCCAGGTTTTGAATATCCACACCGACAGACATCAAGCCAGCAATTAATGACCGAGTAACCATGCGAGAAACATTGCGCTGGTCACGGGAAACTGTCACCTTAGAGCCGGGTTTCAAAGTGGAACCGTAAGCAGAACCCAACTTGACAGCAAACTCTGGGGAAATATCAATATTCGCTAATCCTTGGACACCACGTTGTCCAAATACGTTGCGTTGAGCAGTGTTACCCCAAATCAAGTTAATATTTAAAACTGCCCCTGATTCGATTTTTTTACTGGGCCACACCCGCACATTGGGGCTAATTTGGGCTTCTTCGCCGATAGTAGATAGTGAACCCACCACAGCCGCTTCTAAGACATGGGCGCGACGGTCTACACGAGTCCCACGAGAAATTACACAGGCGCTCAGATGTGCTTCATCTCCAATAATTGAACCATTCCACAAAATTGGTCGTTTGAGGTTAGCATCAGCCCCAATAGTGACATTATCCCCAATGATGGTTCCGCCTTCAATCTGGACTCTAGCCCCAATGCGGCAATTATCACCAATCACGGCGGGAGTATCAATTATTGCGGTCGGGGCGATAAAAGTATTTTGTCCCACCCACAAATCTGGTGAAACTTCTTTATAAGCAAACTCTAGTTTTACTTTGCGTTCTAAGGCATCATACTGAGCTTCACGATAGGCATCTAAATGACCGACATCGCACCAGTAACCTTGGGCAATGTAACCATATATGGCTTCGCCTTTTTCCAGCATTAAGGGAAATAAATCTTTGGAAAAGTCGCTTTCAGTATTAGATGGCAGATAATCCAATACTTCTGGTTCCAGGATATAAATACCAGTGTTGACGGTATCAGAAAAAATTTCACTGGTAGAGGGTTTTTCTAAAAAGCGGCTAATATGTCCTTCGGCATCGGTAATTACTACCCCAAACTCCACTGGGTTAGGAACTCTGGTTAAAACTAAAGTTGCTTTGGCTTGTTTTTGTTTATGAAAGGCGATCGCCGCCGTTAAATCAAAATCTGTGATACTATCACCGCTAATTACCAAAAAAGTTTCATCCAGAAGTTCAGCAATATTTTTCACACAGCCAGCTGTACCTAGAGGCTGGTCTTCTTCCACAGCATAGGTCATCTGCACCCCAAAATCACTACCATCTTGAAAATAATCTCGCAGAACATCCGGTAGATAATGCAATGTAGCAATCACTTCTGTGATTTGATGCCGCTTCAACAAATTGATAATATGTTCAGCAATCGGTCGATTCAGAATGGGAACCATCGGTTTAGGCAGATCACAAGTTAACGGACGTAACCGTGTTCCTGAACCGCCTGCCATCAGTACTGCACGCATAAATTCTCCTTAGCTATTTGCAGCTTATACTGCTTACAGACCTTTGAGATTGTGTTGTATCTTCTTTCTTTAGTGTCCTATGGATATTGCTATTTGAGGAACTGACCTAAGAAGCATTTACTGAGAAATAAGTAAATCTACTCATCACCTTAACTTGTGTGTTCAGAGATAATTAGGATGGGAACCTACGAACATTAGTCAGCAATCTTACTAAGAATCGCCTGAAATTACGGTAACACCTGCAAGTATCAAGACAATTAAAGATTTTGTACTTTTAACAATCTGGGTGCTGCATAATGTCAATAGTATGGTACTGCTTAACTTAAATTTTCTCAGTCATAAAGGGAGTCGATGAGAATGATCGAATTAATTATTTTGGGTGTAATTGTGGTCTATGTAGGTGGTGTTTGGAAGTTATGGACTGGCTTTGAGCGAACTAATTTTAGTCGGACTTTTTCTAATCGCCTGGGGTTATCATTACTATGGCCAGCTTTATTTATTGCCAATAAGTCATATCGTCGCAATTTTAGAAAGGCTTTAAAAGGCTAGTATCCTCTATGACAAGGGAATAGGGTAAAAACGCTGTGCTTAAGTAAATTAACACTTTCTAGCCTGTAATCATATATCTGAGACTTCGGAAGTTTAAATTATGGTTCGTCCTGTTATAGTGATTGCGATCGCTAGTTCCATTGGTATTATTTCTCTCATTACCCTAGCCCAACACCGCCAGAGACCCACCCCGCAAGCAGAAGGTGACGACAATTCAGTAGTTAACGAGCGCCAGATACCTAACCCGGAAACAGAAGGTGACTACAATTCAGCAGTTACCAAATTTCCCGATGGTAGTGAAGCTATATTATTGTCATGGTTCAATAATATTCCTAGTGGTACACTCAATTGTCATAGCGCTCCCGGACTAAATCAGCCAGTTATCCACGAATTTAAACCAAATGACCTGCTTCAAGCTGATGCAGGCAAAAATAATTCTCAAGAACCCATTATTAAAGATTCGCAAAGTAAACCTTGGCTGCGGGTGAAAATAGTCAACAATCAAGGAGAAACTCCAGGAACTTGTTTTGTGAGAGCTAATCAACAGTTTATCGAACCCAATTCTTTAGAATGAAAATTATTAGTAGGCTGATTAATTACCTACTAATAACTATGAATCTCCTAGCCAGAAAACTGGTCTATAAATTTGTCATTTCTTTGGGCAAGTGTAGATATATATAAATAGCCAAATCTGGAGTTCTAAAATCTACAATTTGCTCAGAAATTACAAACTCTAGCTTATTTTCTGTTATTTAAAATATGGATAGCTGCACCCGCAGCTGCACCATCCACAGCATCACCCAGAGGTTCGTTACAACGTCCGCCAGTAATAGCACCAGCCAGACTACCAGCCACAGCACCCACTCCCGTATCTTGAGCTAAGTTACGATTTTTGCGGTTGCGTCTATTGCTATTAGCCGCGTTCACAGCAGCACCAGCCGCCGCACCTTTAACAGCATTATTAACTAAAGAACCGCATCCTCTCACAGCACCAGACGCAGCACTAGCAGCAGCACCAGTACCTATATCTCTGAGAAATTCACTAGCATCAGCCCTTTGAGCCGGAAATAAACTTAAACCACTTAAACTTGCAGCCATGAGGCTGGGTAGAACTATACGTTTTAAGATGTTATTCATGTTAGTACGTTGTTAAGCATTGAAAAACTTTTTAGTTGTCGCAACAACTAATTACATTATGATTGTTACTGAAAAAAAATCATCAGCGCATCTACTAAAAGCTAGAATTATTGATGTAATTTTCGGAATCACATTTAAAAAGCCTGAATCCACTCTTTGATAAAGTATTCCGTCCAGATACCATTTTTCCAGTAGGGGTCATTTTCCACCAACTGGCTGACAGTTGCTTCGTCTTCAGCTTCGTAAATTCCAAAGACTTTGGTACTATCCTTTGTAGGGCCAAGGGTAATCAGTACACCCGATTCTTTCTGTTTTGCTAATCCGTCTAAATGCTCTTGACGATAGGGAGCGCGTTTTTCGAGGACGTTTTCACAGTAACTTCCCCACATAATATATTTCGGCATAATTTAGGTGTTAATTCTGTAGATATCTGCCAAGAGTTTAGTATATCCCGTGTTGGCATTGCTGATTTGAAGTATGAACAGGATTTTGATTTTTTCTATATCGCCGCTATATTACCCCTTCAACAGACAATGGAATTATGCAGCTACATCAACATAATCACATTCTGTTTGCGGCTGAGGAATGTTTAATCCATCTTCTACTAATGCTTCTAAGTGAAAAGCAATTGCTTCCTGAATATTGTGTTTAACTTCTTCTATTGTGTCACCAATACTCACACATCCAGGTAAATCAGGTACGTAAGCAGAATAGTTTTCTGAAGCTTTTTCAATAATAATTGCATAACGCATGATCATTCCTCCAATTGTGCTTGTTTAAGAATACTTTTAAGAGTGCCAATTCCTAAATCTTTGGAATGTTTACCAGGAACAGTTACTGTTCCCAGTTTATTAGGGTGTTTATATTGACGATGACTTCCTTTAGTTCTCGACAAATACCATCCATCGGCTTCTAATATTTTGATAATTTCAGAAACTTTCATTGTTTACCTTATCATTTTTCACTTTTTGTTTTCAGCATAAAATAACCTTACCGATGTATTTTTAACTATTAAGTATTCATGCAAAATTACAGCACATTTTACCTGAATGAGGTACACTTGGACTAATAAGTTTAGATTTTGGATCGAATATATCCAAAATCTAAAACTACTATTAATTAACTTCTGAGGTTAACGCCGAATTTCTCCACTAAAGCCTCGCGGACTTTATTGTGAACTGGTTGTACTTCTGCATCGGTAAGGGTGCGATCGCCTGACCGATAAATTAACCGAAATGCTAAACTACGTTGTCCGGCGGGAACATTTTCACCGCGATATTCATCAAACAATTCCACTGATTCCAGCAGTCCCTTTCCGGCTTTATTAATGGATTTTTCAATGTCAGCCACTGAAACCTTTACAGGGGCGAAAAAGGCAATATCCCGATCGCTGGCTGGATAGGTAGAATAAGCATGGAATTTGGGAACCAGAATCTCATCTTGATCAAGAGCATCCAACAGCACATTAATATCAAGCTGGAACACATAGACAGAATCTGGTAAACCTTTATCCTGTCGCAATTGAGGATGGAGTTGTCCAAAAATCCCCAGTCTGTTACCACCCACCCATAAAGAAGCAGTGCGTCCTGGATGTAAACGTTCATCCCGACAATCGGGTTGATATTCCACCTTTAAGTTAAGTTGTTGGAAAACCCCTTCTAAAATACCTTTAGCGTCAAACCAGGTCATCGGGTTTTCAGTGCTACCTTTTGACCATTTACCAACAGAGCGATCGCCCCCCATAATACCAGCGATCGCATCAGTTTCCTGCAAACCGTCTTCTTCCTGCCAGAAAATGCGCCCCAGATCAAAACCATTCAGCGCACCATTTCCCTGCTCCAAATTGTATTGAAAAGCATCAATCAAACCAGCAATCAAATCAGTTCGCAGAGCCGAATATTCCACAAATAGCGGATTACTCAAAACCACCTGACGATTATTCCCAGGTTTTACCAAAGAATAATGGATCACTTCCGTTAATCCTTCCGCCCTCAAAGAAGCCCGTAACTTGCGGATTAACTCCTGATCTAAAGATAAATAACCAGCCTCAGACTTCTCTGGTAAAGTATCACAAAAATTGTCATAACCATAGAGACGGGCTAACTCTTCAATCAAATCAATTTCCCGTTCTAAATCCCGGTAACGATAGGGCGGAACTGTCACCGTCCAACTCCCTTCCCCAGAAGCAGCCAACTGACAACCCAACGCCGTCAGAATCCGCTCAACATCCGCTTCGGTGATTTCTCCTGTCTCTTCGCCCAAATCCACGGGACCCAGCAACTCATTAACCTTATCTAAACGTAAGGAAATAGAACGACTCCAACTAGATTGGTCTGGGCGAGTATCAGCAATTTCCTGTTGGACAATTACCCCATTAGCCAGTTCACTCAACAGTGATAAAGCCCGGTTACAGGCGATTTCCAACTCAGCCCGGTTGACTCCTCGCTCATATCTTCCAGAAGCCTCACTTCTTAACCCCACACTCCGGGAAGAACGACGAATAGCCACAGAATCAAACAAAGCTGCTTCTAAAACTATGCTTTGAGTACCGCTATGAACTTCCGTTTCCTCTCCACCCATCACACCCGCCAGTGCAACAGGAGTATCATTAGCAGTAATTAACAAATTTTGGGTTGATAAATTCCGGGTTTGTCCATCCAGAGTCTTCAAAGATTCCCCAGAACCAGCAAAGCGAACACCAACAGTTAAACCCTCACCACCAGCAACAGACTGTAAACGGTCTTTATCAAAAGCGTGTAGAGGTTGTCCCCATTCCCACAAAACAAAGTTAGTAATATCCACCACATTATTTATAGGACGCACCCCAGCAGATCGTAAACGCTGTTGCAACCATTCGGGAGAAGGGGCAATTTTTACCTGCTCAATGACTGTACCAATATAAGCTGGACAGGCTTGCTGCTCGGTAATTTTTAATGTTAAATTACCCCCAGCTTTTAACACTGATGCTGCACCAGGTGTAGGAATACTCAACTTACCACCAGTCAAAGCTGCGACTTCCCGCGCTATCCCCACCATACAAAGAGCATCAGCCCGGTTAGCGGTTGCAGTCACATCTAAAATTACATCATCTAAACCTAATAACGGACGCACATCACTACCCAAAGGTAGATTTTCCTGAGTAAAAATATGGATTCCGTCTGCATCGGTGGGTAAACCGAGTTCCTTTAAAGAACAAATCATCCCTTGAGAAGGGACACCGCGTAGTTTTGCAGGTTTAATTTTTAAGTCGATATTCGGTAAATAAGTGCCTGTAGTTGCTACTGGGACATAAATATCAGCCTTGACATTAGGCGCACCGCAGACAATATTTAAAGTCTCAGATGCACCAATATCTACTTGACAAACACTTAATTTATCCGCGTTAGGGTGGGGTTGACGCTCAACCACCTTCCCCACAACCACGCCATTCGCCCAAGTATGACGATCTTCAATTTCTTCTACCTCAAACCCTGCCATTGTCAGAGTTTCCGCCAATTCTTCTGGACTAAGTGTAATTTCTACCAGTTCCCGCAGCCAATTTAGAGAAATACGCATGGAGTGTGTTTGCTTATTGAAATATTGTCGAGTGCTGTACAGAGCGAATTAAGCTCGTCTTAACAGAAGTATCTTGAATCATCCTACCGAAAATTTGGGTTGAGAGCGTCGCCCGTTATTAACCCTTATCGAGCCACTTTATTGTATAAATCACTTTATTATTGAGTATAGGTGTCTCAGAATACTAGGCCGTATGTTCAAAGTCTAGAAGTAGTTTGGGTTAAGCGCAGCGCAACCAAACGAAGCCAACTAAATATTGGGTAAAACTTCGCCCAACATACAGCAGTTTCCATTTCAATAGAGTACAGATTTATCTGTGTTTATCTGTGGTTGATTATTTCTTGGTGTATCTCATCAAGCTGCAATACGCTGTATAAACAAATACTCTTGCACAATTATCAATACTATTTTAATCACAATGATGGAAATCACAGCTAACTATGATGAAACCTGGAAGGAAGTAATAGGAGATTATTTTGATTCATTTCTCACCTTCTTTTATCCAGAAATATATCCGCAAATAGATTGGACTAAAAACCCGATTTCTCTAGATAAAGAATTAGAACAGATTACCGCATCTGCCGACAGTAAAACACGCCATGCTGATAAGTTATTTCAAGTGTGGTTATTAGATAATCAAGAAGTTTGGATACTAATTCATGTAGAAGTACAAAGTCAATATGATAAAGAATTTTCTCAAAGAATGTTTATCTATAACTATCGAGCTTTTGATTTATATCAGAAACCAGTTATTAGTTTAGCCATACTAGGAGATGAAACTAACAGTTGGCGACCTAGTTGTTACCAATATGGTTTAGGAAGTAGTCAATTAATCTTTAACTTTTCTAGTGTTAAGCTTTTAGATTATCAGTGGGAGGATTTAGAGCAAAGTAATAATATTTTTGCTATAGTGGTAATGGCACATTTAAGGACTAAAGCCACTAACAGCAATTTGTTAGCTAGGGAACAGTGGAAATGGAACTTAGCTAGATTACTTTATGAAAAAGGTTATAACCGTAAAGAAATTGTTGATTTGTATAAAGTCATTGATTTAATGATGGCTTTATCTGAAGACCTACAATTAAGTTTTGAGGAAAAATTAGCTAACTATCAAGAGGAACGAAAAATGCCACTTTTAACTAACATCGAACAACGTGCTATAGAAAAAACCACAAAACAAACTCTGAAACAAAATATTATCAAACTTGTTCAAGTGCGGTTTGGTGATATTCCTGAAAATATAGTGGTAAGTATTAATCAAATTGATGATATATCTTTTTTGGAACAGATATTTGTATCAGCAATTAGTATTAATTCTGTAAAGGAAATTGCACAGCTTGTTAACTCTAGTTTATCAGAAGCAGATTAATAGATGTAGGTTTGGTTCAGCAACAGTGAAAACCAAATTATACCAATTTAATATAAAGATGCAGACAAATAACCCTATCCTAACCCTCTGCTCTCGTGGGGAGGTAACTGGAGAGGTAGAAATAATATGCAGCCTCATAAATAATTGGTATTACTAAAATTAATGTCAGGAAAAATCCGATTAAAAGAAGCAAAAAAATCGGGTTCAATTACTTATGGGAAAATTATATTTAAAATGCGAACAATTGCCGAAATCAACGAAAAAATCAGCCACCAACGTGCAGTGGTATTGACAATTGAAGAATTAAAAGCACGAGTTGCCGAAATCGGCGTGAGCAAAGTTGCGAAAGAAGTCGATGTAATTACCACTGGGACATTTGAGCCAATGGAATCCAGTGGTGCAATTATTAATTTGGGACATACTGACCCGCCAATCAAAATTCGGCGTTGCTGGATAGATGGAGTACCAGCATACTCAGGTTTTGGTGCAGTAGATTTATATTTGGGTGCGAGCTGTCCTGTAGATGTAATGGATGGGGAGGAAGTCAAGGAACAGGGTGGTGGTCACGTAATTGAAAATTTAATCGCCGGCAAACCTGTACATATAAAAGCCCAAGGACAAGTTACAGATTGTTACCCACGGGCGACTTTTGAGACGACTGTTACCCGCGAGACAATTAATCAGTTTTATTTATTTAATCCGCGTAATCTCTACCAAAATTTTATTGTAGGTGTTAATGGTGGCGATCGCTCACTGTTTACTTACCTCGGCCCTTTACAACCGAGCTTGGGAAATGCCGTTTACTCCAACCCTGGCGCGGTTTCCCCCTTGCTCAACGACCCGGATTTACAATTAGTGGGTATTGGCACACGCATCTTTTTAGGTGGCGGTATTGGCTATGTTGCTTGGGAAGGTACACAACACTTTCCCTTACAAAAACGTTTACCCAATCGTACACCCATTGGCCCTTCTGCCACCTTAGCTTTAATCGGTGATGCCAAACAAATGGATGCGCGTTGGGTGCGGGGTTGTTACTTTAAAAGCTATGGGCCTTCTTTAATGTTGGGTGTAGGTGTCCCCCTCCCGGTATTAAACGAAGAAGTAGTTAAACGCTGTAGTGTCCAGGATAAAGATTTAGTAGCGCCAATCGTCGATTTTTCCATTCCTCGGCGAGTTCGTCCTACCTTTGGATTAGTGAGTTACGCCCAACTCAAGTCTGGGCGCATCACCATAGAGGGCAAAACTGTGAGAGTTGCTCCCCTAGCCAGTATGTATTTTTCTCGGCAAATCGCCTTGGAATTAAAACAATGGATTTCAGCAGGTACTTTTACCCTCACAGAACCCGTTGCTCAAATTCCGATGGACAGATCATTTTTACCCCAAGACCGTTGGACAGATTTTTAGGACTGGGGATTGGGTATTGGAAACTAAAAATCTTTCTTTCCCCCCTGCTCCCTGCTCCCTGCCCCCCTGCCTCTTATCCCCCCTACTCCCTACTCCTGAGTTGGTTTTGTCCGTTTAATGGGCTTAGGAGTAGGTGCTTTTGGTATCGGTTTGGATACCGCCGAGAGTTCACCGGCTGTTTTCTTGATTGGTTTCGGGGTTTCCCCATTGTGTCTACGGGGAAATGGTTTTCTCCCACCCCCAGCGCCATTACGAGGGCCACCTTTAAAGTTTGGTTTGCGTTTTTTAGGCAAATCAGCGATCGCATCGGCTTTTTCTAATACCAATACGTCACCTTCTCGTTTAGCTTTAAAGTCCCAGAACTTGCTGACAGCTTTGGTGGTGAGTACACCGCGCAGTTTCAACTTAAAATATTTGGGTTTATCACTGGATTTGCGTGGAGCTTGCTTAATTTTAACCACTAAGCTCTTAGCGTCAAAAGACTGGTAAACTACCTCGCCACGTACAGAAAAACTACCATCACAAAATTCGGAGGCAGATCCCACTTTACTTGTAGATTCTTCTTGGTCTGCAAGCAAATGATCATCAGTTTCTTGCAACTCTTGCGATGCGGTATCTTGCTTCTCTTCTGTTGGCTGTTTAGCGAGTTTATCTGGCTCCCAAACGCCCACAATTTGCAGGTGTAAGCTGTCGTTCTCTTGTCTCGTGCGGGGATAAACTACCCACAAATGCTCTTGTTCTAAATCTAAATGATTTTTGACTAAGCTCATAATCCGGCCGAGTAATACGGCATTTAGCTCTACACCATCCTGGGTTAGCAGCGTACCTTGAGTAAATTGCTCGGCGCTAGCAGTATAGCGACCTCTGACTAACCCGATAGCTCGGTATTGCATCGGTTCACTAGGAGGTGGAATCGGTTGCAGACGATGAGCTAAGTTTCCATTGGAGTCAGTTTCCTTGGAATTAATAGATAAGATTTCCAGGTTTGCTACTTTATCAGAATTAGTAGCTGCCTCTTGATGGTTTGGAGGCTGATGATTGGTAGAAGAGTTAGAAAATTCAGGCGAAGGCATCAGGTCGGAAGTCATAAAAACTCCTTGCGGCGGAGATACATCCCATTTTGGGATTTAACAAAAGCAATAAAAAGCGTCTTTGTGCTGTTGGTGAAAGTATATTGGCTGTTCACAAACCTACACCAGAGCAATCAATAGAATCGTAAAGACGTTACATTTGCATTAAGACACTAATGTAACTTAGAGCCTTTACACTAGTTTCGGAAGCATATCATAAGTACAATTCTGACGGTTCCTCCTAAAGTCATCACTTAATTTAGTAGTGTGAATAGTTATTTGTTATAAAATTCACAGACAATTGGCGGGATTCCGCAAGGTTTTGGAAAATTTTCGCTTTCAAATTTATATCAATGATCAAGTCGTTTGAATTCTGGAGGAAGACAGCACGTGTCTCAATCGCGCAATCGTTGGGTAGTTAGGATCGTCTTAGCGCTAGCAGTAACTGCTTTTGTGGGTATTTCGGTAATTCCGATTATTAGCGCCATTAATAATCCTTCCCCCTCAAATCAAAGTACTGCTACCACTAACAACAGCGCCGCTTCCTCTGACCAATTATCAAAATTGCAAGACGAAGTTCGAGGTTATGAATTGGTTTTGCAACGGGAACCAGAAAATCAAACCGCTCTCAATGGCTTATTACAAGCGAGGCTGCAACTACTAAGTTTAAAACAAGGTGATATTCGAGAGGTGATTCCACCTCTGGAAAAACTCGCTCAACTTAATCCCGAAAGGACTGAATATGGGGTACTGTTAGCCCAAGCAAAACAGCAAATGGGAGATCAGGAAGGAGCAGCTCAAGCTTATCGCTCAATTTTAGACACTAAACCCGGTGATTTGAATGCTTTGCAGGGTATGGTAGCTTTATTGCTAGATCAGCAACGTCCTGAAGCCGCCGTGGGTTTGTTGGAAGAGACGATCACTAATGCTAATCAGACGAATAAGGTTCAGCCTGGAAGTGTTGATACTGTGGCTGTACAGGTTCTATTGGGTACTGTTCACGCTTCTCAACAGCGTTATCCTGAAGCTACTTCTACCTATGATCAGGCAATTAAGGAAGATCCTCAAGATTTTCGCCCGGTTTTAGCAAAGGCTATGCTTTTCCGAGAACAGGGTAAGGTCGAGGAGGCTAAACCTTTGTTTGATAGCGCTGTGGCTTTAGCCCCTGCTCAATATAAGGACGAAATTAACAGGGCGGCGGCTTTACCGAGTCCGACTCCTGCTGAATCGCCGGAAACTCCTGCTGAGGATTCAGGGGAATAGGGAGTAGGGTGTGGGGAGTGTGGGGAGTGTGGGAGGTGTGGGGAGTGTGGGAGGTGTGGGAGGTGTGGGGAAAGATTCTCAAACACCCAGTCCCCAATCCCTTAAATTCCTTCTACAGCAGCGACGATTCCGAATATCAGAAATAGACATCCGCCGGCAAAGGTGAGTTGACGTTCTGAAATGCGTCCGGCTATCAGTCTACCGCCAATGACTGCGATCGCTGTACATAAGGCGTGTCCTAAAACTGCCCCGGTCGCTACTCCCACGGTATTATATCTGGCGGCTAGGGCAATGGTGGCAATTTGTGTGCGATCGCCCCACTCTGCTACAAATGTGAGTGTAAAGGCTTCTATTAAAATTGCTAATGGGGTTTTTGACTTTGTTTGTAACTCTGCTTTTTCTACCGCCTCTTTAGCCTCATCTATTTCTTGATCACTGCTAAAATCAGACATTTTAATAGCTTGACATAACAGCTTTACACCAAAGGCAAAAAATAAAACTATTTCTGCATACTTAAGATATATTGTGGGCAGTAAAGATACTACTTGCCCGAATAGTACCGAAAGAATTGTCATCGCAGCTAAAGCCGATGCTACACCAATGAAGACTAGCTTCCGGGGGTGTTTCATAGCTAAAATCACAGCGATAAAAAAGGTTTTATCACCTAGCTCGGAAACTGTAATTAATAATAAACCCGCCGTAAATGCTGTTAACACTCTTTGAAACTCCTGAAGGATTTTTTACCTGTGTGGAGCTTCAATGAGGGTTTTGACACTTCACTAAAGCTCACACATTTTCTTGTGTAAACTCAGTGAAGGTCTCGCTACCAAATATTTTTTATTTGTCATCTGAACCAGGCTCATCACCAGTATGTTGATTCAGATGTACTGGCTTTGCAATTACAATTAATTTCTTGCCAGCAGCTACTCCCCTTCAATTTAGAATTAAATTCTATATCTTTCCCTAGTATAAGTCAAGCAAAATTCCCTACTACTGAACTTGACCTTGGCTCCAGAACTATTCAGCACCATTATTAATTGTTTCTGGCATAGCTGAAGAGTGATGTTCTGTTATTAGCCATTCATTCCCGAATTTGTGATAAACAAAAGTGTATCTGGCTTTAACATCCTCAATCTCACCATTATTTATAATTCTAAATGTATATGTGCCTGAATCAATAGCCACACCGCAATAAAGGCGAATATTACGGTCATTAATTCTACCTACGGGTTGCAGTTTTAAAAATTTGACAAAATAATCCTGAATTTCTTCATGATTTTGTCGCACTTGGTTGGAAACTGTCGGTAATAAAACAGCATTTTTAGCATAGTTCTGGGTAACTAAATTTGGATCACCAGTTTGTAAGGAGTTGTTCCATCGGTCGAAAAGTTGAGCAATTTCTGGTCTAGTAACCCTGGGACATTTCCATTTGGCTTCGACAGTATTTATTGGCAGAATACTTGCACAAGAAATTGTTGCACCAAAAATTGATAATAGGGCAGATCGAGCAATTATCCTTTTCATAACTCTTTGATTTTGATGCGACGGTGAACTGTGAATACTTCTACTTAATTGTTGTTAGTGACAAATTCAGAGGTAGTTTTGTAGCGCTTCAGTTTTTACCATAGATTGAATAGCTATCTTGAAACTATGCCCATATAAAAATCAATTAGCCCATAAATAACTATTCAGAGCAATCATCAAAAATAATTATAGTTCATCTTTTTTCGATAGTTTGTAAGATAAAAGCTTTAATTTATTTTTTATCCTATGAAAAGATAGTTAAATGTTTAAAAAATATGACTTACGGTACAGTATTTTTTAGGATAGCATTCATCGAAAAATGTAAGGGTAAAAATACCTAATGCTTTAGATATTTCTTTATTTTCTGAGTTTTAATCTGATAATTAATATGTTTTTATATGATTAGCTAATAGATTTTTCTATAAAGTCAATAAAACTCTAAAGTTTGATTATGGGGTGGATGTATTTTGGTTTATATTAAACACCCAAATCCCCAAAATCAATAATTTAATTTAGGAAGATTTCTAATACTTCCGTTCTTTTGGCTCAAACATATTAATTACTACTGGGCGATATTGAATGTTAATATCTGTTGGTGAATAATAAGCCATTGTGTGTTGGAGAAAATTACTGTCGTCTCGCTGGGGATAATCTTCACGGAAGTGTGCGCCACGACTTTCTTGGCGATTTAGGGCTGAGGCGAGAATTGTTTTTCCTACTACCATTAAGCTTTGTAATTCTAGGGCTTCTACAAGTTCTGTATTCCAACAACTACCTTTATCATCTAAATAAACTTGCGGGTATTGCTGTTGCAATTCTGTGATTTTTTGTAAACCTTCGCGCATGACTTCTTCAGTCCGGAAAACAGCACAGCATTCGGTCATACAATCTTGAAAGGCTTGACGAATTTGGTTAATACGATATTCACCAGGTTGTTCTATTAAGGCTTGTATTTGTTGCTGCGCTTGTTTGATATAGGCTGACTCATCTACATCTGGTAACTGACGATGCTGGACGTATTGAGCGATCGCCGCCCCGGTACGCTTACCATAAACTATACATTCTAGCAGCGAGTTACTACCCAGGCGATTAGCACCATGCACAGAGACGCAAGCTGTCTCACCAGCAGCAAAAAAGCCGGGAACTAAATTATCACCACTGCTGCGGACTTGACCATCAGTGTTAACAGGGATACCACCCATACAATAGTGATTTGTGGGGCGAATCGGCATCGGCTGAGTGACTGCATCCACACCTACGAGGCGATGGGCTTCTTCCCAACAGAAGGGAACACGACTCATGATTTTTTCTTTACCCATGTGTCGCAGGTCAAGATAGACACAGGGACCGCCCGCACTACCATCGGGGTGAACACCACGCCCAGCCCGAATTTCGTAAGTGATCGCCCGTGAGGTAATATCACGAGGGGCTAGTTCCATGCGACTGGGGGCATAATTTTTCATGAAGCGATCGCCTTCACTATTAATCAAATACGCCCCTTCTCCCCTCACAGCCTCGGAAATCAGCACCCCGACCGGATATAAACCAGTGGGGTGAAACTGCACAAATTCCATATCTTCTAGGGGTAAACCTGCGATCGCCGTCATTGCCAAGCCATCACCCGTAGAAGCATAATCATTAGACGTAGTATTATAAACGCGACCATAACCACCAGTCGCAAACATCACCGCCTTCGCCCGCAAAACCTCTATATGTCCATCCAACAGGTGAAACATCACCACACCCTTCGCCTCACCTGATTCTAAAATCAAGCGCATCACATACCATTCTTGATAGATATGCACACCATAACGCCGCAGATTATTAACCAACTCATGCAGAATCGCGTGACCAGTTTTATCCGCCGCATAGCAAGTGCGATTATGAGAATGTCCACCGAAAGCGCGTTGGGCGATGCGACCATCAGGTAAACGCGAAAATAAAACCCCCATGTGTTCCAAATCAATTACCACATCCGGGGCTTCCTGCGCCAAAATCGCCACTGCGTCTTGGTCTGCTAAATAATCAGAACCTTTAACAGTATCAAAAGCGTGTGCTTCCCAAGTATCTTCAGAATCAACATTTTTTAGGGAAGCCGCCATCCCGCCTTGGGCTGCTACGGAGTGGGAACGGATAGGATGAGTCTTAGCCACCAAAGCTATATTTAAACTAGGATCAGTCCGGGCGATTTCCACCGCAGCGCGACATCCCGCCAATCCACCACCAACAATAATTACATCATGTTCCAGCATAGTTAGCCCTGTTTGCAGTAAGTTGTTGTTCTATTGTAGAGAGGGCTTGATTTTTGTTTGCACATTTGCCTATTGCATCACATTTTCCTTTTGATGTTTTCTTTACTGCTTCAGAGTGATTGTTGATATCCCCTACCTCAATATATTTACTGGTAGACGAGCTATCATCCAAAATTTATCTGATTAAAGCTAAAAAAATACCCTGCGGATGACAGGGTATAAAACTGAGAATTTTGACTATTTGCGATCGCCACTTAAATTAGGTAGTGGCTTGTACTGGTTGTTGTTGAGAAATATTACCAGGTATGGGTTCAGTTTTAGTGGCTGGAGATACAGCTGTGACTTCAATATGGTTGAATAACGTAGTGACAAACGCAAACAGCAAAAATGGTAGTGATAACAGGACTACCAGACCCACAGTTACTAAAGCATAAACGGGGCGTTTAGCACCCATCAACGCCAAAGCAGATGCCAAACTAATCGTGATTGTAATTAACCAAATAATAATTTGACCATAGATATCACCAAAGGTCAGAGTGCAGACAAATCTGTATTGTTGAGTATTATTTTTGTTCATCATATTTTATCATTACTGCAATTTTATCCTATAGTTTCTACGTTAAAGCTATGTTTGCCTGGCGGTCAATTTCTCAATATTTTGGCAAGTTTTGTAATATCACTTCACAAATATTGCGTGGTTGTAAAGTATAAATTTAGTCTTGTGGCTAATCCCTTCCCTAAACTTCAATTATAATACTTGTATTTCAATTAGCATTTTTGTAAGTATTTTCTCGTACTCAACTTACTTGGCAACATACTATCAATGAGAGTATGTACTATGATCTGTAACTTCCTAAGTCCGGGATTAGTTTGTACTTATCAAAGGATATTCTGTAGTTAACTAAATAATATCCATTAGATAGTTGGTAGTAAAAGTTACATTTTAATGAGTGTTTATTCGCTAAAATATTTTCAGGCTAGGGATCTAAATAGAAATTTAGCCTCGCTGGATAAACGTTACAACCTACTTGTCCCTACAAAATCACAATTAATACTACTGGGTAGTTTATGAACGATGAATTTCACTTCCATATAGGGGATCATTATCTTAAAGATTGGAAATTCATAAGTTAATGAAATACCATTTTTATATTTTCTTTGTTATTTTGTATTTAACGGGACATTTATTGATTATCCGGTGGGTTTAAATATGAAGTAAGAGAACTTTTTACCAACAAATTCTATCGAAATTAATCACTTTGTGCTAACACTCATTTCAGCCATTAGCTCGATGGAAATGCTCAACATAGATTGTGTGGTAAATACCAAGATTCCCAAATAATTGATCAATACAAGGAAGACCTTGCTTAGAACTATGCTTAAAACAAATAATCAACATATTCTTCTACCTGCTTTTATCAAGTCCGTAGAAGTAGAATCAGGGAATCAAGTAGGTAGTAAAAACAGATTCGCGCGACCCAAATTCGACTTACTGCAACCATTGCGTAACCGACTAGACAATTTGGAAATCAAAAATCGTGGCTTTGCTCACTTTATTGCTAACTTGATTCCTGCCCAATGTCCTTTTGAGCGTGATATTGTCCTATTTGGTCGCAAAATCGCCCATATTCCTCCTATGTGTAAGCTCAATCCACTGTATGATGAATTTGTCGGCTTGCGCTTTCGGGCATTGTGTTATTTAGTAGATGAGTGTGGAGAAGATATCCAGACATACTGCTAAATCCCTACCGAGAAAACGTAGCATGGAAATTAAAATTGAGCATCAACCTAGTCAAGAATATCTTAACGAATTAGGTGTTTTCCAGTGGGGAATTTGGGAAAAAGAAATATCTAAATTTCCCTGGACTTATGATTCTCCAGAAACTTGCTATTTTTTGTTAGGTGATGTCGTTGTTACTCCTGATGGTGGACAACCAGTGCAAATGGGTAAAGGCGATTTAGTAACTTTTCCTGCTGGTATGTCTTGTACATGGGAAATTACAAGGGACGTGAAAAAACATTATTGCTTCTTTTAGTCAATAGTCTAGAATTAATTTCCTGGTCTTTTTCTGGCTTTGATTGTCCAGAATATCAACATCTCTACAATGGATTGAACTAAAATTGAATACAAGGATTAGGGATACAGTAATACTGTGTCCCTTAGAGTTTTATGTGTCGCAAAATTATGAGAGAACTAACCACAGAGACGCAGAGGACACAGAGGAAGAAAAGTTACCAAGGGTTTTTGCGTCAGTCTTGGTTATGTGTCGCAAAATGATGAGAGAAGTAACCGCAAAGGACACAAAGGAATAAGAGTTACTCAGGGTTTTTGGGTCAGTTCTAATATGGTAGTAATTTCTGTGGGAAATTTTTAAGATAGAAATTAGATATACCTAAACTAAATTGTTCTGCAAAATGCAACTACATTTAAGCACTTGGCCAGAAGTTGAAACTTATTTACAACAATCACGGGGTATTATTCTCCCCATTGGTTCTACAGAACAACATGGCCCCACGGGTTTAATTGGGACTGATGCGATTTGTGCAGAAGCGATCGCCCGTGGTGTGGGTGAAGCAACTCAGGCACTCATTGGCCCTACAATCAATGTGGGTATGGCATTACATCATACTGCTTTTCCCGGTACTATAAGTCTGCGTCCCAGCACGATGATTCAAGTAGTACGCGACTATATCACTTGTTTAGCCAAAGCTGGTTTTAGCAAGTTTTATTTTATCAATGGACATGGCGGTAATATCGCCACTCTGAAAGCTGCTTTTTCGGAAACTTACTCACATTTGGAAGATTTGCAAATCAGCAACGCACCGCAGGTACAATGTCAAGTTGCTAACTGGTTTATGTGTAGTTCTGTGTACAAACTTGCTAAAGAATTATATGGTGATCAAGAAGGTTCTCACGCAACCCCCAGTGAAGTAGCTCTGACTCAGTATATTTATCCAGAGGCGATTAAACAAGCGCCACTCTCACCAGAAGTTGCTAGTGGACACAGAATTTATAGTGCGACTGATTTCCGCAAAAGTTACCCAGATGGGCGGATGGGTTCAAATCCAGCTTTAGCAACACCAGAACATGGTAAGCAATTTTATGATTTGGCGGTGAAAGAACTCAGCAATGGGTATTTAGAATTTTTGAATGCAGAATAGGATGTCTGAGAAAACAGATTATGGCAGAATTTTAAATCTATCTATCGTCAAATACGGAATTGAGGAGAGGGAAATTGTATTAAAGTATGACAAGATACCCTTGGATGGTAGCTGAAAACCTCTATAAATTTGGTTAATTAGGGTCAATACTAAAATATGGCTACAAACAGCAAAAATCGAGAAATACTCATTCTGGTGTTGACTCTGTTGCTCACTGTTGGCATTTTAGGATTGGGTGTACGTTATTTCCCGCGATTGTCTGGACTGATGCAAAGTTCTGAGTCTCCTAATCAGGATTCCTCCCAGTCTTTAAATAATAATGATCCCTCTTCTGGTTCTAAATCTCAGCCAGTTGCGAGTTTTGATCTCAATACTTTAGATACCAGTTTACCCAACCCAACGATTTTAAGTATTGATGGCAGTGTAAGTATAGTTACTATAGTTAAGCAGTTTCAGGTTGCCTATAATTTTATCAATCCTAACTTACCTACAACTTATGGAATACCTGACGGTAAACCTAATGGTACTAATGCCGGATTGAAAAATCTGATTGATGGTAAGGTGTTGATGGCAGCTATTTCACGTCCCCTAAATGGTAGTGAGTTGGAGGCGGGAATTGTGGGAGTACCCATCGCTCGTGATGCTTTGGCTATAGCGGTAGGTGTGAATAATCCATATCAAGGCGGATTAACTTTAGAACAGTTGCGTTTGATTTTTTTAGGAGAAATAACTAACTGGTCGGATGTGGGTGGACCGAATCTCCCTATCAAAGTGATTAACCGTTCTCGTGATAGTGGGACTCATTCCTTTTTCCAGGAGTCCGTACTTTCTGGTAAATCTTTCGCTCCTGATGGTGCTAATTTTACTACTGTTGACCAAGATGAAACTACGCCAATTTTACGGGCTTTAGGTAATGATGGTATTAGCTACAGTACTGTTACCCAAGTGGAAAATCAGCAAACTGTCCGCATTTTGCCAATTAATGGAATGTCGCCTACAGATAAAGCTTTAGTGAAAAATGGGACTTATCCGATTAGTCGGGTGGTTTATTTAGCTGTCCCACGGAAAACCAGCCCAGCTGTGAAGCAGTTTTTGGAATTGGCTTTATCTCCTTCTGGACAAGAAGGTGTACAACGGGCTGGTTTTGTTCCGGTGAAGTAGGTAGTGGGCTGACAATGATTTTTCCACTCCTGTGTGATTAACTCTTGGCGATTCCTTCTTGGCGGGCGGCTTGTTGAACAGCAGCAGCGACAGCCGGCGCAACCCGTTTGTCAAAGACTGATGGGATGATGTGTTCCCGGTTTAAGTCTGAGGGTTTAACTAGGGAGGCGATCGCACTGGCGGCTTCTAAATACATATTGGTAGTAATTGTCTGGGCGCGACAATCTAAAGCACCGCGAAATACTCCGGGAAAGGCTAAAACGTTATTGATTTGATTGGGGTAGTCACTACGACCTGTGGCCATAACAGCGACAATTTTACTGACTAATTCTGGCTGAATTTCAGGAATGGGGTTAGCCATAGCAAATACAATGGGATCTTTAGCCATTGCTTGTACCATTTCTACTGTCAATACTCCCGGTGCGCTCACGCCAATAAACACGTCTGCGCCTTGCATTGCACCCCCCAGAGTCCCCTGGGCTTTAACGGCAAATTCCTGCTTTTCTGGGGTTAAATCGGTGCGACTGGTGGAAATAATGCCTTTGGAGTCACACATCCAAATTTTTTCGGCTCCTGCTTTGCGAAGTAACCGAGCGATCGCCACTCCAGCCGCACCAGCACCATTAATCACAATCCGGATTTGTGCGATGGATTTATTCACCAGTTTTAAGGCGTTAAATAAGGCGGCTAAGGTGACAATGGCTGTACCGTGTTGGTCATCATGAAAAATGGGTATATCCAGTTCGGCTCTTAATCTTTTTTCGATTTCAAAGCAACGAGGGGCTGCAATATCTTCTAAGTTGACACCACCAAAAACGGGGGCGAGATTTTTAACTGTACGGACAATTTCCTCTGTATCTTGGGTATCCAGACAGATGGGGAAAGCATCTATACCCGCAAATTCTTTGAAGAGCATGGCTTTACCTTCCATGACTGGTAAGGCGGCGGATGCACCGAGATTTCCTAAACCTAAAACGGCACTACCATCAGTAATAATAGCTACAGTATTTTGTTTGATGGTTAAATGATAAACTTGCTCTGGATCTTGAGCGATCGCTGTACAAATGCGACCAACTCCAGGTGTGTAAGCCATTGCTAAGTCAGAAACACTGTTGAGGGGAATCCGACTGGTGATGCTAATTTTACCGCCACGATGCAAATTAAAGGTGCGATCGTAAACACTGATTAATTTAATATCTGGTAATTCTTTGACTGCTTGGACAATGGTTTCGGCGTGTTCTGTACTAGCAGCATCTATAGTCAAATCACGGGTAGACTGATGGCGGGTTTGCTCGATTAAATCAATTTGTCCCAAATTACCGCCACTGGTGGCGATCGCCTGGGTAACTGAAGCGAACATTCCCACATGGTTAGGAATTTGTAACCGCAGGGTCACACTAAAACTAGAATTAGGAGTTAGCTGTGTCATTGTAATTTTTGATTTTAAGTTTTAGATTTTATCTCAAATCCTTAAGGTATTACGTCCCGCCCACGATCACCGATGTATATTTAGCAGATATTTCGCAAAATAGGATGATCTTTTACTGACAGGTGATTAGGGTCTGCGACTAACACCACTCAATATACCTGCACCAATTGAAAACAGAACAATTGCCCAAATTATATATGTGGGAATTCCATCAATTACACCAATTCCCAGCAAGAGATAAATTATGGCTGTCAGTAATAAAGCCAAACCGATAGAAACACCGAAAATGTATAAAAATCTTCTAATTTCAGAGTTAGGGGGTTGACTCACAAATATCACTCCTTAATCATGGGTGTAAGTAATTCCAGAATCACGCCACTCATTTTTGCATATTGAGATACATCAGGAGTTAATATCCGATCGTCAATTACTACAAGCAGTATTGTTAAAAATGCCTAGAACAGCCTTTTAATCAAGGCTTTTTATCCTAAATCTCAAATTTCTATCAGTGGTAATTTCACTATAAAACTTGACAAAGTAATATTTCCTACTCTGTACGTGTACAAAATATATACTCTGTTTTTAGTCTCACACACCAATACTTAGATACCTACCGTTAGCTGGAAAATTTGGACAATTTTAAACTACAACGTTTCTAAATAGCTCAATAAATCTGCCATTTCCTGCACACTAGGTTGAAATTTTGGCATAGGCGGTGTTTCGCCACTAATAACTTGGCGAATTAGCTGGTATTTTGACTTACGCTTTGAGACCCCTTGCAAACTAGGGCCAACTAGCCCATTCGCTTCCAGTCCATGACAAACAGCACAATTAATTTGAAAGATAGCGTGTCCCTGAACTGAGTCCCCTTGCAAGGAAAGGACATTTTTGACATACGGATCAGAAGCTCTCACCATTTGAACACCAAAAATGCCCAAAGGGGCTGCTAGCAGTATTACCAGAGCCAATGAGGTGATCCACTGTATCCGAGTTTCTGGTTTGGTAATTTGGTTATCCAAAAGGTTTGCCGTGAAAGTGAATTTAATAAAAGTTTTTCATCCCCTACACATAGCTTAAAAGTTCTTGATGGTGTCTGCAAGCACAAATGATAATTTTTTTATGATCATTTATTCTCTAAAAACATTGTAGAGCGAGGGATTCATCTCCAATTTGGTAGAATGAACAGCAGAAACGAATATTGAACATTTGCAAACAGGAGATTATGAAGTGGTTGAACCCCTACTCTCAGGTATTGTCCTTGGTCTGATTGTTGTGACTTTGGCTGGGCTGTTTTACGCCGCCTATAAGCAATACAAGCGCCCCAACGAATTGGGCGGTTAAAATTTCCGAGTAGAGATGCGATTCATCGTGTCTCTACAAACAGCATTTTTCTGGGACTGCATTTCCACCATTGACTCTATTGATCGATAATTCTGTAGAAAGTCAGCGCCGTGTTACCGTAAACCTTTTGGCGGCAAATTTCCCAAGTGGGGATGACTGGTGGTGTCCAACCTTGGGGATTGTGTTCTACAGCTATTTCACCATCCACAGCTAATAAATCATGGTGGGCGATCGCCTCTAACACTGGCTGATATAATCCACTAGCATAAGGTGGATCAAAGTAAATTTTGTCAAACTGCTGACCTGATAATTTTTTTAATTGCTGCACCACATCACCGCGCAATAGTTGCCATTTTTGTTCCCCATGCGCCACCTGTTGCCAATTCTGCTGAATAATAGCATTGGCTCGGCTAGATTTTTCAATTCCTACAACTAAACTGGCTCCTCTACACAAAGCCTCTGCACCCATCGAACCACTACCAGTACACACATCTAGCCAACAACACCCGGTAATTTCTCCTTGCCATATATTGAATACAGCCTCTCTCACCCGCGCACTGGTGGGTCTAGTAGCTTCCCCTGATAAAGTTTTAATTTGGCGATTCCCGTAAATTCTCAGTGTCATTGGTCATTAGCCCTTCGACTACGCTCAGGGTAAATCATTGGTCATTAGTCATGGGGAAAAACCGTGAGAAAATATTCACAACAAAGGGCAAAATCTCAGTAAAAGTTAGATTATGCAGCAATTTTTTCGCGGACTTGGGCAACAAAATTAGAGAGAATTTGCAACCCGATATTAGAAGACTTTTCCGGGTGGAATTGGACTGCTGTTAAGTTATCACGAGCGATCGCAGCTGTGATATTTTGAGAACCGTGAGTAACAGTCGCTGCTCGAATAGTGGGATCAGTCGGGTCAACATAATAAGAGTGTACAAAATATACCCAAGGATCAGCTGGCAAATGTTCCCACAAAATACTTTTTCGTTGCGTGAACTCTAATTGGTTCCATCCCATGTGGGGAATAGTAATACCTGCTTCTGGTCGGAATCGGCGGACTTTTCCGGGGATAATTCCTAGCCCTGGTTGAACACCTTCTGCACTGGATTCAAAGAGAATTTGTAATCCTAAACAGATGCCTAAAAAGGGTTTCCCAGATGAGATCGTATCTTTAATGGGTTGTTCTAAACCACGCGCTCGCAGATGTTGGACTGCGGGATCAAATGCTCCTACCCCTGGTAAAACCACAGCATCTGCCATTTCTAACTCTTTAGCAGAATGAGTAATGTGAGGAGTTGCTCCAGCTTTTTCTAAACCTTTGCAAACTGAATGCAAATTTCCCATATCGTAATCTACAACTGCAATCACTGGCATTGACCGGCTCCTTGTAAGTTTATTATGGAGGGTGTTTCTATTCTAAATAATATTTCTTATGGCGAAAAGAATACTATTAACTTCTTTTGATATTTGGTTGCGGGAGCAAAAGTCAAATTCTAGCGATGATTTATTACTGGAAGTGATTAAACTTGACTCCCTATCTCATGATTTAAAATTTCTGCGGCGTTTACCTGTAGATGAAAATCAGGCTAGTTCACAAGTAATTTCAAAAATCGCCGAACTCCAACCCGATTATATTATTTGTTGTGGGATGGCTGCTAGCAGGACAAAACTAAGTCTGGAAGCGGTTGCTAGCCATAATCAAAGTGTTTTGCCAACCACTATTAATTTGGAAAAATTAGTAACAGATGCAACAGCAATTGAGATTAGTTACGACTGTGGTAAATTTGTTTGTGAGGCTCTTTACTATGCAGTTTTGAATTACTTGTACCAAAATCGACTGCCAACACCATGTGTTTTTGTCCATGTTCCCCTGTTAAATCCAGAGAATTTGCCCCTCATCTTGGCTGATTTCTTATTAATTATTAACAATCTGGCACTTTTATAAAACCCTCTCCGTCTCTAAAGGGAACCAATTTTCTCAGTATTATGTTGTCATTATTACTAAATTTCATCCTCGCCCAAACAACACCAGCTACCCCACCCCCGGAAGAAGTGGTAAAACCCCAAGAAGTCCGCCCTTTACCGGGAAAACTGGATACTGTGCCAGTATTTAATAGCAATAGTCCGGAATTAGTTTTAAAAGAAGGAATTTTACTCTCTACTTTTCCCCAGGATGGGAAACAAGTTCCAGAGGCACATTTAAATTATCCCTTTGAAGGGCGATTTGATATTTTTGCCCACCACATTGCGAAGGCCGAACCACCGGAAGATTTGCGATCGCTGCATTTAGGAATTATCCTGCACAATCCAGGTACGGAACCAGTAACGGTAAATATTTTGCAAGCTGCAAGTTATTTAAGTCAACCAGATGCACCATTTATGCAGTTACCGGCTCAAAGTGAGAACATCTTAGGTAATATTTTTGCAGGGCCAGGCGATCGCGCGGTGTCTGATGTCTTAAGAGGAAGGCGACAAGGAACTTTCCCCGCCCAAATTGTCATTCCCCCAGGGCAGAATAAAATGTTATTAAATTTGCCCATACCAGTTAAAGAACTCACACCACCTTTAAATGGTCGCTCCACATTAATGCGGTTGCAGAGTAATGGTACTGTTTATGCAGCTAGTATGGCTTTATTTGCCCGTCAGAACGCCGATGGTAGTGAGCGTGCGCCGACTTTAGCCGAGTGGGAAAACCTACTAGAAACTGGTGAATTGTCAACTCCCAGAGATAAGGTTCCCACACCCTTAGAAGCTACCGACCAACCAAGAATTTATGGACGTGTCGCGGGAGTGGCTCAGGGTTCTCAGTGGAAATCCTTAGTTGTAGATAATCCCACAGCTAAATATTTGACAATTCCTCAAAGTGGAGAAGCCTTTTCCTATCCTTTAAGTAGCTTGCATGGCGGCACTTTAGGGACAAATCAAATTCAAACCGCACCCATGCTGGTACGTTATCCTGATACCGCTTATATGGCTCATGGTAACTATGGCATTCAATATAGTTTACAGTTACCCCTACATAATAATACTGAAAAGACTCAAAGCGTGAGTGTAGCTGTGCAGACACCAATTAAGGAAGATAATTTAGTTAAACAGGGATTACGTTTCTTTGAGACAACAGCACCGCAAGTATTTTTCCGGGGGTCAGTGCGGTTACGTTACACCGATGACAAAGGTTTCCCCAGAACGCAGTGGTCGCATTTAGTGCAGAAGCGTGGTCAACAGGGAGAACCATTAGTTTTATTGAATATACCAGCTGGCGATCGCAGACTAGTAGAAGTAGACTTCATCTATCCCCCAGATGCGACACCACCGCAAGTATTAACCGTCTCAACTCAATAGAGAATATCGCTATTTGGTAAAAATTCCCACAGTCTGATCAACTGTGGATTTAAACACATCTTTAACTTAGTTTTCGTTGGGAATTAAGTACAAATTACTACAAATTATCCAAAAGCTCTTCAACTGAAACATCAGCTTGATTCAAAATACTTTTGAGTGTTCCTACTGCTAAAGTTTTCTTGTGTAATGGGACAACACAAACTATTTCGGCCAAACTCTCATTTTCGTCAACTACTTGTTTTTTTAAGATGACATGACTTCCACTTTGTCTTGTTTGGATAAACCCTAAGCGTTCTAATGCACGAATGACTTTAGCAGCAGGTACTCGTGGTAGCTTAGGCACTTATCACCTCAAATGTAGTTAACAAACGCGGATTAGATTGGGGAACAGAAACTTCTTCCAGGTAAAGTTCAGTTGCTTCTTTGAGATTAGCGATCGCCTCTTCTATGGTTTCTCCTTGGCTAGCTGTTCCCACCTCTGGACATTCAGCTACATAAACATCTTCTTCCCAATACACAATTGCCGTTAATGTGCGAGTCATAATCAAAAATTATGGAGCGATCGCCCCAGGATGATCAACTCAATAATAGCAAGCAATCATCAGAATTTAACCGAGAATACGGTACAATCCAGAGGGATTTTTCGTGTCACCAACCCAGGTTCAGGATGGAAGCAAATTTTCTCACGGCTGTTTTTCTGCCCTTGGCTCTATTTATTATCATGTTAGGTATGGGGTTATCCTTGACCCCAGAAGATTTTAAACGAGTTGTCATTTATCCCAAAGCAGTGATTACTGGCTTAGTAGCGCAGTTAATCATGTTACCTATAATCGGCTTTGGTATTGCTTCCCTGTTTCCTCTGGAACCGGAACTAGCAGTAGGGGTAATGATTTTAGCCGCCTGTCCTGGTGGACCCACTTCTAATATGGTGACATTTTTAGCTGCGGGAGACGTTGCTTTGTCTGTCACCCTCACAGCTATCAGTAGTTTAATTACAGTTTTTACCATTCCTCTGGTAGTCAATTTTTCAATGCAGACATTTTTAGGACAAGGGACAACACTACAGTTACCTTTTCTCAAAACTGTTTTACAGATTGCAGTCATTACACTGATACCAGTAGCAATTGGCATGGTAGCAAATAAATATGCTCCCGGAATAGCCGCAAAAGCAGATAAACCTGTGAAGTGGGTATCTTTATTTTTCCTCGCGGTGGTGATTACCGGGGTATTGCTACGGGAACGAGAGAATTTTATTTCCTATGTCATTGATGTCGGTTTGGTAACTCTGGTTTTGAATTTAGTCACAATGGCTTTAGGTTTTGGAATTGCTACCTTAACCAAATTAGGAGAAAAACGCACTACGGCGATTACAGTAGAAGTAGGTATTCAAAATGGAACTTTAGCGATCGCCATCGCATCCTCCGAGACACTGTTGAATACCCCCACAATGGCCATTCCCGCAGCTATTTACAGTTTACTAATGTTTGCTACTGGTGCTGGATTTGCATGGTGGGTTAATAGTCGCCAAAGCTTGTCCAAAGCCTGAAAGTTAGGAAAATAATATGTCCTGGATCGAATTAACTCTGCATACAACCCATGAAGCCGTTGATTGGGTGTGTACCTTACTTGCGGAAACTATTGATATTAAAGATATTTATATTACAGAATATGCAGAATCTCACTCGGCTAATTCTGATTGGAAATGTACAATTCAGTTATATTTACCCAACGATATCGGGGCGCGGACAAGTGTAGAAAAAATTGAAACTTTGCTTTCCCCTTTGCATCGCACGGGAATGACCACAGCCATTGAAACAAGCATTGTTGAAACTAAAACAGATATCGCAAAACCACTCATTCATCCCATTGGGGAAAGATTTGTGATAGTTACTTCCGATACACCTGATCTTTCGGAGATACCAGACAAAATCACCTTAAAACTTCCGAAAACCCTCGCCTTTGGTAGCGGGTTACATCCAGCCACTATTCTCAGTCTGCGACTGCTAGAACGCCATCTAGAAGCTGAAATGCAGGTACTAGACTTTGGCTCAGGTTCAGGGATTTTAAGTGTAGCCATGGCAAAAATGGGAGCTAATGTTTTAGCCCTAGATAATGACAGTGTAGCTGTAGAAGCCACTCAGGAAACTGTCTCTTTGAATGGTGTAGCGCCCCAAGTCAAGGTCATGCAAGGTAGCCTGGGCTGTGGTAGTGAACTGGGGCATTGGCTGGGTGGAAACACAGTTAAAGATGTCTCAAAAATTGAAACAAAAGACACCTTCGATCTAATTGTTGCCAACATCTTTGCACGGGTACATATTGCCCTGGTTGACGATTTTAGAGCAGCATTACGTCAAAATTCACCGGGGCTACTAATTACAGCCGGATTTACCACAGATCATGAAGAAAGTGTGACCACAGCCCTAACTGAAGCCGGCTTTGAGGTAATCGATTGTGAACGATTAAACGAATGGGTTGCATTTGCCCATCAGTGTAATTCGTAGTTCGTAATTCGTAATTCGTAATTCGTAATTCGTAGTTCGTAATTCGTAGTTCGTAATTCGTAATTCGTAATTCGTAGTTTACTTAAGGTTCTTGAAGTAACTAAGTTTATACTCAGCACTCAGCACTTTTCTAGGGAGACGTTCCCCCCAAACGTCCCTACAGAGGAAACCTCAAAACTTGAACTGATCTAAATGACTGCGGGGATTGTAGGTACGGATAGCCCGAATTTTTTCATAATATTCTCGCTCTTGGGCGCTGAGGTCTTTTGATGGTGCGATCGCCACCTTCACCAACTGATCAGTACGTCCACCCTTAGTTAAAGGCCAGCCCTTACCCCGCAACCGTAAAGATTGACCAGAACGCACACCCGCAGGTAACTTCACATTCACCGAACCATCAGGTGTGGGAACATCAATTGAAGCCCCCAAAGTCGCTTCATCTGGGGTAATAGGAACCTCACACACCAAGTTATCCCCTTCAAATTGGAAAAATGAATGTGGCTGAAGTTCAACCTTTAAATATAAATCACCCCGTTGTTGAGTCATGGGGTTCAATTGACCTTTACCCCTGACCCGCAAGCGAGTACCAGTTTTAGCCCCAGAAGGAATACTAACTTCAATAGTTTCATTACCTAAACTAAAGCGCTTTTTGACACCACCAAACGCCTCAGCCAAAGTTAAAGAAATCGACGCTTCTGAGTCTTGCGCCCCACTCGTACCCACATCTTGAAACCCAAAATCATTAAAGCCGCCATAACCACTGGGTCTACTCCGAGAAGTACTATAAGAATAGCCTTGTCGCCCACCACCACGGGGACTCGGACCACCAAACCGTCCTAATAACTCATTGACAAATTCATCAAAACTGCCATATTGACTGAAATCACCCATATCCACACCAGCACCGCCGGAGGGGAAACCGTCGCCCGCTTGTTTCCAGTATTGACCGAATTGATCGTACTTTTTACGCTTATCAACATCTGATAAAACTTCGTAGGCTTCACTTACTTCTTTAAATTTCGCCTCAGCGTCCTTGTTATTGGGGTTAACATCAGGGTGATACTTACGAGCTGATTTACGAAAAGCTTGTTTAATTTCTTCTGGAGTGGCAGTTTTACTGATTCCTAAAATTGCGTAATAGTCTTTGAAGTCGGTTGCAGCCATCTACCATCCTCCTATAAAAATTCTGTTATGTTTTTTCGTAAAATGTGAGCTAGGATTTTTCCTGGGTAAAATCCCAAGAATCGGGAACTCTGATTTTAAATTAACAGACAATACAACAATTCAAGTGTGGTTCCCTCCGACAACATCGGTGCAATTTCCGTACTCCCTTTTTTCAGGAAAACAAATCAGCTTGTCAATTCCTTCTTCTAGGGTAGGGGGTGCATCCCGGAGTTGACGATACATTCGCCAGATTATTTCTTGGGGAACTTGGCGTTGACGCTGTTGATTCCGTGCTAAACACAGCCAAACAGGAGTTCTCACCCATAACCCGATAATTTTTGTAAAACCGACCTCACGGGCTAAGGCGATAATTTCCCGGCGCTTTCGCCTCTGGGCATTAGTAGCATCAAAAATGGTGGTTTGCTTTGCTGCTACTGTTTGTTTAAATTGCCTTTCTATTTCTCGCCAAATCAACAGCCAAGGTCCTTGAGTTGCTTCCGAACCAAAAAGCTGCCCCCGAATTGCATCCGTTGAAATCAGGTGCATTGGGGGGCATTGTGTGACTAATTGTTGCGCTAGGGTTGATTTACCACTACCAGGCATACCAATTAGTAAAAATAGTTGCGTCACTTTTCCTGTATTCGGGTCAATGGTTAATTAGTATTTATCACTAAAAAATCACCTAGTGAATAATAACGAGTGACTAAATTATAGTGCCGTCAGGAATTACTGCATTTTTCAAGACAACAACAATACCACTGCGGATGTAGAAGCCTTCATTTTCCCGTTCTGCTTCCTGTACGTTATCTTTATTGATAATCTTGACATCACAACCGATCTGAGCATTTTTATCAACGATCGCACGGCGAATAATCGTATTGGGACCAATACCTACGGGAATGTCGCCTTTTTCTAAAGTACATTGACGTTCCACAAAAGGTTGATAAAAGTCTGCACCCATTAATAGGGATTCTTCGATCACACAACCAGCTTCAATGCGCGATCGCACTCCCAAAACTGAATGTTGAATCCGACAATCTTTCAAAATACAACCTTCGCCCACAATTGACTCTGTGACATGGCAACTCAGCAGTTTACTCGGTGGTAAATAACGGGCGCGAGTATAAATTGGGGCTTTTTCATCGTAGAAGCTAAAAGGTGGTAAAGGTTGTTTAGTTAAAGCTAAATTCGCGTTATAAAAAGCTTCGATTGTCCCAATATCTTCCCAGTAATCATCAAATAAGTAAGCTTGGACATTGTAATCCTTGCTAGCATCAGGAATAATTTCTTTCCCAAAATCGGTACTTTCTAAAGATTCCCGCAACAACTTGATCAAAACATCTTTTTTAAAGACATAAATTCCCATCGAGGCGATATAGGGCTGTAATTTCGCTTGTTCTGGCGATAATCCCAGTATACTAGTATCAACCTTCATCCTTTCTAATTCAGCACCTTTGGGCTTTTCGCTAAAATCAATCACCCTCCCAGAATTGTCTATTTTCATCAAGCCAAAATCTGAAGCCCGGCTTTGATCTATAGGAATAACTGAAAGCGTAATATCAGCACCCGTTTCCCGGTGACGCTGGATAAACTGGCTGTAATCCATGCGGTACAGGTGATCTCCTGAGAGAATCAAATACTCATCCGCATCCCATTCATTCAACAGCCAGAGGTACTGACGCACAGCATCAGCCGTACCTTGGAACCAGTTAGGATTTTCTGGAGTCTGCTGTGCAGCTAAGACTTCCACAAAGCCCTCATTAAAGCCGGTAAAATTATAGGTACGGGCGATATGGCGATTCAGAGAGGCTGAATTAAATTGTGTCAGCACATAAATTTTGTATATCTCGGAATTGATGCAATTACTGACAGGGATATCTATCAGGCGGTATTTTCCGGCTACCGGTACGGCTGGTTTAGCACGTAGTTTCGTTAGCGGATACAGACGAGTACCCGCGCCACCACCAAGAATGATTGCTAATACTTTTTTCACAAAATTTCTCCCAACGGCCTTTCAACTCTCACCTTCAGTTTAGGACGGTCTGAGACTACTGGTAAGGGGTGATCAAAGATTCCTTTTGACTTGAGTTAAAAGAATCCTATTATTAATGGATGACTCACTAGGATAAGTGTTGCAAATTTTACCAAGAATCAAAACCCCTGTAGATATCTTGTATGGAACGTCTCTATATTTGCTTTGAGCAACACCAAAAATTGAATATCATCAGTGAGAGATGATTTAAATTAATTCATGGAAATTCAAACCCCAGACTGGGTAAAGCACGCTGTTTTTTATCAAATATTTCCAGATCGCTTTGCTAGAACCCAACAACCTCAAAAACGATTGTTAAATGATGCATCTTGGGAAAATTGGGAAACTATGCCCACACTCCAAGGTTATAAAGGCGGCGATTTATGGGGAATTATTGAGCAGTTAGACTATATTCAGGATTTAGGAATTAACGCTATTTACTTTACTCCGATTTTTCAATCAGCCAGTAATCACCGCTATCACACCCATGATTATTATCAGGTTGATCCTTTGCTGGGGGGTAATCAGGCTTTTCGGAAATTTCTGGATGCAGCCCATGAACGCAATATTAAAGTTGTGCTGGATGGGGTTTTTAATCACGCGAGTCGGGGCTTTTTCTTTTTCCACGATATTCTCGAAAATGGCCCCCATTCTCCTTGGGTGAATTGGTTCAAAATTACAGATTGGCCTCTTGCGCCTTATACGGGAGATTTACCAGCCAATTATGAAAGTTGGGCGGATAATCGAGCTTTGCCAACTTTTAACCATGATAATCCGGATGTGCGAGAATATATTATGGAAATTGGCGAGTATTGGCTAAAATTTGGCATTGATGGCTGGCGGTTAGATGTGCCATTTGAAGTGAAAGCACCAGGGTTTTGGCAAGAATTCCGCGATCGCATTAAAGCCATAAATCCCCAAGCTTATATAGTGGGGGAAGTGTGGGGAGATTCCCGTGAATGGCTAGATGGTACGCAATTTGACGGGGTGATGAATTACTTATTTACTGGGCCGACCATTGCCTTTACCGCAGGCGATCGCGTAGTTTTATCACAAGTAGAAAACCGTGATTATCAAACCACCCCACCTCTATCAGCTGCCGAATATGCCCTGAAAATGCAGGAATTACTGCAACTATACCCCTGGGAAATTCAACTCACCCAACTAAACTTATTAGCCAGTCACGACACAGCCAGATTAATCACCATTGCTGACGGCGACCAACCCAGCGTAGAATTAGCCACATTACTATTACTCACTTTTCCCGGTGCGCCTAGTATTTACTATGGTGACGAAGTTGGTTTACCCGGAGGAATCGATCCTGATTGTCGGCGTGGTTTTCCCTCCGCAGCTAATTGGAATCAGGAACTTCTCAACATTCACCGCGAATTAATTACACTGCGTCACAAACACCCAGCCTTGTGTACAGGAGATTACCAAGTATTATTCGCCCAGGGAGAACTATATATTTTTACCAGGACGTTAGGAACCGAAGAATTAATTATTGCCGTGAACGCAGATACAGCGATCGCCACGGCTAGCATAGATGCAGCCAGTTTACACACCCAACCCCAGAAAATTCTATATGGCGCTGGGGAATATCAATGGTGTGATCAAGAACTTTCCTTAACTCTTCCTCCACGCAGTGGCTGCATTCTGGGCTAAAATACGCAGCATTAAATTCTAAGTACTGCTAAACTGGGGGATAACCTCATGAACCACTGAATATGCTAAAGCGTTCCAAATTCGAGACTACCCAGTCTCAGATCATGCACCGTTCTGAAGAATTAATTAGTGCAGCTTCCAATCGCTACCGCATTACAGTTCAGGTGGCAAACCGTGCTAAACGTCGCCGTTATGAAGACTTCGACAATCCATCAGAAGATGTGATGATGAAGCCAGTATTGAGGGCAATTATCGAAATGTCCGACGAACTGACACAACCAGAAATCATTGGCGAACTATAAATTTAGACTTTTGCAGAGGTGAGTGAGGATGAGCCAAAATTTATCATTCATTCCGACCCGACTGCAACTTAGACAAGCACTCACTACTTTTATAGTGGTGGGTGTAGTGCTATGCAGTTTAGGGTTAAATAAATTACAACCTGCCATCGCCCAAAGAATCAGCCCAGGAGACATTTGGCAGCAAGTATACCAGGAAATACCAGACCTACCTAAAGAGAATCAGTACATCAGTAAAGATACTGGCACAATTGCTGAAGAAAATACCTTAGTTAGTCGCCTAATTACTTATCATATTTATCGAAAAGGACGCGCCCCCAACTATCGCTTAGATTGGAAACTTACCCTAGCCGATTACCTCAACGCCAACGAAATCATCTATGATCACTCCTATCCTGGTAATGACACATTAAAGCAAAATCCTCTAGAAAGCGATCGCACCGTCATCACCAACCTCACTCGCCAACAAAGAAACCAACTCGTACAAGTATTAACAGATATATTTAATCCCACATCTCAGAACAGCCAAACAACACCCACACCCAAAAAACCCCAATTACCCCAAACTGGTGGCGCGGAACTTCTCAAATAAAAAACCTCTTTGCGCCCCTTTGCGTTTCAAAACCAACTCATGGAACAACTCATCAAAAGCGGACAGGGTTGGCGAATTGGCTGGAAACCCAACGCCGAAAAATTCCAGGGATTATTAGGCACAGACGATTGGGCTATAGAACTCACCGCAGCCGAACTAAACGACTTTTGCCGACTATTCGCACAGCTAGCAGACACCATGAAACAACTCGCAGCTGAATTAATGGCAGAAGAGAAAATTGCCTGTGAAGCCGAAAGCGATTTATTGTGGATGGAAGTAGAAGGCTACCCCCACGCCTACACTTTGCGCCTGATATTAAATACAGGAAGGGGTGTAGAAGGTCAATGGGAAGCCGCCGCAGTGCCAGAATTACTACAAGCAGCCGGGATGTTGAAAGTTTTTTAACTTAACCCCTTGATTATTCCAGAGCTTTGCATTAGAATAATAATTCTGACCGGGGCGTAGCGCAGCTTGGTAGCGCGCCACTTTGGGGTAGTGGAGGTCGTGGGTTCGAATCCCGCCGCTCCGATTGACAAAAGACCCTAGCCTGCTAGTCTTTAAATCAAAGATTAGCGGGCTTTTTAATTTTTAAAATTCTTCTGATTCACATTTTTGACATACGTTGAAATACTAAATCAGATATCTTGGGAAAGATTTTCCAATCATAAGCATAAGCACGATCTTCTCCAATCTGACACACCCTACAAAATCCTTACCCTGTAAATCCTTAAATCCTCTATATCCTGATTCTGACAATTGCTAGTTTATAATTGATCCAAGTGTAACTTTTCCATTTACCAAGGAGGAATCAGTCATGAAGGGATGGGAAACTTTAGATGCAATAGAAAGACAATCTGATAAAGTAAGTGGAGCATGGGTATTTCGAGGAACAAGAGTTCCGGTTACTGCATTATTTGAAAATTTGCGCGATGGTGCAACAGTAGATGAATTTTTGGAGTGGTTTCCACCTGTGCAAAGATCACAAGTTGAAGCTGTACTTAATTATGAGCTTGAAGCATTAGCTGCTTAGATATGAAAATTCTTTTTGATCAGGGAACTCCAGTACCACTACGAAAATATTTAACAGATCATTCTGTAACAACAGCTTATGAAGAAGGATGGTCTAATTTATCAAATGGAGATTTATTAAAAGCTGCTGAAAATAAAGGATATGAAATACTTGTTACAACGGATCAGAATTTGCGTTATCAACAGAATTTGAGCGAACGTCAAATTACAATTGTAGTTTTACTATCAACTTCATGGCCAAAAATTCGGACACAAGTTGATAAAATTTGTTCTATTATTAATACCACTGAATTTTGTGATTATAAAGAAATCTCTATCATCTAGTTCAATTAGAAGTGTTATAGAAATATGTACATTTTTGTACATTCATTTGATGTTGATAATTTTGAAGTAACAACATCTCCTATAGCTGAAACATCGGATAAAAAAGCAACAGGCGTTATATTAAAAATACAAGTTAAATATACTAAGACTATTTATCATAATAGAATACAAGAATCTAAGGAATCTGGAGAAATTATTTGGTTGCCTCCAACTACAAAAATATCAATTTATGATGCTATAAATCTAATTTTAACGGAACGTTATGGTCTAAAAATTGAAGAAACATCACCACCTTGGATAGAAGACTAGAAACTTCCCAATCAAATTATTTTGGAAGAAAAAATCTTAAATTACACTAATGAAGTTAAACATTTAGAAACTCTAATAATCATAGAACAAGAAAAATCAAAAGTTGTAAAACGCTATCATAAACTCCTATATGAGCAAGGCGTAGATGGATTAGAACCTATTGTACGCGAGGTATTAAGAGAATTAGGTGCTACAGTAGATCACCCTATTAAAGGAGAAAATAGAGACGATGGATTACTTGAAGACCCTACAGGTCGAGAAGCAATATTAGAAATTAAAGGTAGAAGAAATAAATCTTTATCACTAGATGATGTACGCCAGCTAGACAACTGGGTCAGAGATGCACTTTATAGTGATAATCCAAAAAATAGAAAAGGTATACTTATTGTTAATATGTATTGTAATCTTCCCCTTGAACAGCGCCAAGAACCATTTCCAGCTAATTGTATTGACATGGCTAAAAACAACAAATATTGCTTATTGACTACGAGACAGCTTTATTATGCAATTTGTTTAAAGCAACAAAATGAATTTCAAGAAACAGAATTTTGGGATACAGTATTCAATACGGATGGTGTTTGTTCATTACCTGAGATTTAAGTTTAATCGAATCTTCTTCTTTGCGCCTTTGCGCCTAACGTACTTCGTACTTCGCCACGCTGATGCGTGAAACAAATCCATATCTTAATTCAGCAACGCCGAAATAATAAATTACAGATGTAGACGCAAAGTCACTACTCTATACTCAAAATATCTTTGTGCATGAAAGCACGATCTACTAAAGATTGAATTTGGTTAGATGATAGAGGCTGACCATTAGTATAGTGTTCTATCCAGGTTTTACTAATTAGATTTGGGTCATCTGGTAAACTGGCTAAATCCCATCCTGGCATTTCTAAATCTTCCATCAAACGGTTGACTTTAGGATCATAACTGAGTGCAAAACAGCGACAACCTTCAGCCGCAGCCATGATTAAGCTGTGCAGACGCATCCCAATGGCCATATCTACACCTTGATAGACACCTTTTAATAGTTGCGGATCTTCTAACATCAGAATTTTACTGACATCTGGTAATTGGGGTTGAATGGCTTCGGCAATTCCTAAATCTTCACTTTTCTGAAATGGCAACAGTAAAATAAAGGCTTGGGTCGCTTTCTGAAAATCTACTAAGGCGCGGGTTAAATTAGCTAACCGCTTTTCTGTGAGTTGGGGATGATTTCTCAAATTCACCGCTACTCTGGGCGAGGGTAAATCTGCAAGTTCTGGTACTGGCTGACTTTGTAAAGCCCAAACTGGGTCAGGCGCGAGTACACAAGGAATTTGCCAATCATTTAGTAAAGCTGCACTCACGCGATCGCGCACACTAACTCTGCTACAATATCCGAAGGAGTGTTGTGCTAACCAGCGAGTTTGGGGACGCACTAAAGGTCCAATACCTTGCGCCCAAGCCACAGTTTTTAAACCCATTTTCTCAGCCAATGCCATCAACCCGCCATAATAAAATGGACTCATGGTACTGGTGACATCTTGAATTAAACTCCCACCGCCCCAGATGAAAACATCGCAAGAACGCAAAGCCTGTAATACAGGTAAAACTTCCATGCGATTATGAGATTCTACCTGATAGCGATCGCGCGTTTCCTCTGGATTGCCAGAAAGCACCACAGGAGTCACATGAGATGGTAGCATTTGCAAAAGGGTCGCCAATAAAGCCTCGTCACCACCATTACCCTTACCGTAATACCCAGACAATAACGCCCGCATCTTTGCCATTGTGAATGTTGAATTTTAAATCTTGAATTACTTATGCACGCCCTTTCTATCCCCACCTGGATTATTCACGTTTCTAGCGTAATTGAGTGGATTGTTGCCATTTGGTTAATTTGGACTTATGGCGAACTCACCAATAACCGGACATGGGGAGCATTATCTTTTGCCATGTTACCAGCTTTAGTTAGTGCTATGTGCGCCTGTACCTGGCATTATTTCGATAATTCCCCAGCTTTAGAATGGTTGGTAACACTACAAGCAGCTATGACCTTAATTGGTAATTTTACACTGTGGGCAGCTGCGGTATTGATTTGGCGTTCCACTAAAGCAGAAGATACCACAACCGAGACTGTCACACCCGAACCTATGAAATCAAATTCATGATATCCAAAGAAACCCTATTTGCACTTTCTTTATTTCCCTACTTGGGTTTCTTGTGGTTTATTCGCCGCAGTCCCCAAACCCCACCTATCGCCCTCTATGGATTTTATGGGACTTTGGTATTTGTTGCCATTACCATCCCCGCCGCCATTTATGCAGAATTGAATTATGGCGTTTCCCTCGCCGACATTGATTGGTTACACGGGGGTGCAGAAGTTTTTTTAACCTTGGCGAATATTCTCCTCGTGGTGGGTTTCGCCCAAGCTATTAGAGAATTAAAAATGAAAGTTAAGTCCCCAGAGAAATAACTCATTTGTGGTTAAATCTCCTGGCTATTGACATCAAGTAAAAATTATGATAATAGGAATAAATAAATGGAAGTAATCCCAGCCATTGACTTATTAGAAGGACGCTGTGTCAGACTATATCAAGGAGACTACGAGCGATCGCAAGTTTTTAGCGAGAACCCAGTAGACATTGCTAAACAATGGGTTGACCAAGGCGCAACCAGATTACATTTAGTTGACTTAGATGGTGCAAAAGCAGGTAAAGTAGTTAACCTCAAAGCAATTGCAGCGATCGCCGAAGCCGTGACAGTCCCCATAGAAATTGGTGGCGGATTGCGCGATCGCACCAGCATTCAACAAGTATTTAACTTAGGAGTACAATGGGCAATTCTCGGAACCATAGCCGTAGAACAACCCCAGCTAGTACAAACACTCTGTGAAGAATTTCCCGGAAAGATTATCATTGGCATAGATGCCCGTAACGGACTAGTAGCCACTCGTGGTTGGTTAGAAACCTCCGAAATCTTAGCCACCCAACTAGCCGTACAAATGCAAGAACTCGGCGCAGCAGCCATCATCTACACAGATATCCATCGAGATGGCACACTCATCGGTCCCAACCTAGAAGCCCTCAGAGAACTAGCCGCAACCATTTCCATTCCCATAATTGCCTCTGGGGGAGTCAGTTCCGTCACCGACCTATTGAGTCTCTTAGGCTTAGAAACCCAAGGAGTCACAGGCGTAATCGTGGGTCGCGCCTTATATACAGGCGATATTGCACTCAGAGAAGCACTCAACGCCATCGGTCCCGGACGCATCCAGGATATTCCCCCCAACATCGACTCCAGCTTTGCTTAACTAAAAAATTCACCCCAGTAATTTAGCCGTGACAGCAACATCAGCCCAAAACTCAACCTCAGTGTTTAATCTGTCTCCCTTAATTCGGGTTACACTACTGAGCCTATATATAGCACTCACAGTCCCCCTACCATTCTTAGCCCAAGCAACAGCCGCACCCATCCAGCCAGAATTATTGTGGATAGGAATCAGTATAGGCTTTGTGGGTTTATATGCAGTATTGACAGAAAGAGTCATAGTAGATGATCAAGGGATTCAGGTAACTTATCCCGGCTGGGTTCCCAGCTTCTTTCGTAAAGGCTGGACATTACCCTGGTTAGATGTCAAAGAATTAAAACCCCGTTCCACAGGTCAAGGGGGATTAGTCTATTATTTTCTCAGTCAGGATGGAAAAGCCTACTTATTACCGATGCGTGTAGCCGGATTTTCCCGCCTAGTAAAAATAGTAGAAACCAAAACCGGCATAGACACCACAGACGTTCGCACCTTAGCCCAACCCTGGATGTACTTCATCCTCTTCGGATTCACCCTATTATTACTATTGGTAGATGCCTGGACAATTATCACAGCATTAGGGATGTCTCAGTTATAAATTAACCAAACATCCATTTCTTCCTTCTTCCTTTGTGTACTTTGCGTCCTTTGCGGTTCGTTTCTCCATAAAACTTGAACAATCAAACCACAGCCAAAATCAGGCTAGAACAAATTAGCTTATCCGCCAAGCTGAAACCGCAACTTCAGGGATACCCAATATTACAGGATATCTCCTTTGAAGTATTTCCAGGCGATCGCATAGCCATAGTCGGCCCATCTGGTGCTGGTAAAACCTCATTACTACGCCTCATCAACCGCCTTAGTGAACCCACCAGAGGCAAAATTTACCTTGAAAATCAGGAATATAGCCAAATTCCCGCCATACAGCTACGCCAAGTAATCACCCTCGCATTACAAGAAGCAAAACTGTTAGGAATGACAGTCCAGCAAGCCTTAGCATATCCTTTAATTTTACGAGGTTTGCCCCCAAACACAATTCAAGAAAGAATTGATTATTGGATAGAACAGCTGCACATTCCTAGAGAATGGTTGGGAAGGAATGAATTACAACTGTCTACTGGACAGAAACAACTAGTAGCCATCACCCGTGCTTTAGTTATCCAACCCCAAGTTTTACTATTAGATGAGCCAACATCAGCGTTAGATGCGGGTACAGCCGCCAATCTTGTGCAGACCTTAACTCAGATCACTCAAACTCATCAAACCACAATTTTGATGGTAAATAACCAGCTTGACTTAGCCCAGATGTTTTCCAACAGATTATTATATTTACAGCAAGGTCAGTTACTCACAAATCAAACAGCCCCTGAAATCAACTGGACTAACTTACAAGAACGCCTAATACAAGCAGAAAAACAAGCAGCCGAAGAATGGATTTAATTAAGAACTTTGACTGCTAACTGTAGAACGCGGAGGAGTAAACCTTTCCTTAGTTAACTTACTTGCTAGCTGCGGCACATTAGGTTTGAGACTTTCCATATTAAATCGATATCCCACATTCCGGATAGTTTGAATCAAACTAGGTTGACGAGGATCGAGTTCAACCTTTTTCCGTAACGATAAAACATGAGTATCAATCGTGCGCGGATTGTCAATTGCATCAGGCCAAGCGCGACGTAGTAATTCCGTCCGACTCAAGGCGGCTCCTCCAGCCTGTGCCAAAACATAGAGTAAACTAAACTCCTGGGGCGTTAAATCAATAAACTCACCGTGGAAACGCACACGGCGCTGTACCAAATCAATTTGCAAGCTGCCATAATCCAGATAAGCTGGTGCAGTAGGGGTACGCCGACGGCGAATTAGCGCCTCTACCCTAGCCAAAAACTCTTGCATTCCAAAAGGTTTGCTGAGATAATCATCAGCCCCCGCCTTTAAACCTGCGACAATATCAGCCTCATTACTACGAGCTGATAACATCAAAATTAATGGCTGTTGCTGAGAATGCAACCAACGACAAAACTCAATACCATCACCATCAGGTAAATCGGCATCAAGAATCACCAGTGTTGGCTGTTGACTTAAAAAAACTTCCCTTGCTTGATAAATGCTGGCGGCTTGATGAACACGGTATTCTAACTGTTGCAAGTGCCATCCCAGCAACGACCTTAAATGGGGATTCCCCTCAATGATTTCAATACAAACCGAACCCACAGTGGCAATACCCCTTAGCGTCGATGAATTTCAAAGTAACAAGGTCATGCTCAAGGTTTTGTAGTCTTTGTTACTTCCATTCCGATTAACTTGACATTTTCTCATTCTAAAAGTACTAAAATCCTTGACGGAAGCCTTTCCCAAAGCTGAATTACTACTATTATTTAATTTATTCTTAAATTTTTGTTAGACTAAGGAAAACCTATTTTTGGTTAAACTTCCTCCCTCAAAGGGACGAGACTAATCCCATAAACGATAACTAAACAGGGTGAAATCTACCGAAGCTATATTTAATCTTTTTGTCTAGTCGGATTAATAAATTTAGTAAAATTTGTCATCGTAATCATCCAATAAATCCCGACAGTTGACAAAAAGAATTATGAAAATAGCTGATCAAACTATCATATTCCAAAGTTTCTAGAATAGGATGGGATTACATTGTAATTGGGGGAGGATCTCTCTGACAGTAGACATTTTGTCCTTGACTTGAAGCAACGAATGTGAAAATAACACTTCACATTTCAGCGTCAATCGTTTACAATCCTCGTTCTAAACCGACTAAATATAGCAGTTATGCTCCAAGACACACAAACCATCCGCTACTACCAACGAATTACCGATGCCTTCGTCGAGTTATCCAATCGCGGTTATCGGACGGATGATCTGCGGATGTATTTGGATGGATATCTAGCCGCACTGCGACAAAGTAACATTATCGAACCTATATTGATTCATCGCTTAGAGGAGGAAGCTAGGCGCTACCTATACGATGCCTCGAATTTTGTCAGAACTCAACCAGAGGCACAACTGGATTATTATTAATGTCTTTTAACGGGTAATCCGTCCGAATGCTTTAACCATTCAACGCTGATGATTATAGCATATCTTTGGCGTTGATCAAGGCTCTAGTGCTGTGAAATTTGGAAGTATCTGATTATCTTGCTGAAGTCCACACCCACAAGGACATTGGAGATTTGAGCATTAGAATGTAGAAAAATTTGCCCAGGAGACAAACCCACTCTAGTGGGTTGCAAATCCCGGATTTTAGCTGAGTCTGCCTGGGCGGGCTTTTTTTATGTATCTCTAATAGAAATTAAGAAGCCAGCGCTACTTCTACCACTTCCTGCAATTCACCTTTTTGGTAGAGTTCAATCAAGATATCGGAACCACCCACAAATTTACCATCAACATAGACTTGGGGAATGGTCGGCCAGTTGGAGTATTCCTTAATACCCTGACGGATTTCTGGGTCAGAAAGAACGTCAACGGTTTCAAAGGGAACTGCCAAGGTGTTGAGAATCTGCACAACGTTGTTAGAAAAACCACACTGAGGCATCAACTTGTTGCCCTTCATGAATACCATGATTTTGTTTTGTTGTACTAAATTATCAATTTTTGCTTTGGTTTCTGGAGTCATGGACTTTTTGTTTCCTATGTTGCTAATAGCCAAATGTCAATAGTCAGTGTTTCAGTGGCAATTTTAACTGATCGATTTTAAGAAGCTGCTGTGGCTTGCCACGCTTCTGGGGTATAGGTTTTTACTGCCAAGGCATGAATTGCTTCAGTTGACATAGCTTGCCGCAAAGCACCATAAACTAACTGGTGTTGTTGTACAAGTCCCTTATCGGCAAACTGCGATGAAACTACTGTTACTTGGTAGTGGTCGCCGCCACCAGTCAAGTCTTGCACCTGAATTTGAGCATCAGGCATTTCCGCCTTGATCATTTCCTCAACTTGCTGCGGATTAATCATCGCAATTCCTGAAAAAACTTACTTTTCTATTATTCATCACCAACCGACTGCTGATGCAGATGGGAATTACCCATCCTACGATTAGGGATTCCTCGTTATTCTCATGGCTGAGATTGGGTTTCTTATCTAGTATTGTAGGGCAAAAACAGATTTTCCGAGTCTTAAGTTCTACCTAAATCGTGATCTACTACCACTATATAGACTGACGGTGTACACACAAATCCAAGACCTTTTAATTTGATTAGGGCGTGTTATTCACTTTAATCCTAACGCACCGAAAATTCAGGATGGGATGAAGCAATTTGATCATATTTATGTGTACACTGTAGCTATATATACGTAAAGATGATTTTTGATTATCCCTTGACTAACTTCTATCGGTTTGGGGATGAACTGGTACTTGACCCCAATGAAGCGTTAAGAAATCCTCTCTCCTTCAGGAAGAGGAGGTATGTCAACGAGGAAAAGGTGCATCCACAAAACCTAATTCAAATAGCTGTTGATAGGCTTTCGTGCCTAATTCTCGTGTAGGGTTTTGACTTTTAATAATTTGAACTAACAAGGGAACGGCTAATTCTGGCTGATTTTGCGCCCTATAGACTAATGCTAATTTATAGGTGGCTTCATCTCGCTTTTGTGCGGTTTCTAGGGCTTTTTGACGCTGGGAATCGGAAACTCGATTATCAATTCCAGTAAAGCTAGCGTTTAATTCTTGATAGAAATTAGATAGTTGATTATAAACTTGGCGTGCTTCTTGGAGTTTCTCGGCTGCTAAGGTGTAATCTTGCGAAGAAATGGCTTGATCTGCTGCTTGTATGAGCTTTTCGCCTCCATCTATACTCAAAATACTATTATTTTGGGCTGTAGGACGGAGTGTGTTGGGATCGTTGGGTTCAATAATTTCTACTTGACTATAAAGACTGGGTAGCTTTTGTATCTGAGCATTTACAGGTGATAGCAGACTGATAAATAGGATAAATGATAACGAAGTAAGGGGAATTAAAGGACGAACGGCGACAGAGTTCATGGGTTCAGTTGGTGTGACAATTAGATCAAAAAGAAATGGAAACTTCGGGTATCTTAACTCTGTTTTTGTTTTTGACGACACAAAGTTACATACTGATGTTCCTGTGATTTAGACTAAAAATTCCTTGAATAGAGTTCCCATTTTTCCCAGATAGCAGTTATTACCTATGTGCGGTATACATCAGGGATAAATACAGATAATCTAGTATCTCATTAGAGGGGGAAACCCTAGATAATTAATCACTAAATTTGCTGCTATGAATGATGACGCTAATTACTCGAATTTTGCCCCAGGTGGTGTACCAGCAAGCAGTCGGGGGATGGTTTTACAACGGGGTGGGGAAGAATTAATTTTAGAAAAGGTTTTAGACTGCTTCACTGTTCGTTTGATTGGGGAATTGACTCCGCAACAATTATCTCAGGTGATTGGTGGCTTTTGGCACGGTAGTATTCCCCAAGCAGATTTGGAAATTTTTACGGTTTTACCCCAGCAGTTAGAGTCGGCGATGTCTCAAGCGCGAGGTTCTAAAAATGTGGCTTTTGCTGGTCATGTTTACAGAATTACAAGTAATCCTGGAACTTTTGTGTATTTGAATGACCAAGTTACTGTTCAGTTTGCTTCTGGGGTAGATGCTACCACTATTGAGGCGATCGCCAGTAAATTTGGCTTGGTGAAACATAAACCTGTGTTGGGTGTGGCTGATACTTTTGTGTTTTTAGTTAGTAAAGAAGCTAGAGAAAATCCTCTGAAAATTACTAATCAGTTACAAGGTTTGTCGGCGGTGTTAGTTGCTGAACCGAATATTTTGGTGAAAAGTGAGTTACATTACAGACCCCGTGATTCTATGTATCCTCAGCAATGGTATCTTCACCACAATGGCGGAAATCAGTTGGTAGGGGGTTCTCATATTTCTGCGGAACAGGCTTGGGATATTACTCGTGGTGTGCGTTCTGTGGTGGTGGCTGTGGTGGATGATTCTTTTGATTTGCAGCATCCAGATTTGCAGGGTATGGGGAAAATTGTTGCTCCCAGGGATTTACGGAATAATGATTTTTTACCGATTCCTGGTGAGAAAGAAACTAGTCATGGTACGGCTTGTGCTGGTTTGGCGATCGCTGAAGAGAATGGGACGGGAATTGTGGGGGTTGCTCCTGGCTGTGCATTGATGCCGATTCGGAGTACTGGTTTTCTGGATGACCAATCTATTGAGGATATGTTTAATTGGGCGATTGATCAAGGAGCTAGTGTAATTTCCTGTAGCTGGGGAGCTTCTGCGGTCTATTTTCCTTTATCTTTGCGCCAACGGGCTGTGATTAGTCGGGCTGCGACTACGGGACGGAATGGTAAGGGTTGTGTGGTGATGTTTGCGGCGGGAAATGCTAACCGCCCCCTCAAAGGTACTGTGAATGAACGGAATTGGCCGGACAATTTATTACAAGGTAATACTGAGTGGTTAAGTGGATTTCCTTTACATCCAGATGTGATTGCTGTGGGGGCTTGTACTAGTTTAAACAAGAAGGCGGCTTATAGTAATTGGGGAACTAATATTGCTGTGTGTGCGCCTAGTAATAATGCTGCACCGGGATTGAGTTTTCAGGGTAGGGGTTTTTTGAATACCCAACCTGCGATCGCATCGGCTCTTCCCGGAAAAAAAATTCTCACTATCGATCAAGTTGGAGAGGCAGGTTTTGATGTTGATAATTTTACTACTAATTTCGGTGGTACTTCTAGTGCTACTCCTTTGGTAGCAGGTGTGGCGGCCTTAATTTTGTCGGCAAATTCTAACTTAACGGCGCAGGAGGTGAAGTCAATTCTGGAAGAAACTGCTGATAAAATTATTGATTCTGACCCAGATCCACAATTGGGTATGCAAGAAGGTACTTACAACAGTAATGGATATTCTCAATGGTTTGGTTATGGGAAAGTGAATGCAGCGAGGGCGGTACAAGTAGCCCAGAAACTAGCTGGTTCTGTGTTGTCTGCGAATAAATATGTGAGGGCTGACAATTCCCGTCAGGTCAGTATTCCCGATGATAATCTACAGGGAATCACCAGTGCGATCGCCATTAGAGAATCCAGCAATATTAAAGATATTCAAATAACAGTTAATATCACCCATGATTTTTTAGGGGATTTAGAAATCTATTTAATAGCTCCCAATAATCAACGGGTATTGTTGCAAAACCGCACATTAGGTTGTCGCACTAATTTACAAACAACATACACAATTGCGTCGCACCCCGCCCTCAAACAGTTACTTTCTCTTTCCGCTAGAGGAAATTGGCAGTTATGGTTAATCGACTATGCTTCCCAAGATGTCGGAAAACTCAATAGTTGGTCATTAGTCATTGGTCATTAGTCAATCAATTTTAGATTTTAGATTTTAGATTTTGGATTAGACTGCAATCTAAAATCGCTTTCTCCAAAATCCAAAATTCTTTGCTCCCCACACTCACTACTCCCTACTCCCTACTCCCAAACTACGTAAATATATATAATTATTGATTACTTAATTTTTCTAGAACGAATTTTAAGTCTGATGTGAGATTTTGGGCATTTTGTTTGATTTTACCCATCGTGTAATCTGAGACATTTAACGGCTTACCAATAGATATTTTTACCCCTGTACCCCACTGTGGATAAGGTTGGCTATAGTTAATACTCACGGGGACAATTTTTATATCTAATCCTGGTCGATTCAATTCAGCACTCAAAGATAAACGCGCAATTCCTGGCTTTAACGGGTGAACTGTGCCATCCCGATAAATATTACCTTCTGGATAAATAACTAATGTTTCTTGTTGTTGAAGTAATTCCACAGCATGACGGAGAGCAGTAATAGCAGGATTTTGAGGATCGACAGGAAACCCTCCCATACTTCTCACTAACCAGCCTTGCAGTCCTTGACACTCATTAATAGTTACCATAAATCTCAAGTCTCGCCCTGTCACACAGCGTCCAGTAGCATAGGGTAGAAGCAATGAATCCCAGCGTGAGCGATGGGTAGGAGCCAAGATCACAGGGCCAGTTAAGGGAATATTTTCTTGTCCAGTGATTTCAATTTTTCCAAAGAATAACGGTAAAAGAAAATGCTGCCCCAATAGATAGAAAAAAGGACTTAACCAAGGAGAGACCCGCGAGGTAGTATGAGCTACCTTCGTATTTGGTTTTTTACTAGCTGATATTTTTTGGGAAGTCTGATCGTAAGTATAAATTTCCATAATGGTGGTAGCTGCTGCTTGTTGCGTAAAATATAACTAACCCTTGATTAATTACACGGTAGTTTTTCTTGGGTAAATTGTGTTCAAGCTACTGGACAGTTTGATCTCTGTCTTTTATTTTTTTTGACGACGTTTGATAAACCAGGTTTGTAATTGCTGACGACAACTTGCTTCTAAAACACCTCCCAGCACTCGTAGCCGATGATTAGAAGCAGCACTATCAGGAATGTTAGTAACAGTGCGAACTGCGCCAGTTTTAGTATCGTCCACTCCATATACCAGCATTTCTAAACGTGCGTGTACAATAGCACCTGCACACATGGGACAAGGTTCGAGGGTGACGTAGAGGGTACATTGATTTAACCGCCAATTATCTAAACGTTTGGCGGCTGCTCTGAGAGCGATGATTTCTGCGTGAGCCGTGGGATCTTGGTCACGTTCTTTTCGGTTTTCACCTTCAGCAATTAAATTACCACTAGAATCAATAATTACAGCGCCAACGGGGATTTCACCTGCATCACCTGCAATTTCTGCTAAGTCTAGGGCGCGTTTCATCCATTGGCGATGTCTCAGATATTCTGGATTTTCAATTAGCATTTTCCCCTCAGTATTGAGAAAGTCAGGATTTATAGCTATGTCCATCAAAATTACGACAGAAACAGATCATGAAACCTTTACAATTAGCGAGTTTCCAGCCTGTTCCCTGTTCCCTGTTCCCTGCTATAAATCCTGACTAAAAACTGGAGCAGTATTTAGGATATTGCTATGAAAATTCTGGCTCACTGGCTAAAAGTGAGTCGAGTTGAACTTTGGTATCTAGCTGATAAAGTTCATCACAACCACCAATGTGCTGATTATTGATGAAAATCTGTGGTACTGAACGACTACCATTAGCACGTTCGGCCATTTTGTCTCTGGCTGCTGCGTCACCATCAATTTTATATTCTGTGAATTTGACACCTTTCCAAGAAAGCAACATCTTGGCACGGATGCAATAAGGACAGGTTTGCCAGGTGTAGATTTCTACGTTGGCTTTGACTCGTTCGGGATGGCGACCAAAAAGCTGGTTGAGAAAATTCAGCATATTTTTTCTTATGGAGTTTTGTTAATTATTTCTAGCCTAATTGATCGCTGGGGTGGTCAACAAAACATCTCTATAGCGGAGGATTGTAGTGAATGTAGGTACTTTAGGACTAATAAAATAGATTGAGATGAATCAAATTTATGTAGGACTTACGCATAATCTACGTTTTCTTGGCGTTCTTCTCCCAAGGGGAGACGCTACGCGTTAGCGGAGCTTTCGCTTTAGCGATAGGCGGCTTGGCGGTATGCGCTTCGCGCACGCTACGCGAACGATAAATCAAGATTTTTGGCAATTGTTGCGTAAGTCCTGTTATGGTGAAAAATCTACTGTGCTTGTGATGGTGGGAGAGAGTTATTGAACTTAAGCAGCAAAACTTAACACTTGTCTGAGTGGATAGTGTTTCCCAGGTGTATCCGCCCTTTGGTAGACTTGAAGACTGATAATAGCCAAATAAAAAGACTTCGGTCAAGCAATTTAGAGGGTGACTCTGTGGAAAATACACTTGGATTAGAGATTATTGAAGTAGTAGAGCAAGCGGCGATCGCTTCCTCAAAGTGGATGGGTAAGGGCGAAAAGAACATTGCTGACCAAGTTGCAGTGGAAGCTATGCGGGAGCGCATGAACAAAATCTATATGCGGGGACGCATTGTGATTGGTGAAGGCGAACGTGATGAAGCTCCTATGCTCTACATTGGCGAAGAAGTGGGTATCTGTACTCAACCAGATGCGAAAAACTTCTGTAACCCTGATGAATTAATTGAAATTGATATTGCTGTTGACCCATGCGAAGGCACAAACTTGGTGGCTTACGGTCAAAATGGTTCCATGGCAGTTTTGGCAATTTCCGAAAAGGGTGGTTTATTTGCTGCGCCTGACTTCTACATGAAGAAACTGGCAGCACCAGCCCCAGCAAAAGGTTTGGTAGACATTAACAAATCAGCTACTGAAAACCTGAAAATCCTCTCTGAGTGCTTAAACCGTTCTATAGAAGAATTGGTGGTTGTGGTGATGGATCGTCCCCGCCACAAAGAACTAATTCAAGAAATTCGTACTGCTGGTGCAAGAGTCAGACTGATCAGTGATGGTGACGTTTCTGCGGCTATTTCCTGCGCTTTTGAAGGTTCTAATATCCATGCCTTGATGGGTATCGGTGCTGCACCAGAGGGAGTTATCTCGGCTGCGGCTATGCGCTGTTTGGGAGGACATTTCCAAGGGCAACTAATTTATGATCCTGCTGTAGTGCAAACCGGTTTAATCGGTGAAAGCAGAGAAGGTAATCTGGCACGGCTGAAGGAAATGAACATTAATGACCCTGACAAGGTTTATAATGCTGACGAATTAGCCTCTGGAGAAACTGTTTTATTTGCGGCTTGCGGTATCACCCCCGGTACTCTAATGGAAGGTGTGCGCTTCTTTAAGGGTGGTGCTAGAACTCAAAGTTTGGTAATTTCAAACCAGTCTAAAACTGCCCGGTTTGTTGATACTATCCATTTGTTTGACGAACCTCAAAGTTTGCAATTACGTTAGTAATTTGAGGGATTAGGGACTGGGAGGAGGCAGAGGAGCAGGGGGCAGGGTGCAGAGGGGAATGAATTGGACTTGGATGAAATTCTTCTCCTTTTCTGTTCTTCAAGCTCCCATGCTCTCGCTCTTCTTCTAGGGAATGGGGAAGACTGTTCCTCATCCCTAATACCTAACTCATTTCTCACAACTAATACAAAATCATCAATAATCAACAATCCATTACCAATTACTGATAAATAATGAATATTGCAGTGGTGGGGTTAAGCCATAAAACAGCCCCAGTTGAAATCCGGGAAAAGCTGAGTATTCCAGAAACACAAATTGAAAGTGCGATCGCTGATCTGTGCAACTATCCCCACATTGACGAAGTAGCAATACTTAGCACTTGCAACCGCCTGGAAATTTACATTGTTACTAGTGAAACTGAACAAGGTATTAGAGAAGTTAATCAGTTTCTTGCCGAACAGAGTAAGTTACCTGCACAGTCTCTGCGTCAACACTTGTTTATGTTGCTCCATGATGATGCTGTGATGCATCTGATGCGGGTAGCAGCTGGGTTAGATAGTTTGGTTCTGGGAGAGGGTCAAATTTTGGCTCAGGTGAAAAATACTCACAAACTTGGGCAGCAATATAAAGGTATAAAAACAGTTCTAAATCGATTATTTAAACAATCTCTGACTGCTGGTAAACGTGTGCGGACTGAAACGAGTATCGGGACTGGTGCTGTTTCTATCAGTTCGGCGGCTGTGGAGTTGGCTCAAATCAAGGTGGCTAATTTGGCGGCTTGTCGTGTCTCTATCTTAGGGGCTGGGAAAATGTCTCGTTTGCTAGTACAACATCTGGTTTCTAAGGGTGCTGGACAAATTAGCATTGTCAATCGCTCTCAAGAACGCGCCCAGGACTTAGCCAAACTTTACCCTGAACAGTCTATTAACACTCATAAGCTATCAGAGATGATGCCTGTGATTGCCGAGAGTGATTTAGTATTTACAAGTACCTCTGCTACTGAACCAATTCTGCACCGCGCTAATCTGGAACCAATTTTAGATTCTAATCGCTCTGTGATGTTATTCGATATTTCTGTACCACGTAATGTTGACAGTGATGTGAATGAATTAGCAAATGTGCAAGCTTTTAATGTGGACGATTTGAAAGCGGTTGTGGCACAAAATCACGAAAGTCGCCGCCAGATGGCTCAGGAAGCGGAGAAACTTTTAGATGAAGAGGTGGAAGCTTTTGATGTTTGGTGGCGATCGCTAGAAACGGTCTCTACTATTAGTTGTCTGAGAAATAAAGTTGAAACCATCCGCGAACAAGAATTGGAAAAAGCTTTATCTCGACTGGGTTCGGAATTTGCGGAAAAACATCAAGAAGTCATCGAGGCTTTAACTAGGGGAATTGTGAATAAAATTTTACATGACCCAATGGTGCAATTACGAGCGCAGCAGGATGTGGAGGCCAGAAGGCACTGTATGCAAACCCTGCAAACTTTGTTTAATTTAGATGCAGGTGAGCAATTTAGCTAAGATCATGGGACATGGGGAATCTTAGCCCTTTGTCCCCCATTCTCTACTCTCTAATTGGGATAACTGTTGGGTTTGTTCTTGTAGTCGCACCGCTAGGCGATCGCACACTAAATCACACAACTGAAATAATATCGGATCAGCAATTTCATAAATTACACTAACTCCCTCTGGTGTTCTTTTGACAATACCCGCTTGGGCTAAAATTTTTAAATGCTTTGATACGTTGGCTTGTCCTAGTCCCGTTTCCGTCATAATCTCCGTGACGTTTTTCGCCCCAGTTTTTAAACAACACAAAACCTGTAGTCTACTCACTTCGGACAAGACTTTGAAATAATCTGCAACTTGGCTAAGAGCGGGGGGAAATATCTCAGACATGAAACACTAATTATCTTAATGATTTATACAGATTATTCTACTATATGGTAGAGATTATTTTACTATATAGTAATATAATAGTAAGCATAAGAAATAAATATTTAACCGCCATAGAAGCGTAAACCTCTGACCGTCAAGAAAAACACCATTTTTTTGGGGAAAATCAAATGTTATTCCGTCAACTTTTTGATGACGAATCTAGTACATATACTTATTTGATTGCTGACGAGATTACTAAAGCAGCCATTCTGGTTGATCCGGTGGTCGATAATGTGGAACGCGATCGCCAATTAATTGCAGAGTTAGGTTTAACATTGCGCTACTGCTTAGAAACTCATATTCATGCTGATCACATTACAGGTACTGGGAAATTACGTGAATTAACTGGATGCTTGGGAATTGTTCCGCAAAATGCTTTAGCTAGCTGTGCTGACAGATACATTCAACATGGAGAAATCCTGCATCTCGATGGAGTTACTATCGAAGCGATCGCCACCCCAGGACATACGGATAGTCATCTGGCTTACTTAGTTAACAGTGAACGAGTGCTAACAGGGGACGCTTTATTAATTCGTGGTTGCGGAAGGACTGACTTTCAAAGTGGCGATGCGGGAACTTTATTCGACTCAGTTACCCAAAGACTATTTACACTTGCAGACCATACCTTAGTTTACCCAGGACATGATTACCGGGGATATACCGTTTCCACCATCGCTGAAGAAAAGCAGTTTAACCCACGCTTTCAAGGACGTAACCGGGATAACTTCATCGAACTGATGAGGAATTTAGACTTACCAAATCCTCGGAAAATGATGGAAGCAGTACCAGCAAATCAACATTGCGGTAATGAATTATTAGTTCAACATTAATCGGGATTTATCCAAAATTATGGAAAACGTATCGCTAAAGCGAAAGCTCCGCTAACGCGTAGCGTGCGCGTAGCGCATACCACAAAGGACACAAAGGACACGTAAAGCCTTCGGCATAGCTTCGCTTACCGCGTAGCGTCTCCCCTTGGGAGAAGTTAAGAGGGTTTCAGAGAGTTCTTGCGTAAGTTCTATTAATATCAAAAAGTAAAAATATGAATCCACAAACTCAAGTAAAATTAGTTGATGCTTTCACCCTGAAAACATGGACTGATAAAGAAAAAGTACAGTTAATTGATGTACGTGAACCTGGAGAATATGCAGCAGAACATATTCCAGATGCTAAACTTTTACCCCTGTCTCAATTCCAAGCAGAACAAGTAGATTTCCCCCGTAATACTAAAGTTGTTCTCTATTGTCAGTCAGGGAAAAGATCCGAACAAGCAGGACAAAAATTAATCAATGCTGGGTTTTCCGAATTTGCACAACTTCAAGGAGGGATTACAGCTTGGAAGCTATTAAACTACCCCACTAAAATTAATAAGAATGCACCCATTAGCTTAATGAGACAAGTTCAAATTGTCGCCGGTTCTTTAGTATTTACCGGAGCTATTTTAGCTGCATTTGTTTCGCCGTGGTTTTTAATTTTGAGTGGCTTTGTTGGTGCTGGTTTAGTATTTGCAGGGGTGACTAACACCTGTGCGATGGGAATGCTGTTAGCGAAATTACCCTACAATCAAAATGTCAAATGATTACATGGATATTAGGACATATTCTAGCAACTGGTATTGGCGTTAGCTTAGGATTAATTGGTGGCGGTGGTTCCGTTTTAGCATTACCAACATTGGTTTATGTGATGGGAATAGAACCCAAATCTGCTGTAGTCATGACCTTAGTGATTGTCGGAACCGTGAGTTTAATTGGAGTGATTCCCCATTGGCGACAGGGAAACGTCAATTTTAAAACGGCATTTATCTTTGGTTCTGCTACGATGCTAGGGGCTTTTGCTGGTGCTAAAATCGCCAATTTACCATTCATCACAGGTACTTTGCAAATGCTCCTATTTGCAGTGATGATGTTTTTAGCGGCTGGGTTAATGATTCGGCGTAATGCTAAAACTACAACAAAAAAACCTCCCGAAAAACCAATATTAGAACTTTATCCCCAACCAGTTTGTAAATATTGTTGGTTGTGGCTGGTCAGCGAAGGTTTAGGTGTGGGTATATTAACGGGATTAGTAGGAGTTGGGGGAGGATTTGCGATTATTCCGGCTTTGGTGATTCTAGGAAATATCCCGATGAAAGAAGCAATTGGAACTTCTCTTTTAATTATTGCAGCTAATGCTGTGTCTGGATTTTTAGGCTACTGGGGAACAGTGGATTTAGATTGGAATATCATCGGTTCTTTTATTATAGCTGCCAGTATTGGCACTATTTTCGGTGCTTACCTATCTAAATATATTGATGGCAAAAAATTACAGAAATATTTTGGTTATTTTTTGTTAGGAGTAGCAGCTTTTATTTTGTTCCAAAATCGTGGGATTCTGGAAGAGTTTAGGAGTCAGAAATCTGCAAATTTGTCCTATAGTAATTCTCAAAAAATACATAGATATAGCAATCCTGTTTGATTTATATAGGACTTACGCAAAATCTAGGTTTTCTTGGCGTTCTTGGCGGCTTGGCGGTTAGATAAATCAAGATTTTTCGCAATTGTTGCGTAAGTCTTATTATAAACGGATTTTTTTAAGGAACCACAGAGACACAGAGAGCGCAGAGGTGGAGAAATACGGGGCGTTCATGTTTTATTGAGGATTGCTAAAACGGGGATAGTTTATTTTCCTAAGTAGGCTTCTAAGACTTGGGAATTGTTTTGAATTTCTGCGGGATTTCCTTCTGCTAAATTTTGACCTTCAGCCATGACCCAAACGCGATCGCACAATGTCATGATTACATCCATATTGTGTTCAATAATCAGAAAAGTCATGCCATCTTCACGGTTCCACTTCAAAATGCGATCGCAGATATCATCAATCAATCTCGGATTCACACCGGCGGCTGGTTCATCTAATAAAATTAACTTGGGATTCGTCATTAACGCCCTTCCCATTTCCAATAACTTTCGCTGTCCACCAGACAAACCCCCAGCATATTCCTGAGCTTTTTGCGCCAATCCCACAGACTCTAACAAAAACATTGCTTGCTCTTTAAATTCCTTTTCTTCCTGGGCGACAATGTGGGGTTGTAACTGTACTTGCCAAAAATTTTCCCCGGTTTGTTTTTGCGCCGCCAACAGCATATTATCTAACACCGACAGGCGCGAGAGAGTTCTCGCTACTTGAAATGTTCTAACTAATCCTTGCTGGGCGATTTGGTATGGTTGCAGGTTTTGAATGGGTTCACCATCAAAAATTACTCTCCCTTTATCTGGGTGAATAAAATTAGAAAGGAGATTGAATAAAGTAGTTTTTCCCGCACCATTAGGCCCAATTAAGCCAGTAATACTACCTTTATTCACCTCAATTTTGGCATCTTTAACCGCTTGAATACCGCCAAAACTTTTACAAAGTCCCGTAGCGGCTAACAAAGGAAGTGCAGGTGACTGATTATTTTCCATAAAAATTCCTTCTCAATTCATTAAAAATTATTATTTTCCCCAATCCCCAGTCCCCAATCACTTACCCAAAGTCAGTTCATCTTTTTTACCCAAAATACCTTGAGGTCGCCAAACCATGAGTAACATTAGAATCAAACCAATAACCATGATGCGAAATGCACCTAATTGGTCAGAAGATAGATTAGTAAAAATTTTCGGTAAAAATTCCCTGGTTGCGGCATCGTAAGTAAAGAAAATCACCGCCCCCAAGATTGTGCCAATATTATTCCCAGAACCGCCTAAAATTACCATAATCCAGGCATCAAAGGTGAGTTGTGGTTGAAAATTATCCGGGTAAATGGCGCTAATTTGCCAAGCAAAGAAAGCCCCAGCGATACCTGCGATCGCACCTCCTAACATCAGTGATTGAACTTTATACCAAAAAACATTTTTACCCATAGCTTTGGGTACTTCTTCATCCTCACGGATAGCTTTTAGCACTCTTCCCCAGGGCGATCGCACCAGAATTTCTAACCGCCAAAACACCACTGCTAACACCAACAACGACAACAACATCAAACCTGCGGCGGGTTTATAATCATACAAGCTAATCATCCCAGAAATATAAATTGCAGTTATCAAAACAGCAAAAACAATTCCCACACCCAACCGCGAAGCTAACTCTTGCTTCTTACTCAGTCTTTGACTCGCATCAGCCAACAGAGATTTCTGCGCGGTGCGAATCCATCGCCACAATGCAAACAAAGTAATCACAGCCAGAACTGTCAGCAACCCCATCATCCCCAATCTGACAAAGAAATGCGGCGTTGTCGATAAAGGTATGGGATAACTCTGCACACCAAAAGCCCCAGGTGTCCAGGTATCATTCACAGGTAACTCTTGATTATTCACCAGTAACCGAATTAATTCTCCTACCCCAATGGTGACAATAGCTAGATAATTTTCTCGCAAGCGCAGAGTTGCAAAACCAATAATCAAACCCAACACAGCAGCGACCATTGCGCCAATCACTGTGGAAACCAGTAGGGGGATTCCCTGAAGGCTTAACAACACCGTAGTATAAGCACCCAGAGCCATAAAAGCGATATGACCAAAATTAATTAACCCTGTGTAGCCCCACTGTAAATTCAGTCCTAAACTAAACAAAGCGAAAATTGCTGTAGAAATTGCTAAAAAGATGAGATATTCAACCATGTTAATTTATTTCAAATATGCGTTATCTATAATCCGTTAACTCCAGATAATCTTATCCTGTCACTCAACGTTGTCAATTTTCGGGAATAATGGTGGTGTGATTTCACCAATTTTATAGTTATTATGAATTTGCTGAGAATTAGAATCCATCACTTAATTGAGCAATTAAGTGACGAGGAATTACAAAGTGTCTGGGATAATATCTATGCTTTGCATTGCGACTCTTATATGTGGAGAGCAATACAGCAAGCCAATGAATTACAGCAGCCGTGGGATATTTTAACCCATGAAGAAGCGAAAAGAATGTTAGTCTTTTTCTAAACTAGCAGCGCTTTCCAGCTAATTTTCAGTCAACCTAAATTTTTATTAAGGTAACATCAGAGTGAGTTTGGAAGTGCGATACGCCAGGTCTTTTTTGGTAGACCTGAAGAATTTAGAGCCAGCTGTCTACCAGAGGGTGTATGATTTTGTGTTTTTTGAGTTTGCGGAAAATATGCCTCTCCATAGTCTCCCACAGTTGCGGTGTCTTGATGCTGAGGGCATTTTCCACCGTTTCACTATCGACAATTATCTAGTGGGGATTGAAATTAGGGGTGAACTTGTGAAATTTCTCCGTGTCATACCCATGCCGGATGTTTAACTTCCATCGCAAATGTTACATTAGAGGCCTGTCTGGGACGGATGCCGAATACCCAACACTTAAAACTGTATAAGGCTAGGCAGGGATGGCTGTAACCATACATTAAACTGGTTTTTGAAGCAATACTTTATTTGAGATTTCCCTATGGATGCAACGGCACTTTGGCAACGATACCAAAACTGGTTATATTTCCACGAGGGATTAGGACTTTATCTAGATGTAAGTCGGATGGGTTTTGATGAGGCTTTCGTGGAGTCGTTGCGCCCGAAGTTTGACAAAGCATTTGCGGATATGGCGGAATTAGAGAAGGGTGCGATCGCCAATCCTGATGAAGACCGCATGGTTGGACATTACTGGCTGCGAAATCCTGATTTAGCACCCACTCCAGAAGTTACCCAGGAGATTGTCCAAACTCTGGAACAAATCGAAGCCTTTGCTGAACAAGTCCACACAGGTTCAGTACATCCAACTAAAGCCAGTCGTTTTACAGATGTGATCTCCATTGGAATTGGTGGTTCCGCCTTGGGGCCGGAATTTGTCGCCGAAGCCCTCAGTCCCGACTTTCCACCCCTGAACATTCACTTTATCGACAACACTGACCCCGCCGGAATTGACCGCATTTTAACTCAGTTACAAGATAAACTATCCAGCACACTGGTTTTAGTCATCTCCAAATCTGGAGGAACACCAGAACCACGCAATGGCATGATTGAAGTTAAAGCCGCCTTTGCTAGTAAAAAATTAGACTTTGCTAAACAAGCTGTAGCCATTACTAGCCTTGGTAGCAACTTAGATAAAATCGCCCAAACAGAAGGCTGGTTAGCGAGATTTCCCATGTATGACTGGGTAGGAGGACGCACCTCAGAGTTATCTGCTGTGGGGCTTGTACCAGCCGCATTACAAGGCATAGATGTTCGCGCCATGATTGATGGTGCAAAGGAAATGGATGACGCTACCCGCGTTCCAGATGTGAAAAATAACCCGGCGGCTTTGTTAGCTTTGGCTTGGTATTTTTCCGGTAATGGTAAGGGTGAAAAAGATATGGTTGTTCTCCCTTACAAGGACAGCTTGTTGTTGTTCAGTCGCTATTTGCAACAGCTAGTGATGGAATCTTTAGGTAAAGAAAAAGACTTAGACGGAAATACTGTTTATCAAGGTATCGCCGTTTACGGTAACAAAGGTTCCACAGACCAACACGCTTACGTGCAGCAATTACGTGAGGGTGTACCAAACTTCTTTGCTACTTTCATTGAAGTCTTAGAAGACCGTGAAGGTAAATCTTTAGAAATTGAACCTGGAGTGACATCAGGAGATTTTCTTTCTGGTTTTCTCTTAGGAACTCGACAAGCGCTTTACGAAAATCAACGGGATTCCATTACAGTCACGATTCCCCAAGTCAACCCCAAAACTGTGGGGGCGTTAATTGCTTTGTATGAAAGGGCTGTGGGTTTATACGCCAGTTTAGTAAATATCAATGCTTACCACCAGCCGGGGGTAGAAGCTGGTAAAAAAGCGGCTGCGGCTATTCTGGATTTGCAATCTAAGGTTGTAGCTGTATTACAAAAGGAAAAAACCGCTTTGTCTCTGGAAGAGGTGGCGCAAAAAGCGGGTGCGGCTGAAGAAGTGGAGGCTATTTACAAAATTCTCCGCCATTTACAAGCCAATCAGCGCGGTGTGGTATTCACAGGTGATTTGGGTAAACCTGCTAGTTTGAAGGTTTCTGTGGGTTAATTAGTTTTACCCCAAATTTGTAGGTGGGTTAGCAACGGTGTGACCCACCATTATTAATTAAATTTAGAAGTGAAAATATGGATTGGTGTCACGCAGAGGCGCAGAGAACGCAGAGGTAAGAGAATTGTGTTATTTGGGGGTGGTTGGTAAGTCGCGGAGAAAGTAAAAGCGATCGCTCTTCCAATTTTGTCCTAATAAACCTATCCTAATAAATCTAGAGAATAATACCTTAATTTAATCAACCATATCGACTTGTTTAATTACATCTAAAGATAACTCTAATACCTCTGCAATTTGCTCGTCGCTCAAGCCAAACTGCCGTAATTTATTAATTTTTTCAATTTGAGTTTTATTCTTATTACGCTGCTGGGACTTAGAAGTAACAACCTGATTTTTACCTGGTTTAGTTTTAGGTTGTTTAAAACCAACATTTATACAGCCAATTAAATTACTATTAATACTATTATTACCCAAAGAAATATTCACATTTCCTTGACGTTCTAGAACTGATTTAAGATTACCTTTATCAATTGGTTCATCAAAAATATCAGATAAAATTTGTAAGAGTTCGTAACCGACATCCTTTGCATGACCTGCGCTACAACCACAAGTTTCTGCAATATCCGCATACTTTTGATGCTTTAGCGTTCCCTCAATAACTCCACGCTGCAAGTCATTAAGATGATTGCCTGTGTTAAGAAAAACAGCCTCATCCACAAGTTGCAGTAGTTCGTGAACCTGCATATTTAGGTATGTAAAGTAACATGAACAATTTTAGCAGACTTTATCCGTATTTTTCAGCTTTTTTCCGTCCTTTTGGTAACTTTTTTTTGCAATTTGCTTTTTTCCGCTTTTCAGGTTTAGGTGAGTGGTGTAAATTTGGGATAAATGAATACAAGGTTGCAGTTGAGAAGCTATATCGGAAATAGGAGATAAATCATGAGTGATAACGGCAACAAAATTGGTGAAGTTAAAACACCATCGGATACAAGCTACTACGTTTATTGGAATCAATCTACTGGGAATGTGTACGTTGCTGCCGAATATGCTGGTAACGCTTCAACAAAAGCTGAAGCCATGAAAAAAGCTAGTTATTATGCAACCACTACAAAAATTATGAAATGAATTAGGACGTTTCAGAAAGTGGCAAGCCTAAAATGATGCAAAAAATAGTAGGTTGGGTTGACTTCAGGAAATCCAACATCATTGGCAGCGTTGGGTTGCGCTTTGTTTAACCCAACATACATCTAAGGCACTGTTTTAGGCTTGTCACTTCAATGCTAATGAACTTATACCCTTAAGAAGATGCATAAACATATTTATCCTTAATTGTCAAGATCACTATACTTGATTACAGGTGATCTACATAAGTTCTAGAAAACTCTAGTAAAGTAATTCTGGATACCATTAATGACTAACCACCAAAGTAACAAATATGTCTAGCCAAATATTAGCAGGATTTGGTTGTACTTTGTTTAAACCAACCTACTTCTAAGGTAATATTTTAGGCTTGTCAGTCCACTACTAACAAACTTAGATACAAAAAATAGAGAGGTAAAAACATGAGCGGTAGCTTTACAGAAAAGATGATTCAAACTTCCACACAAGATTACAAACTTCATATAGGGAGGGGAGATTTTTATGTAGAAGAGGATAACCCTCAAAAAGCTTTCAAGGAATATATCGATGCAATGTACCATTTACGCGAATTATTATTTTATGCAAATATATTAGAGAGAGATAATCCTAGCACAGACACTCAAATCTTCAGCTTAACGTCTTTAACTAGAACTCTGATCAAAATATTAAGATGTTATTTAGAAATTACACTAGAGCATCGTAAATTTCTTTTTTTGTTGTGGTATATGAAGGATACATATACAGCATTAGGTAAATTAGAAGCGTATTTTGATGTTGATATATTAAAACTATATCAAAGTTCTGGAGAAGAAATAGACAGATATTTCAAAGATCCTAATTTAGGTGAAACAGTAGAAGTATTAGTTCAAAGAATATCTGGGCTTGCATCAACAAAAGAAGGTCTTGCAGAAATTGATAATGGTGATGAAGACTTCAAGAAATTACGGGAAAATCTGGAGGAGATATGCGCTCTTGAAATTTGTCCTGTTAGACCAAAATCTATTAATTACAGTAGCAAGAGTAGTGACGGTTGTTTTATTGCGACTGCTGCTTACTCAACACCGTTTCATCCTGATTTAGATACCTTTAGAAGTTTTAGAGATCGTAAATTGCGTTCCAATCTTTTAGGAAAAGGTTTCATTGCACTGTACTACAAGTTTAGTCCTACTATTGCAGAATACCTTAATAAAAATTTGTTACTAAAAGGATTTATAAGAAGACGCTTAGAGCATTTAGCAGCGTGGATGAGAAAGCATGAAAATTAATCATAGATTTAATTATTGTAGAGTTGGCTAGTAATCGCAGGGCAAACAAATCTAAAGCATGAAATTCATATTTTGCAACCCGCCCAGGCGGGTTTTGTTTGTATAGCCGTGATTTTTAATATCCTGGAAAAATGATTATGGCATATTTAAAATTTCCTGCGACCGTTTGATATTATTTCTTTCAGAGAGTATCCAGTTTTGGAAATTGCGATCGCACCTTGTGCCTCTAACTCTTCAAATATATGCTTATAATCACCTACCTTCTGACCCTTAGAGATAATTCGCTTATTTAGTTGACCTTTTTTGACTTCCTGCTGTTTTCCGCCCAAATCCCACAAAGCCAGCAGCAAGCGTGTTTTAGCTTGGTTAGCCTGTAAAATCTTTGTTTCCGCACCCATACCATGTGTCCTATGAGACTAATAATTATTATCATAATGTGGTTTCATAAAATTCGCCACAAAAAAATCATCATTTATCTACTAGCCATGTCCCACAAATAGCTAAGTTGAGAAATGAAAAAAAATTAACTATATAACGGTATTTTTCCTATAAAATTCACATAAATTATCAATATCAAATAGTCCTGGAGATTAGATATCACAAAACTATCCAGGTAAAACCATTAATTTTATTTAGTCACCATAACCCGACTTAATTTGTATATCTGTGCTTTCCCAAAGGCTAGTAAAATAATTATTTTATCGCCAAAATTACCCGCACCTGATTAATATCATTGTGCCTCTAACTCTTCAAATATATGCTGATAATCTACTACCTTCTGACTCCTAGAGATAATTCTGTTATTTGGTTGATGAATGCTATCCCCACGCTACAAAAAATCAACTCGCTGAGGATAACTTGAACACTCACTTGAGAGCTTTTATTTATCAGGAATTTCTCCCAAATGAAGCCCTGCAAATACTCAACAAAATTGAGTTTTATTATCCGCCTAAGTATGAAAGTTGATTGAATATGACTGAAATTGAGTTGATAGGCGAGAAAGAACGGGGTTCGGGTGAAGAACAGGCTAAACGCACTCAAAACGGCATCCTCCATCCCATAGCAGGTATTTTTGCCCATGCGTTTGTCCGGTAGCGATGACAAACGCTGGTGAAACGAACCGATTAGCGTCTCAAACAAACCCCGTCCTTACAACCGTTCTAGCTCTCTTGGATCTCTCAGATGTCATTAAAAGACCGAGATTACCAATGCTTGAACAGCTTTTTGCCAAAATAAAAATTGCTGGGGTTTTAAGTCAGAACTTGTGCGCGCGCAGTACCTCCGCGTCACAGAGATAGGTGATTCCCGAATAATCGTCGAAAAACTGCGCTGCGACCTCATCCGAAATCTTCAGGGCCATCTCCCGATCGATGGTGAGTACCTCTATCTTGATATTCGAGTAGCTGTCGCCAACGCTGGGTTGTCCTGACGAGCGTACGTTGCGACTGCCTTTACCGCCAGCCTCCATCACCGTATAACCGCTAGCACCTGCTTCGTCGATAATCTTGGCGATCTTTTTCAGCAGCAACTTTTCCGTGATGATGACTAGCTTCCTAGCTTGCTGGGTCATTTGGGTTACCTCTTAACGCGTTCTGTTATGACAATTCAAGACAATACTCTATGGTTTTGCCTTGAACAATATTTTTAAGTTTATGCCAAATATCAGCGAATCCACTACCCTCTGTGGAGAAAAATTGACTCAGATTACTGGAAGTATTTTATAAAAAAAACTTATCATTTTGTTCCTATGCCCACCATCCAACATCAGATTGCAGCAGACACTAGGTAGAATCAATGTTTCCTGCTGGCTGATCAGGGCATCGGCAGCTGCACAGTCTTTTCTCCTCGTGAGCAACAGTAGCAAGCTCTAGAGACAAATTAATAACGCCCAAGCTGATTGCGATTGACAGCGCCATCCAAGGTAATTTGGGAAGTGCAGTGATAGAAAGCGCTTCTTAATCACAACAATGTATAGAGAAAATTCTGCGATCGCAATTTACATTGACCAGACACATACGGTTTCTCTGAAACCAAAAGAAAAACTTATGGTTTGAATTGGAAATTACTTAGTATATTCATGCAGTGCGATCGCAAATTTGTGCAGATTTTCAGATAAGCTTAAGCACATACCTACTGTTCTGACCCCTCATATCTGAATTAAGGAGAAATTCCAACATGGATTTTTTGTCCGATTTTTTGCTGCGCTTTGTGTCGCAGTTACAGTCCCCGACACTCGGCTTTCTGATTGGTGGTATAGTCGTTGCCTCCCTCGGTAGCCGACTATCAATTCCAGATCCAGTGTATAAATTTATTGTTTTCATGTTGCTCATGAAAGTCGGACTGACTGGTGGTCAGGGTATCCGCAGCTCCAATCTAGCGGAGATTCTGTTGCCTGCAATGTTCGCAGTGATAATGGGGATACTTATCGTGTTCATTGGGCGCTATACGTTGTGCAACTTGCCAAAGGTCAAAACCGAGGATGGCATTGCGACCGCAGGCTTGTTCGGTGCTGTGAGTGGCTCTACCTTAGCTGCTGCCCTGACGCTACTGGAAACGCAAAAAATCACATATGAGCCTTGGGCTGCCGCACTTTATCCTTTCATGGACATCCCCGCGCTGGTGACAGCGATCGTCTTGGCCAGCATTTATACCAAAAAGCAGCGCGATATATCAAACGAGTATCCCAGCAAGCAAAGCAGTAACGCAGACACAAAGGTCAAAATATGGCCGATCATCCAGGAAAGTCTCCAGGGTTCTGCTCTATCAGCACTGCTACTCGGCCTCGCTCTAGGCCTAATAACTCGTCCAGAAAGTGTCTACGAAAGCTTTTACAGTCCCCTATTTCGCGGACTACTTTCGGTACTGATGCTAATCATGGGTATGGAAGCGGCTGCAAGGCTTAAAGAGCTACGCCAGGTGGCCCAGTGGTACGCCGTATATGCCTTTATTGCGCCGTTGCTACACGGTTTCATTGCCTTCGGTTTCGGCATGATTGCCCACTACCTCACGAACTTCTCCTATGGCGGCGTAGTTATCCTGGCCGTCATCGCTGCCTCCAGTTCAGACATCTCAGGGCCGCCCACTTTACGAGCTGGTATCCCATCAGCTAATCCTTCCGCCTACATCGGCGCGTCCACAGCCATCGGCACGCCAGTTGCGATCGCCTTGGGAATACCGCTTTACATCGGTTTAGCCCAGGCGCTGATGGGCGGCGGTTGATCCCATGTGGGTCAAGGCAAATCGCCATGAGGATGAGATGCAAATAAGCTCAACACTTTACTAATAGTTTATCAACCAAGATTCCTTTAACTCAGGATTAAGCTCGTTTGTTTTAGAACTTGTCGCACACTTTCGTGGGAAATACTCTCACTATGCGGCTTTACCTGTTTTGGTGAATTTTTCTAGAATTTGACAGACTACTAGGGAATAGGTCAACTTTGTCAGACATGGCAAAAACTCTCTTAGTGAGAACTTGCTGATCAACAAAACCCATTCCCTAGCTGCAAATCAACTATAAATTTAGTTAAACTCTTCCAACTGATCCAAACGTAACCAAATATTTGGTGTTGGTACTTTTCCAAATTTTACTAGAGCGTAATCACCTCTAAGATCAACAATTTCGCCCTCACTATCAAACAAATAAGAAGGAAGGCGAGGATCACTGGCTTTGGCTTCCAGACTATTTTCTAGTTTTTCGCGGATAGCGCGAACCATGTTTCCCTTTTTGATTGCCATAAATTTGCTCTTGAATTTGTCGATGGTTTTAAAAGGATTTTAACTTGCGGCCAGATGCAATTTCAGTTAAGAATATCTTTCCCACAAAGACACAAGGAAAATATTCGCCCCAGTCGCCTCAACTTTGACACTGGGGGCAGAAATGACTAGAACGCCCAGCTAATTTAAGGCGCTGTATGATAGTATTACACACTCGGCAGGGTTCCCCAGTCCGGTTATATACCCACGCTACACCGCCATAATTACCGTTAACCCCTTGCACATTCAAGAAGTTGCTAAAGGTTGTACCACCGGCGGCGATGCTGGTTTCCAGTACTTGAATGATGGCTGCGTGTAAAGGCTTAATTTGCTCTAGCTGCAAATCTATACAGAGGGTTGTGGGTAAAATACCACTTTTAAATAGTGCTTCATCAGCATAAATATTACCTAACCCTGCTACCACTGACTGGTCTAATAGTGCCGTTTTAATGGGACGACGGCGATTTTTTAATTTAGAGGCGAGATATTCAACGGTGAATTGGGGTGAAAAAGGGTCTACTGCTAATTTTGCTAAACCCGTCATGATGCTTTCTACTGGTTCTCCTGGGGGAACCCACCACATTTGTCCGAAGGTGCGCTGATCTACAAAGCGTAATTCTTGTTTATCCCCAAAATATAATCTGACTCTGGTGTGCTTGTGTACTGGTTGATCTTGGTCTAACCACAGTAGTTGACCAGTCATTCGTAAATGCACTCCTAACCAGGGATTCTGGGGTGCGGGTGTGAGTTCTGCTAAAAGATATTTACCACGACGATGCCACGAGGCGATCGCACTACCGGTAATTTGAGAAATAAACTCATCCATAGAAAAAGGGTAGGCGATGGTGCGGTTTAGCAACACATCCCCACCCGTAATTTTTTGGTGCAGGGTCAATTTATTTAGACCTCTGCGGATTGTTTCGACTTCAGGCAGTTCCGGCATTTAAGCTGAGTAAGCAGTATTGGGGATTACATGAGCAAAGATTGGTAACTATATAAATACCATTGCGTGGCTGATTTTACTGCCAACATCAATCCGCTAGGCGGAGTCATTACTCTTAGTCATTATTCCTGAGTTTTGAGACTCAAAAGGCGCAGAGCATAAACTCTCAACCATTAATGACTAGTTTATCCCCTTTGGGGTTTTGCCGCTTATTTCTTGGCTTTAGCCTTTGGTGCTTCTACTTCTACTAACTCGTCTAGGGCAAAGTTATTGGTGTTGATACCAGAGTAATTGACCTTATCAAACCGGACAATTGCTGCGTATTTGATGCCGCTTTGGTCTACAGAAGCCACTGTGCCTAACTCCTGAAACCAGTAGGATTCGGGGCGGAGAATACGTACTTTAGAACCACGTTGAACCATGAGTATCTTCCCTTTTAATGAACTATGGCAATATATAGGGCTATTTGATTTCACTGTACATCCTGAAGGTCGTTCAGAGAGGATTTGTTAAGTTATTTATCTACTACATCTCCCTTTTGGCACTTATCCAGGCTACAGCTGCAATTTAAAATGTGTGTCAGGCACTGCTTGACAAAAACCCCATGATCGATTAATTTCGTTCGCAACTAGAGAAATTTGCAAAAGTTCATGTTTTACTCAAAACAAATACGCTACCCTCGTTCCCCCTGCCAATTCGCAAATCGCTATCTATATAAGTGATGTCTAACCAGCCTTGCTGTTTATCACTGTTTAAGACAGTATCAAAAGCCGAAAATTTTTTCCCAGTTTCAATTTGCTGGATAAAACTGGCGGGAGAACTGTAATCTATTAAACGTTTTAAACCCAAAATCGAGCGCTGGAATTTTACTTGGATGCGTTTTTCTGAAACTGGTGTAAATTTAGCAGCTACTGTAACTAATCCTTCTAAATAAGGTAAGCCGTAAATTTCGGCTATGTTATAAACGGTGGTGGTATCGACCCGGATACATTGATAAATCTGACCAAGTTTACAGAAAGGAAGACGATCTATATTTAAAAGACCTTTGCTGGTTGTATAGATTAAGCGCCAATCACCATTGAGCAAATTCGTTGCTTCTAGGGGGCGCGGTGTAGGGTTGAAGTCTTCTAAGTTGGCGATCGCCGCTAAAATAGCCTGTTTTTGGGCTTCACTAGCGAGTAAACCCCGATTTGTTCCTGCGATCGCATCGATAAGATTTGCTTTACCAAGCATGGTTAATCACCTCAAAAATCATTAACAATCATCTACCTGAAATTGAATTAATATCTTGTGTATGTATAGAGTCCTACAAAAACCCAACAATCTATTTGTGCCAGCTTTACCACTATTAAATAAAATAATTCCGTCAGCTTGCGGATTTATTCACCCCAGAGTTGAATGGATAATTAAATTATCCCTTGTCAGTGATAAACTGCTTAATGTCTAGTTACATGAACCTTTTTGTGTGTTCGTAGATATGTTGAATTCTCCCTTAAGTGAAGCAGCCCGCAATCAACGCGCCAGAGTCATTCCATTACAGCAAGAGTTCTCGATGATGGACTGGTTGCAAATGCAAGGACGGTTGGTAGCGCGTAACGTTGAAGAAACCGGGTTGTTACAAGAACAAGAAATATCTGAGTTATTGAGTTCCGAAGACGGAATAGATGATTACGATATGGATGATGACAATAATGCAAGAATAGACGATGATTAGCCTCCAGAGGCTAGAGAGGATGACCGCAGCACGGAAGCAAAAAATCTCACATCAAAAGTGAAAGTACTTCTGAAATGGGAAAATATGAGTTTGCTTTTACCGTGTTCCATTAGGTAATATTTATTATCCTCATTGTGAAATTTTATAAGTGTGGAGTGAAGGGAATTTTTGTGGACGCTAAATTATCTCCTAACCGAGGAACAAATATTTCGGGTATTACATTAGCTTCTAGTTTAGTTGTCGCACTGACGATCGCCGCTTGGACATTAGATTACTTGGGTAATAGAAGCCCTTGGCAAGGAATGTCACTAACTTTACCATTGTTGCTGTGCGCTCTCGGTTCAGCTGCTATGGGTTTTGTCGTCATCCCCATGCTACAAGCACTGAAAACTGGGCAAATCATCCGAGAAGATGGACCCCAAGCTCATTTAAAAAAAGCTGGTACACCCACTATGGGGGGTATATTCTTTGTCCCTATAGCTGTGGCGATCGCCTGTATATTATCTAATTTTGCTACAGAAGTACTTGCTGTTTCGGCTTTAACTCTCAGCTATGGATTTATTGGCTGGCTGGATGATTGGCAAATTCTCCGCCGGAAATCAAATAAAGGTATATCTCCCAAGATGAAACTAGGTTTGCAAATTGGATTTGCAGCTTTATTTTGTCTGTGGCTAATGTTGACTCAGGAATCTCAGATTACAAATATCGCTTTACCTTGGGTAAGTTTTACACTGCCTTTAGGATTTTTATTCTGGCCTGTGGCTGGATTTGTGCTAGTTGCAGAAAGTAACGCCACTAATTTAACTGATGGTATTGATGGTTTAGCAGCCGGAACCGTGGCGATCGCTTTACTAGCATTAGGTGCTGTCATCGCCCCTGCTTACCCTGGATTAATGGTGTTTTGTGCCGCATTAAGTGGCGGTTGCTTAGGTTTCTTAGCTCATAACCGCAACCCAGCCCGCGTCTTCATGGGTGACACTGGTTCCCTCGCACTGGGTGGGGCTTTAGCGGCTGTAGCACTACTAACCAATAGTTTAGTCGCCCTGTTTATTCTCAGTGGGATTTTCTTTGTAGAAACCCTGTCTGTGATAGCCCAAGTAACTTATTACAAAGCTACTAAAGGACCCGATGGTAAAGGTAAACGTTTATTAAAAATGGCTCCTTTACACCATCATCTAGAGTTAACCGGTTGGTCAGAATTACAAGTAGTAACAGTCTTTTATATAATCGCTGTCATTTTAGCTGTGATTTGTTTAGCGACAGCACCTTTTTAAAATTTTTGAACTTTTAAAAAACTAATTTAACAAACTACTACCTCCGGATATCTGGGGGTTTTTGATTTGTCCCCAAGCAACTATAGCAGGGAGCAGGGAGCAGGGAGCAGGGGGAAGCCTTGAAACTCTTTAATTACAATGGTTTTATAATCCGTTTGTGTCCTAAGCACCTTGGGGGTTGCTATAAATTCCCATTTGACTCACCAAATGAATCATTTCTGGCAAAATTAGCTTTTCCATCCCCAAACGCACTGCATTACTGGAACCGGGAAGGGAGAAAATTAACTTATTTTGATAAACTCCAGCCACAGCGCGAGAGGCGATCGCCCGTGAACCAATTTCTTGATAACTTAAAAATCGGAACAACTCCCCAAATCCGGGTAAGGTTTTCTCTAATAATTTCTCAATCGCATCATAGGTGGTATCTCTGGGAGCAATACCAGTACCACCATTAAATATGAGTACGTCTATATTAGTATTTTTACTTAAATATTTTATTTGTTCTTGAATCTCGGCTGGCTGATCTTTGATAATTTTATATACTCCCACAACATGATCGGCAGCAACCAGCAATTGCTGAATTAGCTGACCACTTTTATCAGTTTCTGGGTCACGAGTATCACTGACTGTAATTACAGCACAGGTGACGGTTTTTCCTGAGTCTGGGTGTGGTTGTGGTGACACAATGATCGAGATATAGGGGGACGAAGAGAGGGGGAATGAGGGTGATATTTACCCCACACCCCAAGCCATATCTATTCAGCTTTATTAAATCCCAAACCGTTTTGTTCGGCATAGCGTTCCATAAAGCGCATAAAACGTTCCCATTCTTCGGCGGACTTCATAACGTGAACTGCTTCTAGTCCTTCTGCTTTACCGTTGATAAATTTACCCTTAACTTCGCGGGTAACTATTTCGCCTTCTTCGTCAATTAGGTACATCCCGGTGACTTCTTCGGTGCTACCTTCCGCCAATATTTGAGGCTTAGTAAAGATAAAGGTTGCTGTACCACTGTCACCAGTGCGCGATCGCGTCAAGCGTACTTCTGGAACTACTTCTTCGTCAATCCCTTTAGAAAACTGAATTTTGACCATGATCTGTGTATGTAAAATTTTGTAATGTAATGCTTAACTTTCCATTCTCTCATAGAAACACTCCCTGACATACTGCCTCAAGCATTTTCCCACGGTTCCCCCTTCAGATAACTTTCCAGTGCATCCGTAATTAGTTAAATTATAGTTTTGGGTTTTTGGGCGATCGCACTACCTAACTCCACCGCCGCCTAATTTCAATCTTGGAACTCAATCATGCAAATATGCATTCACATCCCATGCAAAATTGAGAAATGTATCTGCAAAAAGTATCTCAGATGTTAATTTTTGCCCTATCCTGGGTATCATCTCTAATAGATACTTATAGTAACTTAAGTAATTACCCCGTTTAGATACATTTAACTTGGTTAAAATATGAACTTCCAGCCTGCTACAGAACACATATATTTCCAATATATTCAAAAGTTAATTCCTTGCATTCAACCTGATAATTTATCTAAAATTGCCCTCATTCTGGAAAAAACTCCTTGGGATGAGCCTGAGTCGTCGGCTGATTGGAATAACATCGCAGTAGTCGCTTTAACTGAAGCAGAACAGTGTCATGACAATCTCACCATGCGCTCAATGTATCTAGAAATGGCTATTGAAGCTCTGAATAATGGTTTAAACATCGATAGACATCCTATCTGTGCAGCTCATCTGGCTTTAATTCATAGCATGATCGGTGAAGCATCACAAGCCGTAAAAATGTCATTTAACACCTTAATTAACACTTTCCAATCTGCTTATGTGTCCTCTGAAAATCAAAGCAATTTTTTAATCTATATTTTTGTAGATAACAATAAATTTTCACAAAATGAGCAAGAATCCTGGGAAGAAATTTTATTTTCCTCCAATAGTTACCAACAGGCATTATTCTTATTAAATGAGATCATACATCAAGCACAGATAGCTTTTTACACAGGGGTAAGTCGTCGGTTCTTACATTTAGCTGCTCAGCTGTCACCAAATTCAGTGAATACTATTCTCAAATTGGGAATATCTAGCTTAATGGCTGGAGAACAAGAAGGAGTTTTATATTTACATCAAGCTAGAAAGTTAGTACCAGATTCTGCACCTATTCTGCAAGCACTTTACTTGGCTTATCGCAATTTAAATCAAATAGAAGTAGCAGATTATTGGCAAAAAGTATCACGTCAATTTTATCAGTCAAATTCCCTCACTCCAGAATGGTCTTGGACTCAATTACCAGCAAGTAGTTCCTTTACTTATGTGCCTTTTGAAAGTAATATTATTTTGGCAGTTGAGCCAAGTTTGCGTAGTATTGCAACTAGTGTGTTAATTAGTGAGCAAGACTGGTTTGAGAAAGAAATGGAGTTTTGGCGCAATAGTATTAAACCCGGTATGACGGTGATTGATGTTGGAGCTAATGTCGGTGTATATACTTTTAGTGCTGCGTTAAAAGTTGGCTCTCAGGGACGAGTTTTTGCTGTTGAACCCTTCTCAGTTTGCGTAAATTCTTTAGAGGAAACTTGTAGAATTAATCAACTTTCATGGGTCAATGTTTGCGCAGGAGCTGCGAGCGATCGCAATGGTAATATAAAATTACTACTACATTCTGCTAACGAACTTAATCAAGTAGTTTCCGAAGATGAAGCCGAGAAAATGACCGGACAAGCTTTTCAAGAAGCCAAATGTTTTACATTAGATAGTTTAGTTCAGCAAGAAAACATCACCCAAGTAGATTTTCTGAAGTTAGATGCAGAAGGTCATGAAATGGCTGTGTTAGTGGGGAGTGAAAAATTAATTACTGAATTTGCCCCAGTAATTTTATATGAAAATATTGCTGGTAGCCAAGGTAGCAATATTGAAGTAGCAGAGTATTTACAGAAAATAGGCTATGAACTATTCCACTATCAACCTTATATAAACAAATTAATCCCAGCCAATTCCGATAGAGATTTTCAAGAAGAGTTAAACATTATTGCTCTAAAACCAGAAAAACGCTTCATGTTTGATTTTTGAATAAACAACTTTTCAAACAAAGTTCGTAGTCAATACTTTAGGTCTTCTGAAAAGATACTACATTCCTGACTATGAGCTTACTAAAAGACACATTTAATATGATAACTCTTGTGGGGAGGGCAAAGATGTCCTCCCTATACCTATTCAGATAAGATATGCTAGATATATAAATATAAATTATTGTTTGCGATAAATTTCTCGACGATGTTTCGCTTTAACTATAGTAACTAATAAAACATCATCTTGTATTTGATAGATAACTCGATAATCGCCTACTCGAATACAGTAAAGCGATAATTCACTTTCTAACTTTTTTACACCATCAGGACGTGGTTCAACAGCTAATTCTTGAATTTTTAAATCAATTCGTTCTCTAATCTCACTTGGTAATTTTTTTAATTGTTTTACAGCACCCTTAGTAAATTCGATTTGATATATCACAATTTTAATTCTTGCTTGTACTGTTCCCAAGTGACAGTACCATTGACTTTTGCATCTTCTAATTCAGCAACTGCATCTCTAATATCCTCTTCATCTTCACGTTCACTAATATCTAAGAGTTCTAAAACCTCTTCTAAGGTTCCTTCATAAGCCTGTTCTAGCCGTTCAGATATTGCCTTTAACAAAGCTTGCTTTTTAGTGGTAGCTTCCATGTTTATACTTATTGCAGATTTTTTCAAGTCTTACTTATTTATGTTAACTCCACTCAATTATACCAAAATTTATTCTTTCAGGTTCCTATTCAGCACTTTAGTATCTATAAAAGATTAGGATGAGCGATTTACAACAAACATATTGCAACTCAAATAACGACACATCTTAATATTATAAATCTTGTGGGGGTGGGCAAAGATACTCTCCCTTATGTACTTTTATGTACTTTAATCACCATTTTCTGTAACAAATTTTTCCCACATCTGCTGATATGCTTTCTCCATCTCCCGCGTAAACTCTTTTCCATTCCATAAAGGTGCAGACTTTTTACCCTGTTTTAACTTCCAAGAAATTTGCTGTCGTAATTCTGCATCTTTACCTAAACGTACTCCCCATTCCACATATTCCTCATCACTCCAGGCGATACCTTCTGTAATTCCTGCATTAATCATCATCGTATAACTATTGCGGGCTGAAAATTGTTGTCCCACCTTCGTGACTAAGGGAATTTCTCGCCAGAGGGTTTCTAAAGTCGTAGTGGCTCCATTATAAGGAGAGGTATCTAACACGATGTCAGCCAGGCTCAGATTGGCTCTATGAACTGCTTCTGTAGGCATAAGAGGCAAAAACTTCAAGCGATTTATATCCACATCTTGAGATTTCGCCAAATCTCCATAAAATTTCTCAGAAGCATCTTTATCAGCGTGTCCTTTAATCAGCAAATAACTATTCGGTACTTCCTTAAGAATTGCGATTTGTAATTTAGTATGTTCCAGATGACGTTTATAACCGCTTTGAGTCACAAAATAAACAACAGCATCATCAGAAATATCTAGCTGTTCTCGTCTTAGGGTGGGAACATTTACTTCAAAACCATCAACAGCAACATAGGTTTGAGGTAAACGCCAGATTTTTTCTTGGTAATAGTCTTGAGCATTTTCAGGAAGCACATAGGGGTCAGCAATAAAATAATCAATGGTTGATAAACCAGATGCATCCCATCCTAACCAAGTAACTTGAATAGGCGCAGGTTTAACGGCTAAAATTTCCGCAGAAAGGTCAAAAGTTAAACTATCCAAATCTACTAAAATATCAATACCATCTTCATGAATTTGTTTAATAACTTCATGGTTTTGCGTCGTGCCATAACTGTATGATTGGTCAGATTTTTCTCTAAACGACTCTTGTAATCCATTATCGTTTTTATCAGGTAACATCATATAGGAATAAATCTGAAAATTTTCCCGATTATGATGACTAAAGAGCCATCGAGCAATCCAACCTACTGAATGCTGTTTGAGAAAACTAGAAATATAACCTATTTTTAAAACTTTATTCTTTGATTTATTACTAGGTAGTGAATAACGATATTGTTTAATAATATCTTGATCAAAAACTTCTATATTTTTCAGGCACAAACTCATTAAATCATTTTGCAAAGGACGAATTATTGCAGGTTCATCTTGAAAGTAAGGAAAGAAGAACATCGAAGTATATAGGCGTGACACCAAACCATTATTCTTGATTATCGGAGATTCTTGAATCAGCGCAGCAATTAATTCTGCTTGTTTGTTTATCGCTTCACAAGCATCATCCCAATAGCCTGTCGAAGCCATTAATGCTCGGAGTAATGTTTGATGAGAATATACTTTTTGAGTTAATGTTTCTGAATATAAAATCAACTTTTTAGCAGTATTAATTCCTTCAGAATATTGACGTGAATCTTGGTATGCTGTACTTAATTGCAAGAGTATATCTTGATTTTCTGGACTTATTTTTAATAAAATTTGCAGGATTTTCGCTGCATAAAGATTTCTTTTCAAAAATTCCTTGATATTAATAACGCCAGAGATCACGATATATCTAAACTCACTAATATTCTGTCCTTGATGTTTGATTATATTGGTGAATATTTTAATAAAATTTAAAGTGTAACCTGCTAGAGGTGTCAATTCTAAAATATTTTTAGTAACTTTTAAAACTAAGTTACAGTCTATCTGGTTATAATCAGGAGTTGATTCCAGAATTTCAATAATATTTAATTCATCCCAGTACGCATCATCTAAGATTTTTAATTGCACTGCCAAGTCAAAACTCGACAATAAATTATTAACATCTGTGGGGTTGATGCTTCTCAGATGTTGGCGAATTGTCCAAGCTAACTCTTTCTGCTCTAGTTGTTCTTGGCGTTTTGCTTCTAACTCTAATATTTGACTTAGTTCCCCTGTCCACTGGTCAATTTGTTGGTGATCATCTGTTTCACCCATTGCTAAAAACCAAGTCAGGGGAGCTTCTTCTTCCTCACCTTGTAAGATAAAACATAATCCCAAATACCAGTAATAAACTTTTACTTCTGGTTCTGCTGTAATTGCTTGTTCAAAGTAACTGGCTGCTTTCTGATAATGTCCGTGGATAATATACTGATAGCCTTCTTCAACTTTTACAGACTGATTATTCATTCTATTTCTTCTCGATTTTATGGATAATCTATATTAATACTATTTGATTTGTAGCTAGACACTTAGAGTGCATATAGCCCAGGGGAATAGCTGCGATAGATCGCACCCTAAAATAATTAATTTATTATAGAGAAAACCTGATTCCTCTATTAATCTAGCTTGTCAACATATATTTCCCACATCTGCTGATATGCTTTCTCCATTTCACGGGTAAACTGTTCTCCATTCCATAAAGGTGCAGACTTTTTACCCTGTTTTAACTTCCAAGAAATTTGCTGTCGTAATTCTGCATCTTTACCTAAACGTACTCCCCATTCCACATATTCCTCATCACTCCAAGCAATACCTTCTGTAATCCCCGCATTAATCATCATCGTGTAACTATTGCGGGCTGCAAATTGTTGTCCGACCTTTGTGACTAAGGGAATTTCTCGCCAAAGGGTTTCTAAAGTGGTAGTCGCCCCATTGTAAGGAGAAGTATCTAACACCACATCCGCCAGGCTGAGATTAGCTCTATGAATGGCTTCTGTGGCCATATAAGGCAAAAACTTAAAGCGACTTATGTCCACACCTTTAGATTTTGCCAAATCTCCATAAAATTTCTGAGAAGCTTCTTCATCCGCGTCTCCTTTTATAAGCAAATAACTATTTGGTACTTCCTTGAGAATTTGGATTTGTAGTTTACTATGCTCCAGATGACGTTTATAACCTTTTTGAGTCACAAAATAAACAACAGCATCTTCAGGAATATCTAGTTGTTCTCGTCTGAGAGTGGGAACATTCACTTCAAAGCCGTCAACAGCAACATAGGTTTGAGGTAAACGCCAGATTTTTTCTTGGTAGTAGTCTTGAGCATTTTCGGGAAGCACATAGGGGTCAGCAATAAAATAATCAATAGTTGATAAGCCAGAAGCATCCCAACCTAACCACGTAACTTGAATTGGCGCAGGTTTAATGGCTAAAATTTCAGCACAAAGGTCAAAAGTTAAACTATCTAAATCTACTAAAATATCAATACCATCTTCATTGATTTGTTTCACTGCATCATATTTTTGTTTGGAATTATAACTATATGATTTATCAGATTTTTCTATAAACCACTGTTGTAATCCATTATCAATTTCAGTAGGTAAAATTATATAAGTATATATCTGAAATTCTTCGCGGTTATGATGAATAAACAGCCAGCGAGCAATCCAACCTACTGAATGTTGTTTCAGCGAATGAGAAATATAGCCTATTTTCAATAGTTTCTTTTCTGTTTTATTGGTAGGCAAGGAATAACGATATTTTTTTATAATATCTTGGGCGGAAATTTCTATACTTTTCCGACATAAACTCATTAAATCATTTTGCAGAGGGCGAATTGTTGCAGGTTCATCGTAGAAGTATGGAAAAAAGAACATCGAAGCGAATATACGTGATACAAATACATTATGATTGATAATAGGAGATTCTTGAATCAAGGCGGAGATTAATTCCTGTTGTCTGTTGATAGCTGCACAAGCTTCATCCCAATAACCTGTTGAAGTCATTAATGCTCTGATCAACATCATAGTTGCAAATACTTTTTGCGTTAATGTTTCCGAACATAAAACTAATTTTTTCGCAGTATTAATTCCTTCGGTATGTTGACCAGAATCTTGGTATGCTGTACTTAGCGGCAAGAGTATTTCTGGTTCTTCAGGAGCTATTAATAATAAAATTTCTAGCATCTTTGCTGCATAAGTATTTTTTTTAAAAAGACTCATAATCCTTACAGCACCAGATATCATGATATAAATAAATTCACCTATTTTTTCACGTTGCATTTTAATGATATTCGTGAAGATTTTAATTAAATCTAAGGTAAAGTCTGCAAAAGGTGTAAATTCTAAAATATCTTGAGTAACTTTTAAAATCAAATCACCTTCGACTTGGCTATAATCAGAAATTGATTCAAGAATATCTATAAGATTTAATTCACCCCAATAATCATCATCAAATATTTTTAATTGCAGTGCTAAATGAAAACTAGACAACAAATTATTAATATCTATAGGATTGATTGTTCTCAGATGTTGGCGAATTGTCCAAGCTAATTCTTTGTCGTCTAATTGTTCTTGACGTTGTGCCTCTGACTCTAATACTTGACTTAATTCCCATGTCCACAGATTAATTTGTTGCTCAGAGGATGTTTCACCCATCCCTAAAAACCAAGTCAGAGGTGCTTCTTCTTCCTCACCTTGTAAGAGCAGACACAATCCCAAATACCAGTAATAAACCTTGACATCTGGTTCAACTGTAATGGCTTCTTCAAAGTAACTTGCTGCTTTGTAATAATCTCCTTGGATGATATATTCATAGCCTTCTGCAACTTTCACAGACTGATTAATCATGATATTTCTTCTCTGTATAATTGATAATTTATTCCTGCAAATTGTCTACATATATTGACCACATCTGCTGATATGCTTTCTCCATCTCACGAGTAAACTGTTCGCCATTCCATAAAGGTGCAGACTTTTTACTCTGTCTTAATTTCCCAGAAACTTGTTGTCGTAAACTTTCATCTTTTCCAAAACGTACCGCCCATTCGACATATTCCTGATCACTCCAAGCTATACCTTCTGTAATACCAGCATTGATCATCATGGTATAACTATTACGGGCTGAAAATTGTTGTCCCACTTTTGTAACTAAGGGAATTTCTCGCCACAGGGTTTCTAATGTGGTAGTCGCTCCATTGTAGGGATAAGTATCTAAAACCACATCCGCAAGGCTCAAATTAGCTCTGTGAACCGCTTCTGATGGCATAAAAGGGAGAAACTTCAAACGACTGATGTCAATATCTTGAGACTTTGACAAATCTCCATAAAATTGACGAGAAGCATTTTCATCAGCTTCTCCTTTAATCAGCAAATAACTATTTGGTACTTGCTTAAGGATTGCAATTTGTAATTTTGCATGGTCGAGGTGACGTTTATATCCTTTTTGAGTCACAAAATAAACAACAGCATCTTCAGGAATATCTAGTTGTTCTCGTCTGAGAGTGGGAACATTCACTTCAAAGCCATCAACAGCAACGTAAGTTTGAGGTAAACGCCAGATTTTTTCTTGGTAGTAGTCTTGAGCATTTTCGGGAAGCACATAAGGGTCAGCAATAAAATAATCAATGGTTGATAAACCCGTAGCATCCCACCCTAACCAAGTCACTTGAATTGGCGCAGGTTTAATGGCTAATATTTCCGCAGAAATATCAAAAGTTAAACTATCCAAGTCTACTAAAATATCAATGCCATCTTCATGAATTTGTTTAACAACTTCATAGTTTTGCTTTGAGCCATAACTGTATGATTTATCAGATTTTTCTCTAAACCACTGTTGTAATCCATTATCTTGTTCAGTGGGTAAAATAATATAGGAATAAATCTGAAATTCTTCGTGATTATGATAATTAAATAGCCATCTAGCAATCCAACCTACTGAATGCTGTCGGAGAGAATTAGAAATGTAGCCGATTTTTAAAACTTTCTCTTTTTGGTTATCAGTATGACGGGTATAACGGAAATTTTTAATAATATCTTGGGTATTATTCTCGATATTTTTGAGACATAAACTCATCAGTTGGTTTTGCAGAGGTCGAATTATTGCGGGTTCATCTTTAATATAAGGAAAGAAAAACATGGAGGAAAATAAACGTAAGATAAAAGGATTTCTGGTGATGGGAGAAGATTCATTAATCAAAGAAATAATTAATGATTTTTGCTGTTCTAATACTGCACAAGTTTCTTCCCAATACCCTGTCGCTCGCATTAATGACCTCATTAACAAATGATTGCTAAATATTTTTTCTGGTAAACTCTTAGCTATTAAATTTAGTTGTTTTGCTGTATCAATACCTTTACTATATTGTTCAGAATCTTGATAGGCAATACTTAATTGAATTAGTATTTCGCGGTTTTCAGGAGAAATTAACAATAAATTTTCCAGTATATTTGCTGCATGAGCAGGATTCCTGAAAGAACTCATAATTTTCACAGCAGCATATATTAATATGCTGATAAAAGTTTGAGTATTCTCTCCCTGTTTATAAATAATATTAGTAAATAATTTAATCAAATTTACAGTAAAATTTTCCAAAGGTGCAAAGTCTAGAATTTCTTGGCTGACTTGCAAAACTAAATTAGAGTCAATTGAACTTTTATCAACATCATATTCCAGTATTTCTCTTAGATTTAACTCTTCTAAATATTCATTATCTACGATTTGTAATTGAATCGCTAAATGCAGACTGTGTAATAAATTATTAATATCTGTAGGATTTATGCTTCTCAGATGTTGGCGAATTGTCCAAGCTAACTGTTTTTGTTGTAATTCCTCTTGGCGTTGTGCTTCTGATTCTAATATTTCACTTAATTCCTCTATCCACAACTCAATTTGTGCGGAATCATCTGTTTCACCCATCCCTAAAAACCAAGTCAATGGCGCTTCTTCTTCCTCTCCTTTTAAGATAAAACATAATCCTAAATACCAGTAATAAACCTTTATTTCTGGTTCAACTGAAATGGCTTCTTCAAAGTAACTCGCTGCTTTTTGATAATCTCCTTTGATGAGGTATTCATAGCCTTGTACAACTTTCATCGGCTGATTTTTCATTCCCTTAGTTCTCTATTCTATGGATTATCTGTTAATAGAAAAGGCACGATACATCGTGCCTCCTAAATATTACTAAATTATTGAGTTAGTTTTAGATAAGTTTAATTCAACTAGGCTAATCAGGTACCAACTTGGGTACTACCACCAGCGCATTGTGAACCACTAGTTGGAGCAATAGCAGCAGCTCCAGGAGTATCTGTTTCGCAAAGAATAGCGATACTAGTAGCATCACTGGTAGGACCAACTTGTAAGATGGTAACAGCACCTGAATAGTCTCTGAGAACTGCAACCGTACTTTCACCAGCACTATCAGCACGTGTAGTAGCGGTATCTGTGGTTGTGTAGGTATAATTGACAGTTTGAGTATTAATACCTATACCCAAAATATCTACTGCTGAACCAAATACACTCTTCTCAGTGAAGTAAGCTTGTTGACCTTTGTTCAAGGAACCAACATAGGTTTTAGCTTCAGACTGCTTGGCTTTGTTAGCTTGGTTCAAGAAGGAAGGCAGAGCGATAGCGGATAGAATACCGATGATGATGATAACAACTAACAATTCAATGAGGGTAAAACCTTCTTCGTTTTTCTTTTTGTTGAGGATGTGTTGGAGGAATTTAGCTTTTAATTCGGTTTTCATGATAAGTAATTTCCCTGTGTTGTAAACTGTTTTCCCGTTCTAGATATAACTTACCCACTCTTGATCAGTTTCATATCACCCCCAGCAAAAAATTTTTTTATTTTCCTGCAAATCCTCCTAAAAGCCCGAAAAATCAAGGTTTTAGATTGAATGTAGATTGGGTTAAGGAGCAAAACCCAACATTACCCAAGATTTTGTTTACATAATAAAGAAGCTTTGGAGGTAATTGCACCCCATCCCAAACCCTACGTTGTACACACAAGTCGGGCAATTCTCTTTTGTGTCACAAGACCCCACCCCTAGCCCCTCCCCGCAAGCCTACCGTGTACACAGAAGTGATCTAATCGCCCCCTAGCCGCCAATTATGGGGGAACAAGAATTTTCAAAGTCCCCCAAGTTTGGGGGATTTAGGGGGCAAAACAGTCTCAAACGCAGACAGGTAGGACTTGTGTGTACACCGTAGCCCCGCAAGGGAGGAGGGGAACTGGCTTTACAGTTAAATCAGTTTTTAGAACTGAAAACTCTCTTTGGCTCAGGATGTGTGTACACCATAGCTAGGTGAGGAGAGGAGAGCATACATATAGATAGATATTGCTCGAATGACCCAAGCCATCACCGAACCGCTCCCAATACATATATGATCGGACAAGAATTTTCAAAGTCCCCCACACTTGGGGAATTTAGGGGGCAAAACAGGCACAAATCGAGGGAGGACTAAATTCCTTACTACGAACTTAGCGCTCCAGCATGACGTAACCAAAGCTTTCTAGGCTGATGAGCAACTGTTTCACTAGATTGAAGGCTGCTTCTGACTCTGTAGGCTCTAAAGTCACAGGATCTAGAGGGCGAAATTGTTGCCAACGCTCTACCAAAGCCATCATCGACTGGGGTTGCTCTAATAAAGGTATTAAGCAAGTGGCTCTTGAGTTCTCTAATTCTTTAATTCCCTCTGCGGGTGATAAATATTGACAAATCGGAAATGGTCGCAGGTCTTGTACACAAGCAATGAGTTCTGTTTGAAACTTGGGAATTTTTAACTGAGGACACAGATGTACTGTAGAAACTTGCCAATCTGAATCAGTCCATTCTGCAACTGGTAGGATATCTGGGGTTGTATCAGGATGACCACACCAAAAGTCAATCAACCTATGCACAGGATGTAGCAGTTCAAATAAATGTAGGCGTTCTTCTATAGATATATCTGGTAAGGTCATTGCTAAAAAGGTGGGTAAATTATCTGGTTCTTTGAATAAATCCAACAATTCCCACTGTCGCCAGTTCACCATACTGATAAACTCTAGGTCAGACTCTACCAAAGCTGAGAACATATCGGGGATAGTGTAACCTTTATCGCCTTGGAACAGGTAATTCATTAAAATTCTTTCTTTGCCCTCCTCTCCGTCATAATTACCATCCCAGGTGATAGCTTTCAGATGTACATGACCTTTTAAAGCCTTCATAGTGTCTTTAAGAATTTCTATTTCCATTTCTTCTGGGTTTCCGTCCATTAACCCCATCATGGTGAAAAGTTGTTGGGCGCGGAAAAAATAAACTCTCTGCAAGGCGCTATGAAGATTAGTCCGAATAATTCCCTCTGGTTTTAGCACTGCTTTCATGGCTTTTAAGCCCACGGTTATATCCGGTAACAGATACAAAAGTTCATCACAGTTAATATAATCAAATTGTTCATTTAGCTGGGGCAATTCTTCCAGGGCTAAAACATGAAACTCTGCATTTTCAAATCCATGATGTTCTAACCGTTGTTGTGCCAGTTTAATTGATTCTGCGGAGATATCAACGCCGACAATTTTGGCTCCTGGATTAGCTTCTGCTAATATTAATGATTTATAACCAGTTCCACAACCAGCATCTAAAATAACCTTACCTTTGGTATCAATAACTTTTTGGTTTCTGACATAATAAGATGTCACTAAGCTATGAATATAAAGTAGCTGAGGTTCTTTTTTAGGTGATTTATCGAGGGGAATGTGGGGATAGGGAGAACTATCAAATTGCAGGCGGATTTTTTCTAATAGTTCAGATGCTATATCTACCATGTTATGTTTCCTGATAATCAATTTTGTAGTGGGGGTAAGTAGTTACACCAGTTTTATTTTTCCCTATTTTGCATATTTTTAACACAACATAAACCAAAGTTTACCCCGAAATCCTGTATTGAGTCACAATAAGGAAAATTTGGAAGTCCCCAACAAGGTAAGGTTTACGCCGAATATGGGTGATAAGTAAGTCGGCGTGAAAGTTTCAATGTATGTCATGGCGAGTGGAACGGAGTGGAACGAAGCGATCGCAAGGGTTTTGGAATTTTTATATTTACATAGTTAGGTTTATTTGTGCCGACTTACTTATGTAGATTGAGGACTAAAGTCCTAACTACTAGCTTGTTATGATTGACAGTGTCAGATGTGGGATAGATACTAGCTGATAAAAGTACACGCAAAGGAAAGAAACTATGTCTGTTTTTCTCAAAAGTCTGAAAGAAAAAGGTTTCCTAGACCAAGTTCATCTAACAATCTGTAACATAGGATCTCGTAAATTATCATCTCAAGATGACTATGGGGCTGGTGCTTGGAATTTATTTGCTCCTAACTTGACTATTTACGGTTTTGATGCTGATGCTGATGCTTGCGAAGCTGCTGAAGCTGATTTGGAAACGCGGGGAATCAATTGGACTGAAAAACATATTCCTTTAGCGCTGGGTCAGTCCATAGAAGAGAGAACACTTTATGTGACTAAGCATCCTATGTGTAGTTCTCTGTATGCGCCCAATGAAGCATTTACAAACAGATTTGCTAGTTTGCCAGAATTATGTAATTTAGATTTTACTTTGCAGATGGAGACAACTACGTTAGATACTTTTTGCGATGCTGAAGGAATTAATACTATAGATTTTTTACAAATTGATGTTCAAGGTGCGGAACTGGAGGTTTTAAAAGGAGCATCTAAAATTTTAAGCCGGGGGGTATTGGGAATTGAGACAGAAGTGGAATTTTCACCTATATATGTCAATCAACCTTTATTTGCTGATATAGATAGCCATTTAAGGGAACATGATTTTACATTATTTGATTTAAGAAATGCTTATCGTGTGCGAGCGCGTTCCCCCATTGCATCAGCAGAGCGTCAGGGACAGTTGCTCTGGGGAGAGGCTTATTATCTCCAAGATCCGCTTAGGGAAAATTCTAATTTTCAGATTAAGGAACCAGAGAGAATTTTAAAACTAGCTTGTATAGCTGATGTTCTCGGTTTTCCTGATTATGCTTTGGAGCTACTAGAATATTTAACAGTTAATTCTGGTAGTCATCCTGAATATAACTTTGCTGAAATTATTATCGATACCTTATCTAATTTCCCTGAATTGGTGGAGAGGGGTTTAGATTCCTTGGCTGTAGTCGCTAATATTCGTCCTTTTTTAAATAATTAAAGTTGGTAGTCAGGACTTTAGTCCTCTCAAAAAATTATTGGTGGGTTACGCTCTCGCTTTAACGCAGCCATGCGTTGTGCTATACCCACCCTACAAAATTTGAAAGCAAGAGGGGGTGAGGTTCTGTAGCATTACCAGGCTAATAATGCTATATTATCCGTAGTCGTTATGAGTTTGTCCATATGAGTAACCCAACTGTAGAAAATTTAGTAATTATTGGTTCTGGCCCAGCAGGCTATACGGCGGCTATTTATGCGGGACGAGCGAATTTAAAACCTGTGGTGTTTGAAGGGTTTGAGGTGGGGGGTTTACCGGGTGGTCAATTAATGACTACGACGGAGGTGGAAAATTTTCCGGGGTTTCCGGCGGGGATTACGGGGCCGGAATTGATGGATAATATGAAGGCGCAAGCTGAACGCTGGGGGGCGGAGTTATATACTGAGGATGTGATTTCTGTTGATTTGAGTCAGCGTCCTTTTATTGTCCGGTCTTCAGAAAGGGAAGTTAAAGCCCATAGTATTGTGATTGCTACTGGTGCAACTGCGAAGCGTTTGGGTTTACCTACTGAACAGTTATTCTGGAGTCGGGGTATTTCTGCTTGTGCAATCTGCGATGGTGCAGTACCAATGTTTAAGGGTGCAGAGTTGGCTGTTATTGGTGCTGGGGACTCGGCGGCGGAAGAGTCTATTTATTTAACTAAATACGCTTCTAAGGTCAATCTGCTGGTGCGTTCTGACCAGATGCGGGCTTCTAAGGCTATGCAAGACCGGGTGTTGAGTAACCCCAAAATAGAGGTACATTGGCATACGGAAGCGGTGGATGTGTTCGGTGATGGTGAGATGGCTGGGCTGAAGGTGCGTAATAATCAAACTGGTTCAGAAGGTCAGCTTGATGTTAAGGGTTTGTTTTACGCTATCGGTCATAGTCCTAATACTGCTTTATTTGAAGGACAGTTGGAACTGGATGAGGTGGGTTATGTGATGACGAAAAATGGTTCTGTGGAAACCAGTGTGGAAGGTGTGTTTGCGGGTGGGGATGTGCAGGATCATGAGTTTCGTCAAGCAATTACTGCTGCTGGTTCTGGCTGTATGGCGGCGATGTTGGCGGAACGCTGGTTATCTGCGAGGAATTTAATTACGGAATTTCATCAGTCAGGGACGGGAGTTGATGAGTTAGCAACCGATTCTGCTAATAGGACTGAGGTGGAGGTGACGGTTGATTTTAATTTGGTGGTGACTCGCCATGAGGGGGGTTATGCTTTGAGAAAATTATTCCATGAAAGCGATCGCCTAATCATTGTTAAGTATATTTCTCCTGGTTGCGGCCCCTGTCATACCCTGAAGCCAATATTAAATAAAGTGATAGACGAATTTGAGGGTAAAGTTCACTTTGTCGAAATTGATATTGAGCAAGACCGAGATATTGCGGAAAATGCCAATATTATTGGGACTCCGACGGTGCAATTTTTTAAAGATAAGGAATTGTTGCAGGAAGTCAAAGGTGTGAAGCAAAAGAGCGAGTATCGTGAGATGATTGAGAGTTATCTTTAGAAAGTCGGGAAGTGGGTTGTCTCTATAGCACTATATACTCACTTTCCCTCTTGGCAAACTAACCTGTTAAATAAAGACACAGAAATAATCGTAGTATTTAGCAAAGTTTGTGCCTGATTAAAATCAGAATACCCGGTAATCAAAAAATCCGCATCTGCGGCTACAGCACAAGCTAAAAACTTTGCATCTTTTCTATCTTTAGGAAAATCAATTTCTACATTCACATCAATGAGCGTTATGAAGTTATCAATAATTTCAAACCATTCAGATATCACTTCATCTGTCAACTTAAACTTCCGGCGACTTAAAACTTCTTTATATTCCCTGACAATTTCTGGAGAAACTATCCACTCCCAATCAGGATGAGCAAAAATAAACTGAATAACGGATCTTGGTACTCTACCTTTAAGGATGGCGGAAACTAAAACATTTGTGTCAACAACAACTTTCATTCTCCGCGTCTGTAAGCTTCTATTTCTGCTTCTATTTCAGCTTCTGTAATATCTTCTACTCCTGGTAGCAATTGTGTTTTATCAAACAAATCTTTCATTTTCTTACTGATTTCCGCTTTTGGGTTATCCTCAGCTAAAATAATTATTTCTACTCTCTGTCCTGCTTGAAAAGGTAAATCAGATAATATTATTTGCCTTGGGTCTGTTATGGTGATGTATTTTTTGTAAGCGTTCATAATTCTGCTCTTAACTCCAGAAAAAATGAGGCATAATTCGACCTCTTTCTCAGTGTAGCTCTGTATTCACCGCTAAGGAATAACCAGAGCATCCCCAAACTGTAATCTTATATGTAAAATAGTATCTTGCTTTACGCAGGCGATCGCACATGGCCACTACTAAACGTCAGATACCGAATTTTTTACGTTTTGCCCAAAATGCTAACCTTTCCCAAAAGTTAATGCTGATTGGCATAGCTATTACCTTATTTTTCCTGTTTCTGGCGTTTTTCGCTCCCGTTTTACAAAGTCGGGGATGGTTGCAAAATCCTAGAGAGTTTCTCTCTAACCCCATTCAAGAACCACCCTCAGCCAAATATTGGTTTGGTACAAGTCGTCTGGGACATGATGTATTTTCTCGGACATTGTTTGGCGCTCAAGCTGCACTGCAAGTAGTGATTTTAGCTACAGCATTGAGTATGTTTATTGGTGTGCCTTTGGGGATGGTAAGTGGCTATCTGGGTGGTAAGTTAGATAAGGTGTTGCTGTTCCTCATGGATAGTATTTACACCTTGCCGGGGCTGCTACTGTCTGTTACGCTGGCTTTTGTTGTGGGGCGGGGAATTTTCAATGCGGCGATCGCCATTAGTATTGCTTACATTCCTCAATATTATCGTGTAGTCCGTAATCACACTGTCAGCGTTAAAACAGAAGTATTCATTGAAGCAGCGCAAGCAATGGGTGCTTCTACTTGGGTGATACTATCGCGCTATCTATTTTTTAACGTCATTCAAAGTGTACCCGTACTATTTACCCTTAACGCCGCCGATGCTATATTAGTATTAGGGGGTTTAGGCTTTTTAGGGCTAGGACTTCCCGAAGAAGTTCCAGAATGGGGACATGATTTAAGACAAGCTTTAGAAGCCTTACCCACAGGTATTTGGTGGACTACTCTATTTCCTGGTTTAGCAATGACATTAATGGTAGTAGGGTTATCACTACTTGGTGAAGGGTTAAATGAGCTTGTCAATCCTCGTCTAAGAAGAAAAAATAGATGATTGGTAATTGGGAAAAATAACTAAGAACCAATAACTAATAGAAATTAACAACTGATAAATTGAGAGACTATTTATTGTGAACGATAAATTTACTTTAATTGCAGCTGCTACTGGTGGTTTAATGCTTTCTGTGGCTTTATCTGGAATTCTCAGAGGTGAACCAGTCACAGGTTTAGAAAATTACAGCATGAATGCAAATCAAATTACTCATGTGCAAATGGTTGGTAAAAAAAGCCATAATCAAAGAAATCAAGGTTAGTTATTACCCTTGATTTATGTCTTTGGATATTTTTTATTAAACGCAGATTAAAACAGACAAACGCGGATAATAGATAATTTTTATCCGCTTCCTTATCTATTTTAGATTTACGTTTGCAACTTGGAGAATTTTTTCAAAATCATCAATTTTAATGAAAATATCTTCAGCAAATTCTTGGGGATATATAAAATGATGTAAATACCAACCAAGTAAGGTTTCACCAATGAGATAGTAATAATCTAAACTAACTAAATTACTAATCCACCAATAACAATGATATACATAATTTGGTGAAAATAACTCAATTACTTTAGTACCCGGTTGACAAAATACTAAGTTTGTTAAACCACTACCATGAGGAGAAATAATAATCTCTGCTTCGGAAAATAATAATGCTTGTTCTACGACTGACATTGATTCTAAAGTTACTGTTTCAAAACCATAGAATTTCAGCAGGTTTAAAATTTCATCTTCATTAATAATTCTACGACTTTTTGCTAATTTGCGAGTCAAATAAATCCTTTTTTTAGACTTTGTAATTTTGACATTTTCTGAAATTTCAGAACTTAAAAACTGTTGTTTTAAAAAACTACAAGTCCAACTTGGCATCCATGCAACACAACCAGGAAAAGATGGTACAATTAACTCTGTAGCTTGTAAATGTTGAATTTCCCTAATATTAAGTTGCTTTTCCTCTGGTATTTGTAATTTCATTAAAGTTTCTTTCTGAAAAGTTAATTGATTATCCACCACAAAATAGTCTATATCGGCAAAATCATAATTGCTAATTCTTAATAATTCCCATCTGGGTAAAACATCTAACATCCAATGGAAATAAACATGATTTGTTAATCCTGCTAAAATAGCAACTTTACCTTCAATAAAGTGAATAGGAGGTAATTTTTGCATTGCTAAAATAGGATGTTGGCTGGGATGTTTATCAGGATGGTTAGGACTTAATATAGGAAAATATGGAGAAATATCTGCTAGAAAATGCGATTCATCTGTCATAATAGCAGACTCAGTTTGATCAGAACTCAACCAAAATCTACCTTGAGGAATTTTCACCACATAAGATGATGGTAATTTAACTAAATTTCCAAATCTAAAACTATAATGTATTTGATTATTAATAGATTTGGGATAAGTTAATTTTACATCTATTTCTGGATAAATATTAATATAATTTTCTATGCTAAATAAATCGTTGTTATCTAACCATTCTTGAGTTGATTCATGAAAATTTCTGGGAGTCAGAACAAGCGGAATTTGTGAAAGGTCAAATCCTCCAAACTCAGATAAATTAGTTAATAGTTCATTTACTAATGATGTCACAGATGAATTGATTTCTATAGCTTTTTGAAAATAAAAAATTGCTTCTTTATTTTGGTTGTTATTCCCTAATATAAATCCTAAATATGCTAAAGCTGAGGGAGATTTTGGTTCTAGTTTAAGTTGCTGTTTTAATACATTAACTGCTTCTAAAAAATTACCATTTCTAAATAACGCAATTCCTAAAAAATGATATGCTTCTGTTAAATGGGAATTAATTTCTATGGCTTTCCTTAAATCATCAATAGCTTTTTGATAATCTCCTAATTTTAACCAACATTTACCAAGAATAAAATAAATTTCTTCTCGTTCATCATCGGGTATTTTTCTTAAAATTGTAATTGCTGCTGTAGGTTGATTTTGATTTAACAATAAATTACTTATTTCCAAATAAGCTGGTAAATCGTTGGGTTCATTTGCTAAGATGTTCTCAAGTAGCCGCAAAGATATTTCTGGGTAAATATTAACAATTAGTTTATGTATTAATAAATAGATTTCTTGAATTTCTAATCGGGAGTTATTTAGAGATTTAATTAACTCAATATCATTAGGAATAACTGTTTCCGAAAAAAATATTAAAGCTTGACAAAAATCAGGTTGTAAATTAATAGCTTGTTGGAAATAATTAACTGCTGATTGAAAATCACCTTTATGTAAAAATACAAAACCTAAATCACTATAAGCAGGTGCATAATCATTTTGGATTTTAATCACCTGTAAAAAACAATCTTTAGCTAATTCCCATTCTTTAATATAAGAGTAACATAACCCTAGTTGATAATAATAAAAATAATCTTCCTGTAAAGCAATGGTATTTTGATAATTTTCTATGGCTTTATTAAATTTTCCTAATTTATGCCAGATATAACCTTGATAAAGATATGCTTCTAAATAATCTGGTTGAATTTGAATAACATTCTGCCAACAGGAGATAGCTGCTTCTAAATCACCTTGGTTTGCTATTGTATGACCTAATTGATAATATACTTCCGCTTGGTTATTATCCCATTCTAATATAGTCGTAAAAATTTTTTGTGCTATTTCAAATTTCTGATCATCAAAATATTTTTGAGCTTGGTTTTTTAGAAAATTAATAAACTCAATTAATACAACATTTTCCTGTTCCAAATCTATATTTGCAAAACTTAATAACCATGTCATTTGACATTGTTCTTCATCCCCTTGCAAAAGCCAAGATAAACCTAAATACCAATATAAATAAATCTTTTCAGGTGCTAACTCAATACATTGTTCATAAAGATTAATAGCAATAGTAAAATCCTCTTGTTGTAAATAAATATCTGCCTGTTGTTGTAGTTCCTGAATAGTCATAATAATTAATGTTAAAATTTTTCTGTTTTTAGGAATCTCCAAGTATTAAGTATAAAATACAAAACAACCAAACTATAGGAAATTATAGGAAATAACCTGTGCAGCAAGAGCAAGTGATTGGTATTGATGTCGGGGGAACTGCAATTAAGCTGGGACGCTTCCAACCTGACGGTACTTGCTTACAATGTTTGACTGTGGCTACTCCCCAACCATCAACACCAGAAGCTGTGTTAGAGGTAATTATAGATGCGATCGCCCAAGTAGACCCTTATAATCAAGCTGTGGCCATTGGTGTGGGTACTCCTGGCCCGGCAGATAAAACCGGACGCATTGCCCAAATTGCCATCAACTTACCAAAATGGCAAAATGTACCTTTAGCCGACTGGTTAGAAGCGAAGACAGGTAAACCCACCGTTATTGCTAATGATGCTAATTGTGCCGGTTTAGCAGAAGCTTGGTTAGGTGCTGGTCGCTACTTTGACAATTTGATTTTATTAACTTTGGGGACTGGTGTTGGTGGTGCGATTATTTTAAATGGCAAACTATTTGTCGGACATCAAGGCGCAGCTGGGGAACTGGGTTTAATTACCCTACACCCCGATGGACCTATCTGTAAGAGTGGGAATTGGGGTTCTTTAGAACAGTATGCTTCAATTACAGCAATTCGTTGCCGCACAGGTAAGGAACCCTGGGAATTAGGCGCACTGGCGGCTGAGGGAGATATCAAAGCATTGACTTTTTGGCAGGAATATGGTAGAGATTTGGGTATAGGTTTAGCTAGTTTGATTTATGTGTTAACACCCCAAGCAGTTATTCTGGGTGGTGGTATCAGTGCTAGCTTTCAGTTTTTTTTCCCCGCACTTCAGAAAGAAATTGAGCAACGAGTCATGGCTACATCCCGCGCAGGTTTACAGATTTTACCAGCACAATTAGGTAATTCAGCCGGAATGGTAGGTGCAGCAAAATTAGTCATTAGTCAATCAATTTTAGATTTTAGATTTTAGATTTTGGATTAGACTGCAATCTAAAATACTCCCCACACTCCCCACACTCCCCACACTCCCCACACCCCTACCTAAGACAAAGAATATCCTGTGGACTGCTGCACAAAACTTAAGATTTTTTTATAAGATTCTGGATTACTAACTGGGCTAATAATAATAGGGATAGTACCATCAGGTAACCAAAAGGTAATTCTGCCATTAGTTTCTTGACAAAAGGAGCTAATGGATATGAGGTTAACTATATATTCTTTGCGCTCATAGATAATTTTGACCCAATAAGAATCATCTAGCTCTAATCCGCTAATATATTTCAAATATTCTCGCAGTTTTTCATAGTCGTCTAAATGAGTCTGCGGAGTCAGTACAATCGGAATAGCGGAATCAGGTAACCAAAAAGTCATTCTGCCGTTTTCTTCATGACAAAAAGCATTAACTCGCTCAAAATTGACTATATATTTTTTCCTATCGTAAAGGATTCTCACCCAGTACGCCACAACATCTCCTTCAGTTTGAAGTTTATATATAAATGAAAATGATGCACCCTGTCTATAACCAAAAATAGCTCTATTCCTGAGAGGATGTTGCTTAGTACTAATTCAAAACTCAAAAAAGCGACCTTCTTGAGTTTTGAATGGGTCAAGAAACTTCCACAGGTGTTGGTAAGTTAGACATAGAATGAGTCCGGTTAATCGCTGCTTCCATAAATCCTTTAAATAAAGGATGTGGAGTGCTTGGACGTGAATGAAACTCTGGATGAAATTGACAAGCTAAAAAGAATGGGTGGTCGGGAAACTCGACAATTTCCACTAAGCGCCCATCTGGGGAAGTGCCACTAATAACATATCCAGATTCCAACAATATATTACGATAAGTATTGTTAAACTCATAGCGATGTCGATGGCGCTCATCAACTATTTCTTTTTGATAAAGATTAGCAGCCATACTGTTAGGAACAAGATGACAAGGATAAAGTCCTAATCTCATGGTTCCGCCTAAATCAACTACCTCCTGCTGTTCTGGTAACAAGTTAATCACTGGGTAGTTAGTTTCGGGGTCAAATTCGGCACTGTTCGCACCGTTTAATCCCTGAACGTTTCTCGCCCATTCAATAACAGCGCATTGCATTCCTAAGCATAAACCTAAGAAGGGAATTTGGCGATCGCGTGCATATTGAATGGCAGCAATTTTACCATCTACGCCGCGAATCCCAAAACCGCCAGGAACTAAAATACCATCAACACCTGCTAAATAGGTTTCCGGTGATTCTTTTTCTAAATCTTCAGAGTTCACCCACCGCAAGCGCAAATCACCATAGGTATCAATAGCAGCATGACGTAGGGCTTCCACTACAGACAGATAAGCATCACTTAATCGCACATATTTCCCAACAATGGCAATTTCTACAGTATACTTAGGACTGTATAGACGTTCTACCATTGTTTGCCACTGCACCAAATTAGGCTGGCGTTGTTCCATTTGCAGCAAATCTAAGACTTGCTCTGCCAGTCCTTCTTGTTCTAGATTGAGGGGGACTTCGTAAATACTGCTAGCATCCTGGGAAGTGATGACACATTCTGGGGCAACATCGCAAAATTCTGATAATTTGCGTCTTAATCCTAAAGGTAACGTGCGATCGCACCGACAGACTAAAATATCTGGTTGAATTCCAATTGATCTCAATTCCTTCACAGAATGCTGGGTAGGCTTAGTCTTCATTTCCCCAGCCGAAGCTATCCAGGGTATGAGGGTAACGTGCATATACAACACATTTTGCCGTCCCACCTCCTTCCGTAACTGGCGAATAGCTTCTAAAAACGGTAGTGATTCAATATCACCCACCGTACCACCAATTTCCGTAATTAATACAGACGGATTCGTATCTTGAGCAACAGTCAGAATCCGCTCTTTAATTTCGTTAGTAATATGCGGTATAACCTGTACAGTCCCACCATTGTAGTCTCCGCGCCGCTCTTTATTAATCACTGCTTGGTAAATTGAACCAGTGGTAACACTGTTTAACCGTGACATGGAGGTGTCTGTAAAGCGTTCGTAATGTCCCAAGTCTAAATCTGTTTCTGCGCCATCCTTAGTGACAAAAACTTCCCCATGTTGGAAAGGACTCATTGTACCTGGGTCGATATTAATATAAGGATCGAGTTTCAAAATCGACACCGAATAATTGCGCGATTTGAGTAAACGTCCCAGACTTGCTGCTACAATGCCCTTGCCAATACTGGAAACTACACCTCCAGTTACAAAAATAAATTTAGTCATAGTATAGTAGTTGGAATTTTTAGCAACTTCTGAAAAATCATCCCGTCATTGTGCCACAGTCGCTGTGGTGAAACCTTTTGTACTGTTATCGTGAAAAAACTTCTAGGATTAGTAATATTAGGGTTTATTGTTACCTCCTCTGTAATAGCTTTGGCAGAACCATCACTTTTAGTTGTTTATCCCCGGAACAAACACCAAACAAGCTCAGAAAAAATCTTCTTCATTGGTACAGCACCAGCAAATGGACAGGTTCTCATCAATGGTAAGGCAATTGACCGCAGTCAAGCAGGCCATTTTGCCCCAAGTTTTCCTTTGCAGTTGGGAGAAAATCTCTTTACTGTACGTCACCAAAATCAACAACTAGAAATTAAAGTTACAAGGCTGGCGACCCAGCCTGAGTTACCTCAAGAATTAGGTTTTGCCAAAGATTCCCTGATTCCAGCAGCCGACATTGCCAGACTACCGGGAGAATTAATTTGTTTTAGTGCGATCGCACCTCCTAACGCCAGTGTATCTGTGAATCTGGCTAATCAAACGATTTCCCTTACACCCCAACCTCAACAGGTAACACTACCCAGTAATTTAGCTGCACTCACCGGAAATAACCAACCTAATGCCCAGTCTATCCCAGGAAAGTATCAGGGTTGCACCACTTTTGCACAACCTGTTGCTGTCTCCTCTGGTCAGAACATGATTTCTGCTGCTAAAAACAGGGATTTGGGTACACCGAAATTTCAACTAACGCTGAATGGTAAGACAATAACTCAACCAGGAACTGGCAAAATTCAAATTCTCTCACCTGCAAATTTAGCAGTTGCGGAGGTAGTAGCAGATGCAGGTGTAGCGCGTACAGGACCCAGTACCGATCATTCCAGACTCACCCCACTACCGAAAGGCACACAAGCATCAATAACAGGTAGTGAAGGTGAATGGTTGCGCCTAGACTATGGCGGTTGGATTAATAGTCGAGAAACTCGCGTTTTACCAGGTGCTATTCCCCCAAGCACAATAATTCGCAGTGTCGGATATCGCCGACTAGCTAGTACTACAGAAATAGTTTTCCCGCTACAAGTTCCCGTACCAGTGAGTGTAGAACAGGGTAATGGTCATTTTACTCTCACACTTTACAATACTACTGCTCAAACAGACACAATTCGTTTAGATGATGACCCTGTAATTTCTCGTTTAGATTGGCAGCAGGTGGCTCCAGGAGAAGCAAAATATACCTTTAACCTAAAAAAAGCTCAACAGTGGGGATATAAGCTGAAATATGACAATACAACCCTGACTTTAGCTTTGCGTCATCCACCCAAATTGGGAAGGGAAAGACAACGACCCCTATCTGGCATTAAAATTCTACTCGATCCCGGACATGGTGGCAAAGAATCTGGTGCAGTTGGTCCAACTGGATATCCAGAAAAAGATATAAATTTAGTTGTATCCAAGTTATTCCGGGATGAATTGGTGAAACTAGGGGCTACAGTGGTGATGACTAGAGAGACTGATGTTGATGTTTCTTTGGGCGATCGCGTGGCTATGATAGATCGAGAATCACCGGCGATCGCACTTTCCATACATTACAACGCTTTACCCGATAGTGGTGATGCGGAGAATACCAAGGGAATCAGCACTTTCTGGTATCATCCCCAAGCTCAAAGCCTAGCTATATTTATGCAAGATTATCTGGTGAGGAAGCTCCAGCGAACTTCTCAAGGGGTATATTGGAACAGCCTAGCTTTAGCGCGTCCCCACACCGCACCATCGGTTTTATTGGAGTTGGGTTTTATGATTCACCCTGAAGAGTTTGAATGGGTGAGAAATTCTTCAGAACAGAAGAAGCTAGCTAAGGTTTTGGCTGAGGGGGTTTTGGAGTGGTTTAAGAAATGATTTTTTCACGCAAAGGCGCAAAGTCGCAAAGGAAGAGAAGAAGGGATTTACTTATTTGTTGAAAAATAATCGGGTATAAATTTAATTTCAACTCAAGGAGACTTTTATTTTTCGTTATCAACTCTCAAATTCTCTGAGCCTCTGCGTGAACTACAACCCCAAAATCCTATAAAATCAGAAGATGTACGGCGGCAATAAATCACAAACTGATATGCTTTACAGACATGGTGACGTTCTCATTAGCAAAATTGCGTCTTTACCTATAGGTGTGCAAAAGCGGACAGGTGCTACTCTGGCTCACGGTGAAATTACTGGACATAGCCACCGTATTCAGCAAACCCAGGCGGTACAATTGTGGGTAAATGGTAGTGAACTATTTCTGGAAGTCAAAGCACCCAGTGCGACTTTAATCCACGAAGAACACCGCGCTATTCAACTACCCCAAGGGTTTTATCGAGTTTGGAAACAACGTGAATACCGCCCTGATGCTTACGTAGAGGTAGAAGACTAATGCTGAATCTCATGTCCAAGGGGCGTATCCCTAAAAAACCAGTGAAACAGCACCCCAATCATGAGCCTGTATCGCCTGAAACTGCGAGAAAACTGATTTTGGCACATCGCGCCTGGGATGGAATGCGGGTTTTAGGTAATCTGAATTTAAGCGGTGCATCGGATATTTACAATTTACCCGAAAATCTCACCTGTGAAAGCTTAGATATCAGCGACTGTGTAAATTTAACCACTCTTCCCGAAGGTCTGCACGTCACTCATGAAATTGAATTAGCTGGTAGTGGAATTACTAGTTTACCTGCGGGACATGGTTTCATTTTATGCTGGCGAGGGGTGCAGGTAACAGATGACATTGCTTTTGCATCTGACTCTATTACGGGACAGGAGATTCTCAATATAGAGAACGTGGAATTACGCCGTGTACTGATAGAGCGGTTGGGGTATGAAACATTATTGCAGCAAGTGGGGGGCTTAATCCGCGATCGCGATCAAGACGCAGGTGGAGAACGTCAACTTGTATACATTCCCTTGGAAGATGACGAACCATTAATGGTCTTAAAAGTCAGCTGTCCATCCACAGGACACATTCATGTTTTGCGCGTTCCCCCCCATATTAGAAGTTGTCATCAAGCAGCAGCCTGGATTGCCGGTTTCACCAACCCAGATGATTATCATCCTTTAATTGAAGCCTAATAATTCGTAATTCGTAATTAAGCATTGCCTAAACTCTTCTCCCCCCTGCACCCTGCCCCTCTGCCTCTTAAGTCGGTTGAACAAAACGTTTAATTTCCCCGCAAGCTATATAAGACTTACCATCAGGGGCTGTTTTTACTTCATCAACAACGTAAAGCATACCTTCCTCCCTGACTGAACGAGGAAAACGCATATTCCAATCTGGTTCATAACCATCAGAAACTACCCTCGCCCTGAGTTTACTACCATCTTTAATACACTGCACTAACACCCGACTATCCACAGTATCAGTTGTCTCCAAGTCAGCAGCACTGGCGGGACCTTTAGAAGCTTTACCCGTGTTAACTCGTTGAGTAGTTTTGCGGTTTACAAATATATCTTCTACACCGGGTTGAGCAAAACGGGTAATGTTTCCCTGGACACGGTAAAAAGTGCGATCGCTCGAAAGTTGTAATCCTTCTACAACATAGCGTGCGCCCTCAGCCCGAATTGCTCTAGGAAACTGGACATTTTTGCTGTTATCGTAACCATCCGAAACCACTTTCACCCTTAATTTACCGCCTTCCCGAACACATTCCAGTTCCACACTGTCACCGACTTCATTGACAACTGGTATTGCATAGACTTCATCACCAGCAGTCACACCACGACCTGCTAAGTCGCTACGATTCCGAGTCATTGTCTGGTAACTTTGGTCTCGCAGTTCTTTTCGTCCCGCATTACCCAAAGCTTTTTGAGCGATGCGACTTGCAAAATACTCCAGTTGTTCTATTTCTTCGGCTATTTCAAAATTCTCATTTAACCCTTTATCTTGAAGCTCTTTGACTAATAACCGTAGGGTTTGTTCAGCTTCTTGATGTTTACCATGTTCAGCTAAATCCAGGGCGATTTCTTTAGCTTTAGCAATCGTCAGGCGACTGAGTTCTAAAATGACATGACTGGAAGACGCTGCTGCTGATTCCTCGATAGTACCCACTTTAGCCAGGACATCTGCTGTACCTGACACACTTGCAATCAGATTATCTTGGACAACATCAGCGCTGTAATGTAGCTTCATCACAGGTAAATCGCCAACGGGAGCGGAGGAGATATCTAGACTCAACCCTAAAAGTTTGTCTTCTCCTTCGTAAAGCTCACCCAAATTAATTACAGGTTGACCAGATTGATTCTGAGTGACTGTAGATAGACTTAGAGTATCTACGAGGTTTACACCCTCAGCCAATTCCAGAGTTACTGTGAGGTTTTGACCGACTACGGCTCGCAGACTGTCTAACTCAATACTAAATACTTCCGTAGCTTCATCAATGCTTTGAATAAAGTAGAAATTACCATTGGCGGCTCTAGCCATACCAATTAATAAATCCTCATTAAAACCTTGAGCAAAACCTAATGTAGTTGTGGTAATTCCTTCCTCAGCTTTTTTCCCCGATGTCGCTGTCAATACCTGAGGGTCTCTAATACCCATATTGGCGTGACCATCAGTAAGTAAAAGCACACGGTTGATTTTCTGTGGGTCAAGTTGGGCTTGGACATATTCGCAACTTTGGAGCCACCCCCCGGATAAGTTAGTCATACCCCCGACTTCGACTTTGCGGATAGATTGTTTCAGTGCTGGCTTATTAATTACTGGCTGGGGTGAGATAACAGTATCTACTCGATCATCGTAAACTACTACGGAGAGAATATCATTTGATTCGAGCTGATCGACCACAGACTCAGCTGCTTTGAGTGCATGATGCAAAGGAAGACCCGCCATAGAACCGGAGCGGTCAATTACCAGAGAGAGATTAAGATTACGTCGGGGAGATTCTGGAACATCAGCCCGAAAACGGAGCAGAATATTTGTTTTTAATGATGATCCTGTAGGTAGAATAGCTTGGTCAAAGTCGTAACTGGTATTAATCATTTGATATAGCCTTCTGAGTTAACTGTGGTCAGCTACAAGCCTGATAGTGTAGGTGTATCAGTGTTGCCTTTAGTTTACCCAGAAAGCAGTATGAACTTGATGAAAAGTGAGGCTAAACTAATTTTTATCCAAGTTAGCGATCGCTATTTCATTTTAGGTTCCGGGACGAGAGCGAATATGATCGGGTATATGATGGCGATCGCCTAATATTTCTAATAAAGGCCCGTGAACGTCAAATGTAACCATACTTACCGACGCGACCAAAATATTCACCCGATAACGATAGCGTCCTAAATCAATTCCCAGTAAACTGCAAAGCATAATCCGAATCGTGGCTTTATGGGAAACCACTAAAACATTACCTTCGGGGTGTTTTTCTTGAATTTCAGCAATTACAGGCATAGAACGGTTAGCAATATCTACCGCAGTTTCTCCACCAATCGGTGCATTCCAAGCAGGTTCGGTCAACCATTTTACATAGTTTTCTGGGTAATTCTCTTTAACAAATAATTTACTCTTGGTTTCCCAGTCGCCGTAACTACCTTCTCTTAGTCCGTCACGTAACTGCATCTCCATACCAATAGCATCGCAAAATGGCTTGGCAGTGGCCATTGTCCGCTTCATTGGGCTAACATAAGCGGCTGACCACTTCAAATTTTGATAAGCATCAGCAAAACTGGATGCCATCTGCATCCCTTCAGAAGTCAACTCCGCATCAGTTTCACCACAGAAATTACCACTTTGACTAAAAGTAGTTTCACCATGTCGCAGTATATATAAATTCAGTGCCATAGCTTATATCACGATGAGGATAAAGGAGTTTGTTTGACATACTCCCCGCCCCAGAAGGGACAGGGATTCTAGGATACTGGCGGAAAATGCGGACTCAAGCCCGTCTAACTTTTCCTCTCCTACTGGAAAATGCCCTCACCAGTTGGATTATTCCAAACTACCAGAGTTGGTTTTCTGACTTTAGGCTTCGTAGAACTTAATTGAGTCGGTGCATTTTACCGCTAGCAACTCGTTTCTTCCCAACTAAACTACTCAGCTACATTCTTACAGTGCGTCTAAGATTTTACCAACCCAACTTCTGGGTCGAACCCTATACCTTAAGTATGTCGAAAAACTTGCCATTTATTTTACAACGATTACAGACTATGATGCATCAAGATTCTTTGCCTAAATCACGCTCTCGAAAGCCGTCCTGAAGAGACGGGGCTTTACACCCCATTTTTTGGTAAAAATAAACTACCATTAATCTTCCAATCGAGTGTGTTATACCACAACAAAGTCATCAACCACAAAAGTCAATCAACCACAAACTGGGGTGTGGGGAGTGTGGGGAGTGTGGGGAGTGTGGGAGGTGTGGGGAGTGTGGGAGGTGTGGGAGTGGGTTGAAATCCTTTTGGTGTCTAAGTGTGATTATCTGTTGATGTTCTAACTTGCTTTTAGCTGCGACTCATGGAAAATCGGCATAGTAAATAAACCCCAAGCCAAACCCGTAATTAACCCAAAGGGTGTCACCAAATAATTATTAAAATCCCATAATCCAAAAATCTGTGCAGCCAACTCCAAAGGATAAGCCATCATCAACACACTAGCCAAAGCCGCACCATTCCAACCATATTGACTTAACCAATAAAAACCCTGACCACCAGTCACCCCATATAACAAACGAGTAAAGAGCAACCCCGTCACAGTACCATAGCAACGCATACACACAGCCATAATAAACGGGGGTGCTAAATCCAAACCCATATCAGGTTGCGGACAAACATGATTACCCATGAAATAAATAATGTCCGCAATTATCCCCAGCAAAGACACATCAGACGCAGCCAAAAAAGGAGCAACAGGAGGGCCAAAAACCATCCCTACCAACAGGAAATCAGCAATAAAACTCACCCAATTAACCTGCAAACCTTCCTGAAAAGCTAGTCTTGCCATTCTTCTTCTTTGCGCCTTTGCGCCTTTGCGTGAAACATTCTTAACCTACACTAGCAACATAGGGATTTGTCAACTTCTCCAACTGCTGAATCAACAGACTGAGGAACAAACCGACATCTGTCACCACACCCACGGATTCCACAGAACCGCGATCGCTTAACTTAGTAACTACAGCCGGATTAATATCCACACAGACCATTTTCACCCCAGCCGGAGTCATATTCCCCACACCAATAGAATGCAGCATGGATGACAGCATCAAAACCATCTCCGCACCTTCAATCAGTTTGGCGTATTCTTCCTGCGCCTGAATTAGATTCATTTGGGTATCAGGTAAAGGTCCATCATCCCGAATAGAACCAGCTAGGCTAAAAGGCACATTGTTAGAGACACATTCATACATGACCCCACCTTTAATTACTCCCGCTTCCACAGCCTTAGCAATGCTGCCATAACGACGGATAGTATTAATAGCTTTGAGGTGATGGCGATGTCCACCCCGGACGGCTACACCCCTCTTCATATCTACACCGAGGGAAGTTCCCATCATATTTTGCTCCATGTCGTGGACGGCGATCGCATTGCCACCCAAGAGTGCCTGGACATATCCTTCCCGAATCAGTTGCGCCAAATGTTCGCCGCCGCCAGTGTGAATCACCACAGGTCCCGCAGTGACAACTACTTTACCACCAGCATCCCTAATTTTACGTAGTTCCCAAGCCACTTGCTCAACCACAAGTTCCACACGTCTTTCGCTGGAAACCCCGGCTGACATAAAGCTAAATTCTTGAGAATTACGCTGTTCGCGGGATTCTGTTTTGCGGACGGTACGGATACCGAGGACATCGACAATTACGCTGTCACTTACTTCTAAATCACGTAATAATTTACAGCTAGCTACCAAACCATTGGCAGTTTTAGTAATGGCGATCGCTCCATCCATGCGCTGATTCTCCACCTTCACCCACTGACCATTAATCCGTACTTCCGTAGGATAAATTGTACTTACGTAGAAATCATCAGGAGCCACCCCAGCTTGAATCACAGGCTGTAACTTAGCATCTCGTTCATTTTGGGGTAAATCGACAGCACCCAAATCAATTAACTGAGAGATGATTTCTTCCATCACCTCATGGGAAGGCGCTGACACCCGCACCTCAGCCGCAGATGTGCTTTGGCGTTGTTCTCCCAAGTTAAAATTCATTACTTGGAAACTTCCACCAGTATCTACAATCAAATCTAAAGCCCGGTTAATCAAACCAGAATCTAGCAAATGCCCTTCCATGCGAATCACCCGGCTTTCTACCGAGACATTGGCATGAATGTCTGTATCTAGTGGTTCTGTGACTCGTAGTGTCAGACATTTAGCTGCACCACCTGCTTTCAGAAATTCTGTCAGAGGCGTTTCAATGACTCGGAAACCGACATCGGCTAAACGTGCTTTTAAAGCATTGCTAGCCTTATTCATAATCACGATGCTTTCCACATTCACCGTATTACAGGCAAAGTTGACCGCATCAGCTTCAGTAATGGCTATGCGCTTTTCTGGTGCAACTCGCATTTCTATTAAGCGGTTGGAATAAGCATCAAAAGCACCGGGATAATATAATAAATAGCCATTAGCTAAAGGACAGAAGCAAGTATCTAGATGATAGAAGCGCTCATCAATTAATCGCAGGGATAACACCTCAATATCTAGCCATTTAGCTAAGTAAGGGTGAGAATCCAATTCTGAACGGAAACCATATCCAGCCCATAACCAACGTCCTTCCCGATCTAAAAGTGCATCTCCCGCACCTTCAAACGGTAAATCTTTAGGGAGCAAATTAACTGTATAACCGTTTTCTTCAAACCAAGTTTGAAAGAAAGGCTCTTCTCCTTGACGTTCTTTGTGCAAAAATCGACTGAGAACGACATTTTCTCCCAGAACTAAGCCAGCGTTAGCCGTGAATACCATGTCAGGCCAACCAATCTGGGGCGTAACTAAATCGACAATGGCGTGTTTTTTCAGGACTTCGTAAAGTTTCTGCCATTGTTCTACGGCGCGATCGCGCGAAGACTTGTGAATATTCCCTTCCATCCAAGGATTAATCACATAATCCACATCGTAGTGGTCAGGGGCGCACATCAAAAAGCGAATCGAGGAAGTCATACAAATATAATTACGAGCGTTGAGATGCTACAAGCCTACTGCAAAGAAGGTTTTTTGTGGTGATAATTTTTGGAAATCAGTTATTAACCCCTTGTTAAACTTACTCCTAGTTTTTTAGATCAATTCTCAATATCAACTCCCAAAAAACTTCGCTACATACAAACCCAAAAACTCAGAAAGAATCAGTCTTTTTTCAGATCACCGAAAAAATTTACTCGTTGACTTGTTATTTTCAACTGGGCGTTTTATTATAACTGAATAATTGAGAATAAATAGCATTAAGATATGGGATTCTCTGGAATTACTATTAAATATCGTTCGCAAGAAAATGAAGCTCTGAAGAATTTTCTAATTTACAGTCTGATTGCTTCTCTAGTGCTACATATTGCCTTACTGTCATTCGCCATAACTAATCTACTGAAGAAAACACCAGTAGATATAGAAGATGAACCCATAGATGTCACAATTATTGATTTTCCTCTTGAGGAACTAGAAAAAGCACCTGAAGAGATGCTCAAAGAAGAGCAAATACCAGAACCTAGCAAGATTATTCCCACTAACAATAACTCACCCACCCCAGCCAGAAACGAAGTAGTTGCACTGGAGTCGAAGCCACAAATTACGCCAACAACCTCTGTTACACCACCAATTCCCAAAATGGAGAGTTTCACAACTCCACCAGTTCCACAAGCCCCACCACCACCACAAATACAAAAAACAACAGCCCCCACACAGCCAACTAGCCCCCCCCGACAACAAGCCATAGCCAAATTAGAATCTTTACTGACATCAAAATCATCAGAATCCAGAATTGCTGCACCTCCGAAAAATCAAAGTAGCGAAAAACTCCAAGAATCATTAACTGGGGTCCGAGATTCCAGAGTTAGCCAGGAAACTAATGTCAACAGTAATATTGCTGCACCCCCGAAAAATCAAAGTAGCGAAAAACTCCGAGAATCATTAACTGGGGTCCGAGATTCCAGAGTTAGCCAGGAAACTAATGTCAACAGTAATATTGCTGCACCCCCGAAAAATCAAAGTAGCGAAAAACTCCGAGAATCATTAACTGGAGTTCGAGATTCCAGAGTTAGCCAGGAAACTAATGTCAGCAGTAATATTGTGGCAAATTCAAGTAAACCTAGTACAACCAATGCAGTATCCACAGCCAGTACAGGTAATAGCACAAACAATACAAGAGTCCCACGTGCGATCGCCCCAGTAGCCACAGCGCCAGCCAGTGTACCAAAACCTAGTAATAGTCAGGGTAATTCTAATGGTTCATTGAGTGGGCGTGCAGCTTGTGTTCAATGTAATACTAGCTATCCAGAGTTTGCGAGAAGGCAGGGCATCGAAGGCAAAGTAAAAGTAGCAGTTGATACTGATGCCCAAGGTAATGTCACAAATGTTAAGATTCTTAGCTCTAGTGGTAACAGAAGATTGGACGAAGCAGTCAAGAAACAAGCCGCTAATTGGAAATTGAAACCCTCAGAAAGTGGTAGACAACGCGTGTCAATAGATACAGAGTTTGCTCTGGAAGGTTCACGAAGATATCGCCAAGTCCAGGAACGGAAAAAGAAGCAAGAAGCAGCAGCCACAGAGAGAAGTCCTCAGACCACAACTACCAAGACTCCTACACCCAGCAAAAAGGAAGAAAGCATGAGACCACAACCAGAGTCTGCACCATCTTCCAATGAAGCCAAACCTGTAACCATACCAGTCAGAACACCTAGTCAGCCTACTGAGAACAGTACGACAGGTTCATCCTCTGAAACTGAGACAAATCCTACCCCTAGCCCAGAAAATATGAAAGATTCTTTGCAGAACGAGAGAACACCAACACCAGAAGTAGACACAAATCGTCGTCCGCGTGCAATAGAAAATACTCCTTCTACTAATGAAAATCAATTGCAAAATTCTTTACATCAAAATGTAGAACCAGCAGAGTCATCAGAAAGTGGCAGTCAGGAGTAACGAATAGGACTCTTGTTTCAATAAGATAGAATAGGGATAAATTCTATATACTTGCTAATCAGCATCATTGCCCATGACCACTTCTAATCGCCGTTACCACATTATTACTTTCGGTTGCCAAATGAATAAAGCCGACTCCGAGCGCATGGCTGGTATTTTAGAAGACATGGGCTTTGAATGGTCAGAAGATCCTAATGATGCAGATTTAATTCTCTATAATACTTGCACGATTCGAGATAACGCTGAACATAAGGTATATTCTTACCTCGGTAGACAAGCCAAACGCAAGCATGAGCAGCCTAACTTAACATTGGTTGTTGCTGGTTGTGTTGCTCAACAAGAAGGGGAAACTCTGTTACGACGAGTGCCAGAACTGGATTTGGTCATGGGACCACAACACGCCAACCGTCTCAAAGATTTGCTGACTTCGGTTTTAGAGGGTAATCAAGTTGTGGCTACTGAGTCGGTTCACATTATGGAAGATATTACCCAGCCACGAAGAGATAGCAGTGTAACTGCTTGGGTGAATATAATTTATGGCTGTAATGAACGCTGTACTTATTGTGTAGTTCCTAATGTGCGTGGTGTAGAACAATCCCGGACTCCAGAAGCTATCCGGGCGGAAATGGAGGAATTGGGGCGACAAGGTTACAAGGAAATTACCCTACTCGGTCAGAATATTGACGCTTACGGGAGAGATTTACCGGGAACAACTCCAGAAGGTCGGCATCTGCATAATTTCACTGATTTACTTTATTCTGTGCATGATATCCCTGGCATTGAACGGTTGAGATTTGCTACTAGTCATCCCCGTTATTTTACTGAAAGATTAATCCAGGCTTGTGCGGAGTTGCCCAAGGTGTGTGAACATTTTCATATTCCCTTTCAATCAGGGGATAATGAACTATTGAAAGCTATGTCACGGGGTTATACTCACGAAAAATATCGGCGGATTATTGATACAATTCGGCGGTATATGCCTGATGCTTCCATTAGTGGTGATGCTATTGTGGGCTTTCCGGGAGAGACAGAAGCGCAGTTTGAAAATACTTTAAAGTTGGTGGAAGATATTGGCTTCGATTTGTTGAATACGGCTGCATATTCTCCGCGCCCTGGTACACCGGCAGCTTTGTGGACAAATCAACTCAGTGAAGAAGTTAAGAGCGATCGCCTACAAAGATTAAACCACTTAGTTAACGTCAAAGCCTCCGAGCGATCGCAACGTTATATGGGAAGAATCGAAGAAGTCTTAGTGGAAGATCAAAATTCCAAAGATCCCACCCAAGTTATGGGACGCACCGGCGGGAATCGTTTAACTTTCTTTACTGGTGATATTAATTTATTGAAAGGTAAAATTGTCAAGGTAAAAATCACCGAAGTTCGGGCTTTCAGTTTGACAGGTGAACTTGTAGAAGTGCGCCAAGCAGTCACAGTGTAATTTTACGGCTAGATTAGTCTGCATGGTGTCCCTCAAGCCGGAATTTCCTTTAAATTAACTTTTGAGAGTTCCCAGCCAGGTATACTCATTATTCTTGAGATGGACGCTTAAAGGAGATGGAGATGATAGACTCGGCAATTATCTTTGATATGGACGGTTTGTTGATCAACAGCGAACCTTTTTGGCGCAGAGCGGCAGTAGAGGTATTTAATGCCCTGGGAATACCGCTAGAAGAAAGTATGTGCCATCAAACAATGGGTTTGCGAATTGATGAAGTCGTCAGCTATTGGTGTGCAAAATTTCCTGGGACACCTACGAATCAGTCTGAAGTTGCTGAACAGATTGTTAATGGTGTCAGCGAACTGGTGACGACCATCGGAGAACCCCAACCTGGTGCAGTTGAAATAGTACAACTGTGTCAGCAGATGCACTTACCATTGGCATTGGCTACCTCATCGTCAATGCGTCTCATAGAAGCAGTGCTAAATAAGCTAGGTTTGCAAGACACATTCGATGTTGTCAGTTCGGCTCAGACAGAGGAATTTGGCAAGCCTCATCCAGCAGTGTATCTGACTACTGCCCATCGTCTTGGTGTACAGCCGAAAAAGTGTGTGGCATTTGAAGACTCAATTACTGGTATCATCAGCGCCAAAGCTGCTTCTATGCGATGTATTGCTGTCCCAGCACCAGCAGAACGGGAAGATCCTCGATTTGCGATCGCAGATGTCAAGCTAGATTCACTGGAACAAATCAACGAATCGTGGCTGAAGGAGTTTATCTCCTAATCTCCCTAATATCTAGTCTGTCTATTTTCACCAAAAACCAACCTAAACTTTTCTTAATCAGACCTTAGCACCGAGTTTAACTAATTGGTCTAACTCTTGCTGCATTTCACTGACAACTAATTCATAACATTCATTCACATATTGGCGATCGCTCGCCGCCTCCCGTCCGTAGCGTTCAAATACAATAGGTTTACACACCTGTGTTTGCATGGGTATTGGTAATGGGAAATTCGGAAGCGGTCCAATTCCTAATCCCCAAGGTAATCCCAGATAAATAGGAAAGACCACCGGATCAATGCCAAACAACCACGGCATTCCCCATTCATGGAATTGTTGTAAAACTTTATACAAATCAGTCAACACAATTAGAGTATCGTGAGCGCCAGCAGAAATCACCGGGACAATCGGGACATTTTCTCGTAGCGCCAGCTTAATAAATCCTTGTCTTCCAGCAAAATAAATTGTATTCCGTAAATGATGCGGTCGAAACACATCCTCTGCTCCCCCAGGATACACCAGTACACTAGCCCCAGAACGCAACGCCGTGTAAGCCATTTTCGGATGAGCAATAACTGCTCCAGTCTTAGCAGCTATTTTTGCTATGTCTGGAGCCACTTCCCAAACTGTAGGATGCATCAGACCGTAAATAGGTCTCTCTAAGCCAAATTTGCGGAACCAGTCATACATCATCATCGACATATCAGGAGCCGCCAGCCCTCCGTTATGAGAACCAACAAACAGAACTTTTTCTTGGGGTGAAATATGATGCCAACCACTAGTTTGAACTCGAAAATAGTAATGATAGAAAAAGCTCAATAAGGGCATCAATAATTCAATAAACTTTGGATCTCGCGCATCCAAAGACCAACCAAGTTTATTTTCAATTTTATCTTTCGCTTCTAACATCTAGGCGTGTTGATTGAATTAGTTCAAATTCGATTATTGCTCTGATTAGAGTCAGATTTATTTAGTATATTTGCTTCAATTATACTATATTTTTACATCTACTTTTGAGATTGAATTTTTTTAACTAAATCATTAAAAGGTTGCCAATTATCTTCTTGAGCAATGGGTTCCCAAACTGATTCAATGATTGGTCTTAATAATACTGTTTGGGGATTACTCTTGATTAGAGTTTGGGCAATTACAGCCATCTGTTCTGGTGCAAAATTATTGAGAATTTGATGATATATTACACACCAATTATTCAAAATATTAGATGCACCTGATGTTGGCATAATATCCGCCCCGTTTAGTACCAGAGTCGAATCCTCTCGCCATTTAGTCGAAAAAGTTCGCGCTATTTCAGAGAAAAACAGATGATAACCAATTTGGCTTTCTTGTAAAAATTCAATAGTTAAATCTAATAGCTGATTTGCTTCTGGAAAATCTAACTTTTCAAAGCCCAGTTTTTTCCACATTAATCTCCGGTATTCAGCTTGGTAATAACCATTGAATTTTGTTAATGCAGAATCCATTTCTCCCTTGTCAATAATTGCCTTTAATGGTTCCTGGAGTAATTCTAAATTTAACTGACAAATACTAGGTTGATGACTATAACAGTAGCGTCTATAGTAGTCAAAATATGCAGCTGTAAAATATGGGTCATAAGTAGGAATAAAAGCATAAGGGCCATAGTCAAAACTTTCCCCCGTAATTGACATATTGTCAGTATTCAGAACTGCATGACAAAAGCCAGCCGCCATCCACTGCGCTACTAGTTCTGCTACCCGTTTGACTAATTCTGCATAAAATAAAACATATTGATTTTCTTTGCCCATTAAATGAGGATAATAATATTCAATTACGTGATCTAAGAGTTTCTTGCTTAAATCTGGTCGCTGCAAATAATGTAGGCGTTCAAAAGTGCCAAAACGTATATGGGAACTGTTCATCCTCACCATTACACATGAGCGAGTCGGTGAAGGTTCATCACCACGCCATAGGGATAAACCAGTTTCAATCATTGTCAAACAGCGAGAGGTACGTACACCTAATTGGTGTAATGCTTCTGCTGCTAAAACTTCTCGCATTCCGCCTTTAAGGGTCAGCATTCCATCACCACCACGGGAGTAGGGTGTTTTACCGGAACCTTTAGTACCAAAGTCGTACAATTCGCCATCCGTGGCGCGGACTTGTCCGTAGAGAAAGCCTCTACCATCACCCAAATTGGGGTTATATGTCCCGAACTGGTAGCCGTGGTAACGTAGTGCTAATAATGGTTTGCGTCCGTGAAATTTACCAAAGGCGGTGATAAAATCTTCATCTGTTACTGCTTGAGGGTCTAGTCCTAAACGCGGTAGTAGTGCATCATTGCGCCACCGTAAAATATGTTGGGGAAAATCCGCCGCTATCACTTCGTCGTGGTAATCATTACCTAAAGACTCTAATGCTGGTTCGTAGTTGAGGGTGAGAAAGGGATGGTCAGAATTTTCGTTGTGGGAAGTTTCGGCTAAATTCATAAAGGAGAAATGCTCATTGATTCTATCTTTTATCCTACCGCAGCCAGTGTGAAGTGTATGACTATCAATATGAATTTGTCTTTAGCTGTTAAATTTAATATTTTGATTTGATCATAGAAGTTATTATCTTAAATTTAGGGATTGCTACTGCATATTTGCTGATTTTTGACAATCAATTATTTAAGCAAGAATAATGTTGTTTGAATTATGTATAAAACAGAAGTATTGATATTTATCATGGCATTTCTATTGTAGATTAGTTACATTGAAAATGTTAATCATGAGACCATTTAGTTAGAGAATGTTTGAAAAGTCTTATTGTCGGTAACAAAACATTCTAGATCCCTCTAAATCCTCCTTTATCAGGGATAATTAAGTGCCTAAAATCACAGCCGAACACTTTTAAAACAACCTCTTAAGACTGAGAGCATCCCACTTTGGAAGATATACGAGTAATGGGAGAATAAAAAAGAAAACCCAAGCAAGTAGGTTATTCTCCTCATGACCCCAGAAAAACAAGCACATCCACAAGTATCCCTACAGGAAGTAGTGAGGATAAATTCGGCACATTTACTAAATACGTTAAAACAACAAAGATTAAATAAGTTAAAGAAAAAATTAGATGGTCAAGCAATCACGTTAGTAATAGATGAAACAGGAGATAGGAAAAAAGGTAAAAAGAAAGTTGAAGATGTTAATCATCTCTTGTCTGTCCGTTGTGCTTACCTCAATGGTTTACTTGCTATCTAATATTTCTGCCGAACTGGGATGCTCCCCAATTTTTTTAATGAATATTTTTGAATTGGTGTTTCTATATATGACTAGCTGATAAAGTCATACTTTTTGGGGAATTGAGTTAATCTTAATTGTTTAGGTTATATTCAATGTGGTTTTTACTACACAGGTTATGATTTTATCATAAAACCAAAAAGTTAAATTTAAATTTACCCATGCCAAAAGTTGAGTTAAAGCCTTGTTTCCTGATTCCTAATCAAGTGCAACTAGAGCATCCGTTGTTTGTCTATTTACCAGGATTGGATGGCACTGGTGAATTATTGCGATCGCAAACTGCGGGTTTAGAAGTCGGCTTTGATGTCAGGTGTTTAGCGATCCCCAGACAAGACCTCAGTAACTGGGATGTCTTAAGCAATAACGTCTTAGACTTGATTCATGGGGAATTAGAAAAAACCTCTCAAAGACCAGTTTATCTCTGTGGTGAGTCATTTGGAGGTTGTTTGGCGATGAAAGTAGCAACCCAAGCACCACAGTTATTTAAGCGAGTTATATTAATTAACCCAGCATCAGCCTTTCAGCTGCGTCCTTGGTTGACCTGGACATCCCAACTGACTAACTTCGTTCCAGAATACTTTTATGAGGTAGGCGCACTCGGTTTATTACCCTTTCTAGGCTCGTTATCACGTATTCCTCGCCACCTGCGCCATGAACTGCTGAAAGCTATGCGTTCTGTACCCCCGGCTACAGTCAACTGGCGATTGTCTCTACTGAAAGAATTTAGTGTAACTGAAGCGCAGTTAAGACAGCTAAACCAAGCAGTTTTACTCATTGCTGGTGCTGGCGATCGCCTATTACCCTCCGTAAACGAGGCTAAACGCTTGGTAAATATTTTACCTAATCCCCAGGTGGCTATATTACCTGAAAGTGGACACGCCTGTTTACTAGAAAATCAGATCGATCTCTATGAAATCTTACAAGAGCAAAATTTTGTAGAAGAACATCAGATCAAATCCCAGCAGGGAGTAGGCTTAACCTGAGTGCCGCTTCCGAGTAAGTCTCAGAAGTAAAAACTAGGGATGTGTGAGCCAAAATTGAATTTTAAGTAATACTGGTACAAGCAGCAAAACTTAAATAAAATCACAAAATGAAAATTCAACCTAGTGACGCGCCACTATTAAACTGGACAGGGGATACTTTAGCCCTGGGATTATTTGAAGATGCAGTAGCGTTAACTGGTGACCTAGCCAAATTAGATCAGCTGTTTGCCGGCGTTTTAAAAGAACTGATTGCTGAAGAAGAATTTACCGCCAAAGCCTACAGCACTATTTTTACTCGTGTTACTGGTAGTAGCTCTATCAGGAAAGTAATTTTAGTGGGTTTGGGAAAAGCAGAAGCTCTGAAAGCAGAAACCCTACGACGGGCGGCGGCGGCTGTGGCTAGGGTGGCAAAAAAGCAAAAAAGCAAAAATCTGGGCTTGAGTTTTCCATTGTGGAATAACGACTCAGCAGCAACGGCTCAGGCGATCGCCGAAGGTACACAACTAGCACTTTTTCAAGACAACCGCTTTAAATCTGAGCCAGAAGATAAAGGCATAAAAATTGAAACCATAGATTTACTGGGGTTAAGTGGACAGGAAGCCGCCATTACCCGCGCTGATCAAATCGTGTCGGGAGTAAACTTAGCCAGAGAATTGGTAGCAGCACCAGCCAATGAAGTTACACCCATTACCTTGGCAGAAACAGCCCAGGCGATCGCCACTGAACACGGCTTACAACTACAAATTTTAGAACGGGAAGACTGCGAAAAATTGGGTATGGGAGCTTTTCTGGGAGTTGCTCAAGCTTCAGAATTGCCACCAAAATTCATTCATCTCACATACAAACCCCAAGGTACAGCCAAACGCAAACTAGCAATTATTGGTAAAGGTTTAACCTTCGATTCCGGCGGACTCAATATTAAAGGTGCTGGTAGCGGTATCGAAATCATGAAAATTGATATGGGTGGTGCTGGTGCGACCTTTGGTGCAGCCAAAGCCATTGCCCAAATTAAGCCAGATGTGGAAGTTCATTTCATTTCCGCCGCCACGGAAAACATGATTAGCGGTCACGCCATGCACCCAGGAGACATCCTCAAAGCATCCAACGGCAAAACCATAGAAGTTAACAACACCGATGCTGAAGGGCGTTTGACCTTAGCCGATGCCTTAGTATATGCAGACAAATTGGGAGTAGATGCGATCGTTGACTTAGCCACCCTCACAGGTGCTTGTGTTGTGGCTTTGGGTGAAGATATTGGCGGCTTATTTACTCCCGACGATGCCATAGCCTCCCAGATCGAACAAGCTGCCGAAAGCGCTGGTGAAAAAATATGGCGGATGCCAATGGAAGAAAAATATTTTGAAGGACTGAAATCTGGGATTGCCGACATGAAAAACACCGGGCCGCGTCCTGGTGGTTCCATTACTGCGTCACTTTTCCTCAAGCAGTTTGTTAAAGACACCCCTTGGGCGCACTTAGACGTTGCTGGCCCAGTGTGGGCAGATAAAGACAACGGTTACAACAGCGCCGGGGCTACAGGTTACGGCGTGCGGACCCTAGTTAATTGGGTCTTAGCACAGTAGGGAAAGAAGAAGCAGGGGAGCAGGGGGGAAAGATTTTTAGTCCCCAGTACCCAATCCCCTAAAGTAGTAATAACGACCTAAATAATACGGTAGTCACAAACTTCCGGTTTTTGAGCAAAGCCATCTGGTAAAATTTGTAAGGTTTCTAGTAGCTCTAAGCAATGGGATCGACTGGTGTACGGATAGCAATTGACGCAATGGGAGGGGATCATGCACCCGGTGAAATCGTTGCCGGCGCACTACGCGCTAGTGAAGAATTGGGTGTAAAAGTATTATTAGTTGGTGATCCCCAACAAATCGCAGCTGCCCTGCCCCCAAAAACTAATTTGGAGCGGGTAGAGATCGTTCCTGCGGAGGAAGCGATCGCAATGGATGAGGAGCCTTTGAATGCCGTCAGACGCAAACGCAAGGCTTCGATTAATGTGGCGATGGATTTAGTCAAACAAAAACAGGCAGATGCTGTCTTTTCTGCGGGACACTCTGGGGCAGCTATGGCATCAGCTTTGCTTCGTCTCGGACGATTGCCAGGAATTGACCGCCCAGCCATTGGCACGGTTTTTCCAACAGTCAAAGCTGGTAAACCAGTACTGATACTTGATGTTGGTGCTAATGTTGACTGCCGCCCTAAGTTCTTAGAACAGTTCGCTGTTATGGGGTCAACTTATAGCCAGTATGTATTAGGTATTCCTAAACCTGAAGTAGGTTTGTTGAATATTGGTGAAGAAGACACCAAGGGCAATGAAGTAGCTCTACGCGCCCATCAGTTACTCAGAGAAAATTCCCAAATTAATTTTATTGGTAATGCAGAAGGGCGTGATGTCCTTTCCGGTAACTTTGATGTGATTGTCTGTGATGGATTTGTAGGTAATGTGTTATTAAAATTTGCCGAAGCAGTAGGAGAAGTAATTCTGCAAATATTGCGAGAAGAATTACCCCAAGGATTGCAAGGTCAAATTGGTACGGCAATTTTAAAACCTAACCTGAAGCGAGTTAAACAGAGAATGGATCACGCCGAACATGGTGGTGCTTTGCTTTTAGGGGTAGCCGGAGTCTGTTTTATTGGCCACGGTAGCTCTCAAGCTCCTTCTATTTTTAATGCCATTCGCATGGCAAAGGAAGCTGTAGATAATCAGGTGCTGCAAAGACTTCAGTCCCAGTATGAAATTCTACAGCAGGAAACAACTTAGAAGTTAGTCACAAAACTAGCGATCAATAGCTGGAAAGGAGTCATTGGTCAATAGGAAAAGACTAATGACTCATGACTAAAAGGCTTATAGCTTGGGAGACGAGGAGTGGAAAACTTAGGCATAGCAATTACAGGAAGCGGTTCGGCAGTACCAAAAACTCACCTCAGTAACCAGGAACTGACTGAACTGGTGGAAACTTCGGATGAGTGGATTACCTCAAGAACAGGAATTAGTCAACGGTGTTTAGCCTTGCCAACTGAGTCAGTGAGTAGCCTCGCTGCTGATGCTGGTAGTCAGGCGATCGCGGCGGCGGGAATTAAAGCGACAGACCTCGACTTGATTTTACTAGCCACATCCACCCCTGACGACTTATTTGGCAGTGCTTGTCAAGTTCAGGCAGAATTAGGCGCAACTAACGCCGTAGCCTTTGATTTGACAGCCGCTTGCTCTGGGTTTGTATTTGGACTAGTCACTGCTGCCCAATATATCAAAACAGGTGTTTATCAAAATGTACTGTTAATTGGGGCCGATATCCTCTCGCGCTGGGTAGATTGGGAAGACCGACGGACTTGTGTCTTGTTCGGTGACGGTGCTGGAGCAGTAGTATTGCAAGCCAATCAAAGCGATCGCCTATTAGGATTTTCCCTCAAAAGCGATGGTACACAAAACCGCTACCTTAACCTTGCCTATGCCCCCTCTTCCCAAGAATTACTCCCCAACGTCAAAGTCACTAAAGGCACTTACCAACCCATCACCATGAACGGCAAAGAAGTCTACCGCTTTGCTGTGCAAAAAGTCCCAGAAATTATTGATAAAGCTTTATTTCAAGCTAATCTCACTGTTGACCAAATAGATTGGTTACTATTGCACCAAGCCAATCAGCGCATTCTGAATGCCGTTGCTCAACGCCTAAATATTCCCGAAGAAAAAGTAATTAGTAATCTTGCCAATTATGGTAATACCTCCGCCGCATCTATTCCCCTAGCCCTAGATGAAGCCGTGCGGCAAGGCAAAATTAAACCTAATGAAATCATCGCTGCATCTGGCTTTGGTGCTGGACTCACTTGGGGCGCAGCTATCTTTAAATGGGGAAGATAAGAGGCAGGGGAGAAGATAAGAGGCAGGGGAGCAGGGTGCAGGGTGCAGGGGGGAAGAAAATTTTCGGCGTTGCTGAATCAAAGTATGAAATGCCAAAATTACCATTCTTGTTCTTCGTACCTTTGCGCCTTTGCGCCTTTGCGTGAGACAAATTCATACTCTCAATCAGCAACGCCAAATTTTCCATCTCAATCCCCGATACCCAATGACCAATGACTAACGACCAATGACAAATGACAAATGACAAATGACTAAAACTGCATGGGTGTTTCCCGGACAAGGTTCTCAAGCCTTGGGAATGGGAATTGATTTACTAGATATACCTACCGCTAAACAGAAATTTGCTGAAGCCGAAGCAATTTTGGGCTGGTCTGTAACGGACTTATGCCAACACGAAGAAGAAAAGTTATCACAGACGCTCTACACACAACCAAGTCTTTATGTAGTAGAAAGTATCCTAGCTGATATCCTCCGGGAACGGGGACACAAACCAGATGTAGTTGCTGGTCACAGTTTAGGTGAATATATTGCCCTGTATGTTGCAGGTGTATTTGAGTGGTCGGCTGGATTACGCTTAGTCAAGCGTCGTGCTGAACTCATGGATAGTACCGCAGGTGGTATGATGACTGCTCTGATGAACTTTGACCGCGAACAGTTAGAAGTAATTCTTGCGGAAACACCAGATGTAGTTTTGGCTAATGATAACAGTCCGGCTCAGGTGGTGATTTCTGGAACTCCAGAGGCTGTACGCTTAGTTATGTCGCAGGTGAAAGCTAAACGCGCTATACCCCTAAAAACCTCTGGGGCATTTCACTCACCCTTAATGGCAGCTGCGGCGGCGGAGTTCCAAGACGTTCTAGAATTAGTAGAATTTCAGCCGGCTGTTTTACCAATATTATCTAATGTAGATCCGATTCCATCTACTGATTCTCAGATCATCAAGCAGCGTCTCAGCCAACAAATGACAGGCTCGGTACGCTGGCGAGAAATTTCTCTGGAATTAGCAACACAAGGTGTTGAGCAAGTAATGGAAATTGGCCCTGGTAATGTGCTAACTAATTTAATTAAACGCACTACCCCGGATTTAAGTTTAAAAAATGTGCGTAATGCTGCTGAATTGCCAGTTTAGTTTTTCAAGCTAAATCATGAGCAAAGGAGAGTCAACCTTATGCATACACAGTTGTCTGATCATGAAAGAGAAATAGCTCTGAAATATCAATTTGGCAAGTTTCTCAAAATTGATGAAATCCCGTGCAAAAATTATTTTGCACGTAATGAATTGGTGGGGACAGTGATCATTAGTTTGACATTTGCCACTTTTATGAGTGCTTTTCTGATAGGGCTTTTTTCGTCGCTCATTGAGGGACTTAGCAATATCTGGGAATTATTGAATCTCAAACCCTTAAATTCACTCAATTTGTTATCACCTTCAGGCAAACTACAAAATACATTAACTCTGCAAATTACGTTTGGTGTATTTTTAGTCCTGGTTTTCTGGATGTTTTTTGTTTCTTCTAAACTAAAATATGCTGAGAGAATTGTTGCTTTTGAGCATGGTTTTTATCAGATAAAGTTAGGTTTTTTCCGACGAGAGCAAGAGATTCATTGTAGATATGAAGATATTAAGTATATCAGAATTTCCGGTAGCGAATCTGCGACCTATGTGAATGGTAAACCGACCAGTTATACTCACATTATCAGCTATCAATATTATATGGGAAAGCGTCAAAAAATGCCGCCTTTTGGTATTTATGCTGATGTGGCAGGTTGTAGTTCTAAGTCACTGGTCTTATTTAAATTGATTGGAAAATTATTCAAATCCAGATTGATGCCTCAAATCATGGCAGACTTGCAAAGTGGTAAAGAGGTTGATTTTCAGGGATTCAAAGTTAGTGATCAAGGGATTAGAACGAATCAGAAATCATTCTATCCTATTAATCAGATTAAAGAGTTGAGATTTTATCTGGATTCTGATGGTGATGGATTTGAACTTGAACCTAAGCCAGAATTTAAGGATAACAAGAACTGGCGACATTGGGGTAGTAGAACTGTGTATATTCGTTCCATTGACAACCCTCATCTATTCCTGGAAGTCCTAGAGATGCTCAAAATACCTGTCAATTTTGATGCACTTCCTGAATTAGCCAATATTAAGTAGATATAGTCATGGGATTGGCGGGATGTTGTTTAGAACTGAACAGTGATACAAAGATGCAACTGAGCCACTAGCGTACAAGATGTTATTGTCGCACCTGAATAGTCTGTAAATAAGCTAAATCTAACTCTCCTGAATGACTAAAAGCGATCGCAATGGCTTATGCTAAATTTGAATCTTAGTTGAATTATCTTCCGTGACCAGAGAACGCGAACCTTTAATCAGTCTGGCACTTTACCACGCTTTTAAGTGGTCTATTGTCAGCCCTATGCTTCATGCTTACTTTCGGGGGCGCATTTATGGGGTGGAAAATGTCCCCCAATCAGGGCCGCTAGTGGTAGTGAGTAATCATGCTAGTTACTTTGATCCACCCATTGTCTCTAATTGTGTACGTCGTCCAGTGGCTTACATGGCGAAGGAAGAATTGTTTGAAGTCCCGGTTTTGGCGCAAGCAATTAAATTGTATGGTGCTTATCCAGTGAGTCGGGGTAGTGGCGATCGCAATTCTATCCGTTCCGCCCTAGAGTATCTTGATAATGGCTGGGCTGTAGGTGTTTTTTTAGAAGGTACTCGTACTCCCGATGGTAAAATTACAGATCCTAAACGAGGGGCTGCATTACTAGCTGCGAAGGCGAAAGCACCATTCTTACCCGTGAGTTTATGGGGTTCTGACAAGATATTACAAGCAGGTTCGGCTATCCCTTGTGCTGTTCCTTTAACTATTCGCATTGGTAAGTTAATTGATGCACCCAGTTCGACTAATAAGGAAGAATTACAAGCTGTTACCCAACAGTGTGCGACAGCAATTAATGAGTTACATGATTTAGGACGTTAGAAGCATGGCGATCGCCCCCTGAGTCAAAGCATAAATTAAGGTAAAATCGGCGGTAGAATCATCAAGACGGGGAATTATGTCGGATTTAAGAACAGAACTCACAGAAAATCTAGATGAAGCTGAGTGGGATTGGCTAATTCCTCACGTTGTACAACGGGATGCGGTGATTGTCGTCGCCCAGAGTTTAGATTTGCTGGATGTGGGAGTGGCGATCGCCAGTAATCAAGTGTCATCTGTGCAACAATGGATGAATGAGCAATTAATAGCTAAACCTTCAACTACACAAATGGGAATGTGGAATAGCGATCGCACAAAGCGATTTCAAACTTTGATTATTCAGCCCTATGTTCTCATCCAAGAAATGACAGTATAAGAAAATATCACAGCAATTCTGGGAATATTTGGGTGGATCTCCATCTATCCAAATCCCCCCCCATTCACCGTTTTTTGAGATGTTCTGCACCAGTATAACCAGTCGCCACCCACATTAAAGCCCTCGCTCCATCACGGATAGATTTATCGACAGGTTCACGCATATTTTGGGAAGGTACTACCACAGGTTTTAATTGAATACCTCGACTTCCGAAAACTATCTCCCCAATCACACGGGCGCGAGGCATATGGAACTCCGAAGTAATTAAGTAAACACTCTTAATACCTTTAGCTTGTAACTCATCTACTAATGTAGTAAAATTAGTAACAGTATCTACTGCTTGATAATCCAAATATAATCTTTTCGGATCAACTCCAGCTTTAGCAAAGACACTCTGAGTTGATTGCGGTGGACTACCACCAGAAATCCAAATCGGTAAACTTGGATGTTCCCTGGCAAAATTGGCAGTGAACTTTTCTCGTTCTAAACGCGTCGTAGAACCACCCAATACTAACACTGCTTGGGGTGGTACCTTTTCAATTTTCGATTCTTGGTATCCCAACCAAACAAATAGAGGTAGGGCGAAAACCATAAATCGAAATGAATGACCTATAAATAATCTATGGTTCTTCAAGGCTCTATAATTTATTCTGTTGAGTCCAGGATTCCATCAGAAAAAAGATTAGCAAGTATGTAGGTTAGCAGATTTTGGAAAAATCCAGTTTAATATCCAGAATACTTTTATTTAATACATGGTCAAACACTTATTAACAGGAGATATAGAAATTGACCCTGTACATAGACTTGGAGCCGGAACATTCAATAACTATTCCAACTCCCCTGTTTATAGACTTTTGTTCTGATAACGGGACTGGCCAGGCTCGAACCGGCGACCTAGCGCTTAGGAGGCGCTCGCTCTATCCATCTGAGCTACAGCCCCAATTATAAGTCTTATTCTAGCAGATGGCAGTTACTATGATAGCAATAGTTTTAGCTTAAACAGCAAGAAGCCTCTGACTTAGCACTATCGTGGTAAGTGATGAGATGAATTGCGCGTGAGTTGACGACAGTCTCCCGACCAATGAGACAGCGAGGAAGGGAGACACGGAGGAAACGAGCATTTCCTTATTCTTCCGGTGAATTTTGATTTTCAATATATTTTCGTAACGTTGAAATAGTTATCCCACCACAACTAGCTACAAAATAAGATCCGTTCCAAAAAACATCTTTCCAATAAATTTTTGCTAGATGCTCTGAAAATTCTTGGCGTAATTTTCTAGAAGAAACTGATTTAAGATTATTTATCAGTTTGCTTAATTCTAAGTCCGGGTGGTACTGAAATAAGCAATGAATATGATCTTCCTCTCCATTGAACTCCACAAGCTTGCAGTCCCATTTTACTAATAGTTCCTCTAAGATAAGATGAAGTCGCTGCAACATCTCTCCAGTCAAGGCTTTGCGTCTATATTTTGTCGTCAAAACTAGATGTACTTTTAAATCGCTGACCGACCTTCCTTTCGATACAAAATCATTTTTCACAAGCTTATTGGCATATCTATTATAGTTAGTGTATGCTAAAACAGCAACACCAACACCAGAAAAAAGCAAAAATCAGGTGCGGATATCATACCAATACAAAATTAAGCCGACGAAAGAACAGGCAGAAAAGATTGACGAAACGCTAGAAAAATTGCGTTATCAATATAATTATTTGCTTGCTCAACGGTTTAATTGGTATGAACAAAACCGTTCTCCTATTGATAGGTGTTCCATTTTCGTTTGTCATTTACCAGAACTCAAGGATAAGCCAAATTATTACAGCCAAAAAGCATCATTAACTCAACTTAAAAAAGACCGTCCTTGGTACAAATGTATTCATTCTCAGGTGCTACAAGAAGTTCCTAGAAAAGTTGAATTAGCCTTTGACCGATGGCTGAAAGGTGATGTTAATGGCAAAAAATCGGGCAGACCTAGATTTAAAGGTGCGGGGCAATATAAAACATTTATATATCCTCAATTTAAGATACATTATTTTGCTGACAACAAAATAACGCTTTCAAAAATAGGTGATGTAAAAGTAATTGTTCATCGTCAAATACCCGATGGGTTTGATATTAAAACTGTGTCTGTCACCAAAAAAGCAGACGGATATTATACAACTCTAAGCCTTGATGATAAAACAGTTCCATCCGTTAAGCCTGATTTTAATGCTAATAATATTGTTGGTATTGATGTAGGACTAATTGATTTTATTGTTACATCGGACGATGGAAGGATTGCAGCCCCTAAGTTTCTGCGTAAGGCTGAACGTAAATTAAAATCCGCGCAACGTCGCGTTTCTCGTAGAAAAAAAGGGTCTAATCGTCGTAAAAAAGTGATTAAAAACCTGGGTATTCAACACAAGAAAGTATCAGATACCCGCAAAGATTTCCACTTTAAGACTGCAAACAATCTACTAAAAAAGTACGATGTGATTGCTGTAGAGAAGTTGAATATAAAAGGACTCGCTAGAACATGGTTGGCAAAAAGTATTCATGATTCTGGTTGGGGACAATTTATAGCGATTCTTTCAAACAAAGCCGAAAATGCTGGTTTGAAAGTAATCGCTGTAAACCCAAGCGGGACAAGCCAAGAATGCTCTAGTTGTGGTCACAAAATTAAAAAGCCGCTATCTCAAAGAATGCACAACTGTCATGTATGTCATGCGAGTTTGTGCAGAGATTTGAATGCGGCTATAAATATCAAGAACCGTGGGACACACGGTCTTAAAGCTCAACTAATGTCTTCATAGAGGAGTCGTTGAGAAGCCCACACTCACCTGAAGGGGAGTGTGTGGAGTATGTCACCTAGAGTACCAAGAATTATCCCAAGAACCGCCACCGATTTCTAAACCACAAACAGAGCTTTGTGCTTTCAGGATTGTCTGAGATTTACTATTAGTTAATTTTCGTAATTCCAAATTTAACTTTCCTTGCATGGTATCCCGACAACAAAATAATAAACCATTGGCTGTTGGCGCACGCAGGGGTGTACCCGGTAAATTAGTAGTTCCGGTTAATTCAATCTCATAATCTGAGTTTCTAGCCCACATTTGCCATCTACCCCAGGGCTGAATATTCCATTCTACTTTGGCATTCCAAGGAACAAATTCATAAAACTTACCTTGATAATGCAAGCCAATCATAGCCACAGATTCCATCCACCACAGAACACCGCGCCTACCACCACCAGCAGTTAAGGCTAAATCAGGTTCGCCATCAAAGCTATTACAATTTAACCAAAACCATTTTTGGGGAAAAGCACCGCCCCAATTCTTTTCTCCGTAAGCGGGAGCGTTGGTAAATTCATAAATTTTACCATTCCAATCAATCCAACCACTGGCTGAACCGTGAGCCATTAAAATTTGCCAACCAGGTTCAAAAATCTGTAACGATGATAGCCAACCGGCGGTTGATTGTTGAAGACTATTTTGATTTCCCCAATAGTAGATGGGTTGGATTTCGTATCGCCAACGGCAATAATTACCAGTTGCGGGATCATGAATCTCTCCCTGATTTAAAGTGGCTGTAGCTTGATAGCCTTCTTGAATATGATCTTCAAACTCGCTGGGAATAAGGTATTGAGGAGGGGTTTTGAGGTGGGTTTTACCCCAATGACCTAATGCAAGAACGTCTTTACTACCCCAGAATTTTTGGACATCAGGAAAGGTCCGACATATATATTCGTCATTTACCCCCAGGACTTGGGCTGCACCACCGCTATAGGATTTACTACCAATGGGGTCTTCGATGGAGTACATGAAGGCGAAGGTTTGACCACAATCGGGTAAAGTTACGCGATAATACCAACCTTCGAAGAAGCGGCGACTACTACCATCCCAATGGTATCCACTATGAGGGGTTTGGGTTAAATGAGGAAATTTTACGGGAATAGTTAACATATATCTATATTGTTGCCTATTTCTGGGAGTATGCGCGATCGCCTTGAGATAAATGATGCTTATAAAATTTTAGGACTTACACCGGGTGCATCACCAGAACAGGTGAAGCAAGCTTACCGTAAGTTGGTGAAAATTTGGCATCCTGACCGCTTTTCTGACCCACAGCAGAAACAGGAAGCAGAGGAGAAAATTAAAGATATCAATATAGCTTACAACAAACTCAAGTCGGAACTGCCCCATACTGTGACTGAGCCAGAAAATACCGCCAGTAATCAAGTAAATATCTCTGTGAAGCGCTGGGATGCGGAGACTTTTTATAATTGGGGAGTGGAGAATGCTAGCCAGGGAAAATATGAGGAGGCGATCGCAGATTTCACCAAAGCCATTCGTCTAAATCCTAATTATGTGGAAGCATACAAATATCGGGGCTTCGTTTGTGATCAACTGGGATTTGAATATCGAGCGAGTTCTGATTTAAATAAAGCCGAATCCTTAGAAAGGGGAGTCAGCTATGAAAATATTTATTCTGGTGCGAGATATTCCCGATGGTCAAGGTCATCCAGACCTGTCTTTAAGCGTAAATCCCTTTTATCCAGATGGTGTCAGCAAATTAAAAGGCTGTTGAGGATGAACAGGCGATCGCACTAGAATGTGTAATCTTAAAGTAGAGAATATATATTCTCTGCAAATTTAATTCACTCATTGCTAACTCCCTATCAAGCCATAATTTACAGCCAAAGCAAGGAAACAATTGAAGATATTTATTGTAAAAGGATTGTAATGTACATTGCCTCTGTTGACACAGGCAGTTTACGATAATTAGTATGCAAGCACGAAAACACTACTCACGCCCTCCAATAACTGAAGCATTGATTGATATACAAGTTCAACTTCCACAAGAAGTTAACCTTGATATTTTGGCACAGGTATATTTAAGTATTCAAACAGAGTACCCCAAGCGAGAAGAAATGCTTATGTTTCAGGGGCAAATGACTGCTGGTGCTAGTGTTGAGGCTACAGCAAGCCAATCTCAAATCGGCTACAGGATCTTTAGCGACGACCAAAAGCAGATTCTGCAATTACGTTTGGATGGCTTCACTTTCAGTCGGCTTGCTCCCTACGACTGCTGGGAAACATTTCGGGATGAAGCAAAGCGACTGTGGAGTATCTATCAGTCTTTGGTAGATCCACAGGCCATTACTCGGTTAGCGGTAAGGTATATTAACAGGCTAGATATTCCACTACCTGTTGGTGATTTAAAAGATTACTTAAGGACATTTCCTGAAGTTTCCTCTAACTTGCCGCAAGGACTAAGTGGCTATTTTATGCAGCTACAAATTCCTCAAGAGAAACTAGCAACAATGCTTGTTATCAACCAAGCACTAGTTCCTCCTCCAACACCTGATTTTATTTCTATATTGTTGGATTTAGACTTGTTTCTAGAACGGGATATTCCCCAAAATGGAATAGAACTTTGGAACATTGTGGAACAAATGCACGAACAGAAGAACAGAGCTTTTGAGGCTTGCATTACAGAATATACAAGGGAGTTGATGAACTAATGGCTACAATAACCCCTCCACGTCCTAATGACACCTTAACCCTACCCAGATTAATTGTACTTGAGCCAAGAGCTACCTCTCAGTTACAAAGTCCAGAAGGACGAAAAATAGCAGAGGTCACAGAAAATGCTTTGCAAGTTTTAATTCAGATCAAAGAATACTTAGAATCTATTAAAACTATTGGTGAAGTAGATTACAATGTAGTTCCACCAAAACGCTCAGAGCGGGTAGTGATGCGCGCCCAGTTCAAGGGGCGTAAAAAACCCATGCCCTATTTTTTAGAGGAAGAATGATAATAGACCCTTTTTGGGTGCAGGTTAATGAACCAACTCTCAGGCAAGGTGATTACCTGCCTGGGTGTCTTGTACCAGTCCCATTATTTGACCCTACAACTTTTGGAAAAAAAAATAATGAAACTCAAGAAGTAGAGGTAGAAGTAAACGAACTAGATTTAATTGTTCTCACTCAAAGTTGTGATTTAGATAACAAAAAAGTTAGTCAAGTAGTTGTATGTACAATTAATCATATTTTAGAATTTGAGGAAGCCAACTCAGAATTTGCCAAAAAGGGAAAGTGGAACGAGGTTTTAAAGGGTAAAATTGAGGGTTTACATCTACTTGCATCGCCAACTGACCCTGGCAATAATAGGGAAGCTCTGGTTGTAAATTTTAGAGAAATATATAGTTTACCTTATGAATATATTGTGAAACACTCCACAGATATCGGTTCTAGGTGGCGGTTAAAATCTCCTTACTTAGAACACTTTTCTCAAGCATTCGCAAGATTATTTATGCGAGTTGGTTTGCCGTCTTCAATTCCACGTTTTTAGAGAGAAAAATTACTGGCACTATTGTTTAATAGTGTGAATATGTAAGTGAATGGGGCGATTCTCCAGTATTTCAGGAATAGTTACTGTTGACTCCTGGCGTGTTGTCAATAATATAGATACCGCTAGCTAAACTGACCCATAAAGATCCAAATATTAAGAAAAGTTACGAAAACTGTCCACTTTACTTGAGTTATTGTAAGCTATTTCTGAAATTTTCTCACAAAATTGTAAATTTAATAAGCCGCCATAGGTTACTGATACTTTTCCATCGTAACTCGTGGCGGTTTATGAATAACTAGAGGCTGACTAAAGTAATTACAGTCACTTCTGGGGGACAAAATAAACGTCCTGGGCGATAAGTTCCTAAACCGCGACTGACGTATAACTGATTTTGAGATACTTGATGAAAACCTTTTGTCCATTCCCAATACTGCACGACTTTCCCACAATCTCCTAGTAATAATGGTTTCCAACGGCGGATTTTTGCAGGAAGTTTTTTGAGGAACTTTTGATAATGACAAATCACAGGTCCAAATCCTGGGATGACAATATGACCTCCGTGAGTATGTCCAGATAGTTGCAAATCTACTCGCCATTTTTGCAAAATTTTGGCAGTATCTGGATTGTGGGATAAGACAATGCGGGGTGTATCAGAATTGAGTATATCCATTACTGGTGCGGGGTTAAATTCCCGTGACCAATATTCAGCTAGCCCTACTATGGGTAATTGTTTTCCTAGAGGATAGGCGATTTCATTCCACAGGACATGAATCCCAGCGCTAGTTAGTGCAGATGTGATTTCTGTTTTTGAATGCTTGTAATGTATATCGTGATTTCCGAGTACGGCGTAAATACCAGAACTACTTTGTAAATGTTTGAGTCGTGAGGCTAGTTGGTGAATTGGTGTAGGATCATCGGTTACATAGTCACCTGTTAAGAGAATTATATCGGGTTCGGCTTCGTTAGTGGCTTCTATAGCCTGTGCTAATAATTCTTCAGAAATTCTGATTCCATCATAATGAAAATCTGTCAACTGTACCAGCTTTGTACCTTGTAAAGATTTTGGTAAATCCGCAATCTTAACCGTTAATTCATCTACTCTTAAACGTCCGGTAAACAACCAGTGCATAGTGCAACAGATACTCCTTATACCAGTATTTACAGCTTATCAAAAATTCAAACATCCTCTTCATTTAATGTCAAAACTTCAGGATGATTTATGCTCTTTGGAGGATAATTTCTGTAATTTCTGGGGGACAAAATAAACGTCCTGGTAAATAAGTTCCTAACCCGCGATTAACATATAGTTGATTGGTTCCCAGTTGATGTAAACCTTGCGCCCATTCCCAATGGTGGATGAAAAAGCTTTTTTTTCGCCTAGAGGGAAAGGGATATCGAATTTGTTGCTGAATTTTTTGGTAACAAAGTAATATGGGACCGATTCCTGGAATGACGATTTGTCCGCCGTGTGTGTGACCCGATAATTGCAAATCTACGCGCCATGCTTGCAATAATTCCGCAGTATCTGGGTTATGAGATAAGACTATCCGAGGTGTGTCGGGGTGGAGTTGGTTCATGACTGCTGCGGGATAGAATTCTGGGGAATAACGATCTGCTAGTCCTACTAATGGCAATTCTATTCCCCAAGGATAGGCGATTTGATTCCACAGGACGTTAACGCCAATGTTGGTGAGGGCGTGGGTAATTTCGCTTTTTGAGTGTTTGTGACGAATATCATGGTTACCCAGGACTGCATAAATACCAGCTTGACTTTGTAGTTGTTTGAGTTGTGAGGCTAGGGTGTGTATGGGTTCTGGGGTGGTGGTTACATAGTCGCCAGTTAATAAGACTAAATCTGGTTTTAATTGGTTGCTAGTGGCGATCGCCTGTGCTAATAATTTATCCGACAGTCGCAGACCATCATAATGAAAGTCCGACATTTGCACCAATTTCTTACCTTGTAAAGATACAGGTAAATCTGTAATCTTAACCGTTAATCTCTGTATACTCAACGGTCCAGATAACAACCAGTGCATAACATCTTTAGTAAAATTTAATTATAGAGTAATACAGATAATTAACTGCCAATTAATGTATGTATTTTTTAACTTGATCGACTTGTGACCGAAGCTTATAGAATGATAGAGACAGTTTAGCTAAAACATCATCCTTTAATTGTTAGTTAGCTGACAATTCCTGACCATTGAACTTTTTTATGTTGGTCTCGACGATAAGAAAAGAAATATTCTGGTGTTTGGTAAGTACAGTGAGGGGCGATCGCTATTTGTGCGGTGCTAATACCCAAATTTTCCATTTGTAAAGCATTAATTCGGCGCACATCTAACTTAACTTTTCCGGGGTTGGGGTCTGGGAATAGGGGTGAATTGGGTAACTGATGTAAAGCATCAATAATTTGCTTTTCTGCTGTGTGGGGTGTAATGCTAGCGCCAATTTCCGCCGCTACCTCCAGAGACACTTGGTAAACTTCACCGCCGATGGCGGGTCCCATAGCAATGCGTAAATCATCGAGTTGACTACCTTGGTCTTGTAGTCGGGCGATCGCTTGAGGAACAATCTTCGCAGCTGTCCCCCGCCAACCCGCGTGTAGTGCGGCTACTTGTCGAGTTTTAACATCCCCAATCAATACAGGTGTACAATCGGCGCTGGCTACCCACACAGCTTGTAGTTGCTGTTCGGTAATTAAACCGTCCCCCAAAGCCAAAACGGAATCTCCTGACCCTGTAACATCGTTTCCACCTGCTGTTAACTTGCTATGGATTTCTTGGGGAGTCAGAACTATATTGCCATGTACCTGTTTTAAACGATAAGCTGGTGCTTCTGGGTGCAGAACTTTTGTTAGATCTTCAGGCGATCGCGGCCAAAACTGCTGAGTAAAAAAGCCGTGTTGCCAATCTTGGAGAAGACTACAAGTAAGATAGGGTAGTCCTTGCCAATTGTGCCAGTTCCAAGTGTGCATCTTGAACCAAACCTCAACAGAAATCAATCAATCAATGCTAACTTGAACAACGGGATTTCGGTTAACTGCTGTGGGATTTAATCGGCAACTCTGGGAAAATCATTTAGAATCGGGACTGAGGTATAGTGATTTACCAACGTCCTTACATATTTTTGAAACTGTTCCGTCAACTAATCAGACTCTGTGGGCTTTACTGCAACAGGGGGCGGATAAAAATTCCGTAGTAATTGCTACTCAGCAAACTGCTGGTAGAGGACAATGGGGGCGTGAGTGGATTTCTCCAACAGGGGGACTATATCTTTCGGTAGGTCTTGTACCTACACTAGAAGCTAGTGATAGTTATCAGCTCACCTTAGCTACTGCTTGGGGAATTGCGGCTGAATTGCGTCAGTGCGGTATAAGTGTGGGCATAAAATGGCCTAATGACTTAGTATTGCAGAATCGCAAACTCGGCGGTATTTTAACGGAAACAAAAGTCCACAATGGCAAGATCATACAAGCAGTGGTTGGTGTCGGGATTAACTGGACTAATTCAGTACCAGATACTGGCATCAATCTCCAATCTTGGCAACTTTCCCAGCCGACTCAGGCTATTTCTAGTCTAGAAATGCTCACTTCCACTGTTTTATCCGGGATAAAATCCGGTATAGACTGTCTCAGCCAAGAAGGAATAAATGTACTCTTGTCTCGATATTTAGATTTATTGACAAATATCGGTGATCAGGTGTATATCAATAATCTTTTAGGCACTGTGGTGGGCGTAACTTCACAGGGGAAACTCCATGTATCTTTTGACGTGTATGATCCCAATCAGATAAACAAACCAGAAATTTATGTCGAACCCGGTACAATTAGCTTGGGTTACAGTAAATCTTCTATTTGATTTGAGGTTTGTTCAAAATTTCGCTCTCTGGGCAATACAAACCACTGACATCATCTCTTTAGGCTAATTTAAAACAACTGAGAGAAACAATGACGCAGCGCCATAAATCTGCCCATCACGATTTAAATAACTCAAAAAAACGGAATCCTTACGGAAATCTGCTCCATATCTATGCATCTACTCTACCAGCACAAAGTTTTTTCTTGCTGAGTAGTGCTAGTTTCTTAAGTGGCGGCTTGGCAATTGCCCAAACAGAAACGGGTATAGATAATATTGTTCCTACTACTGAAAGTTCGTCAGCAAATGTAGTTATTCCAACTAAGGTTGAGAAAAATACTGTTTCTGCTGTACCATCTCCAGCAAAGTCGGATCTCGTACAACGTCAAGCTGACTTGACAGAAAGATTACGTAGTAGACAAGGGGTATCTACTCCAGAGACAAGTGTGACTTTGGAGAAACCCAAAACTGAGGTTTCTACTCCCAAAGCAAATGTCATTTTGGAGAAACTCAAAACTGAGGTTTCTGCTCCAGAGACAAGTGTGACTTTGGAAACACCTAAAACTCAGGTTTCTACTCCCAAAGCAAATGTCATTTTGGAGAAACCTAAAACTGAAGTAGCTCAACCTCCGAAACTCCGCACTTTACCGGAGAAACTCCCAGAAATTGCCCAACCTTCAAATAGCTCCAACAGCGCCACTACTGCAACGGCTGGGAAAACCAAGGATTATAATAACGTCTATCTTGATCCTACCAATTACAGCACTAACACCCAGGCTACTTATAAAGCACCTAACTCGGTGGTGCTAACAGAACGCTCTAGTGGTTGTCAAACCGTTTTACCATCTGGGGAAAGTGTATTAAGTAGTAGTTGTGTGCCATCTGCACAGAATCAGCCAGTAGCTAGTTCTGATGCTAAAACTACACCTAATTGGCTGAAAGCTAGCCAAAATACTCCAGTAGAAAATGCTCCAGTGGCTCGACCAGTAGCTATTAATACACCAGTAGCTCAACCAGTAGCTCAACCAGTAGTGCGACCAGTAGCCACTAATAATAGACAGACTGCATCTAGTGGTGTGAGTAAAACTGCATCTGGACTGAGGCGTTTTCTCCCTAAACCCAGCGATTTCGTAAGTACTTCAAACCAGGGGTCGGCGATCGCATCTAGTGGTGAGACTCTACCCCCACCAATGACAGCAGCTAATGTTGCACCCCGCACTAGTAAAGTGGCTTATGACTTCCCACTAGCCTCGGTATTGCCACAAATTCCCTTTACCGGGAACCTGGCTTATCGTGGTGATGGGGATATGATTTTTCCTCTTTCAATCCCGGCTCGGATTACTTCCATGTTTGGTTGGAGAACTCATCCCATTTCAGGCGATCGCCGCTTCCACGCCGGCACAGATTTAGGTGCGCCTACAGGTACACCAGTCATAGCCGCCGGAGACGGTACAGTGCAAACTGCTAACTGGATGGGTGGTTATGGTTTAACCGTCATTGTTAATCACCCTTCCGCCGAACAAACCCTTTATGCTCATTTGTCAGAATTATTTGTGCAACCCGGTCAAAAGGTAGAACAAGGAACTATCATTGGGCGAGTGGGTAGCACTGGTAACTCTACAGGGCCTCACCTACACTTTGAAGTCCGCCACCTCAAACCAGAAGGTTGGGTTGCTGTTGACTCAGGTGTACAATTACAAGTTGCTCTCAATCAGCTAGTACAAGCTTTACAAACAGCTAGAGTGACAGGAGAACCAGATAGCTAGGACTGGGACTGGGAACTGGGTATTAGGGATTGGGAAGTAACAATCTTTCCCCCCACACCTCCCACACCCTGCTCCCTAATTTACACATACCCATTTTCTGCTAAAAACTCAGGTGTTACCATATCGGTTTTTAAGTGTTTTCCAGCAGGAGAAAGAAATTTCTCAACGTATTTACCGAGAATATCCCCTTCTAAATTTACCCAACTGTCAGGAACAAGATCGTGGAGATTTGTCTCGTCATAGGTCAGGGGAATAACTGCAACTGTGAACTGAGATAATTCCGGTTCATAAGCAGCTACGGTGAGGCTGATACCATTTACAGCAATGCTACCTTTGGGGACAATATACCGCGCGATCGCTTCGGGTGCAGTAAAAGTCATTTCCCAAGAACTAGCTGTTTGTTCAGCAGCCACTAATTGACCTCTACCATCTACATGACCCATGACAAAGTGACCGCCTACTTTGCCCCCCACCCGCAGGGACGCTTCTAAATTGACGTATTTCCCTTGTATTTCCTCATCTCCTAAAGTCGTGCGGCGCAGAGTCTCCGGTGAAGCAGTGGCGATAAACCCATTATTTAAAATTTTCTCCACTGTTAAACAAACACCATCTACAGCCACACTATCGCCATAAGCTAAATCCTGCATAATGACTACAGAAGACTGACTTACAAAGGTAATTTGCCAAGAGTCGCCCCCTAACCCTTTCATTGTTCCTATGGCTTGGATTAATCCTGTAAACACGGCTTTTTTCTCAAACTTATTCTAGTTATTGTCTAATTCTGCCCAAAATTCACTGTAATTCTGACATTAATGCCGAACATTTTAAGTATAATTTCTGACTGTTTTTATTATAAATTTATTAACACATTCGTATCATTCACAAGGCATACTTGGTTAATAAGGTTATGTTCTAAGTAGACCACATTGACTTACTCTGGTCTTCTCCAGAAGTTCACGGTTTAATAGAAGCAATTATAGAGAACAATGGTTATGTTTATTCTCACCTCAAAGTTACCGAAGAAAAGGGTATTATTTATGACAGAGCGCCCAATCATTAACAGGATTGTAGAGGCTTAGACAATGATTGAAATGAGAGTCGCTGGCATAGCATTAGATGCCATAACCCGCAGTCCCATCGTACTTTTGAAAGATGCCTCAGATCGGCGGGCTTTGCCAATTTATATTGGACAGGAACAGGCGAAGGCAATTATGGGGGCGTTAGAAAATCAAAAGCCTCCCAGGCCATTAACACACGATTTAATTGTGAATCTTTTAGAGTCATGTTCCATGATTCTAGAAAAAGTAATTATTCACTCCTTACAAAAGGACACATTTTATGCAGCCTTAATTGTTCAGCAGGGTGAAATCAAAAAAGAAATTGATGCGCGTCCCAGCGATGCGATCGCCATTGCTCTCCGTACCAATTCACCCATCTGGGTCATGGAAGAAGTAGTTTCTGATGCTTCCATCCCTGTAGATCGTGACGCTGATGAAGCAGAACAGCAAGCCTTCCGGGAATTTATCTCCAATCTTCGTCCTGAAGACTTAATTAAGCGCTTTGGTAATCAGTGACTGGGAGTTGGGGACTGGGGACTGGGATTTGTGGCAAAATCATTTTCTCTAGCCTCATCTCTTCCTCATCTTCTTAGTCACCACCAAGCCTATGCAATACCGACGCTTTGGAAAAACAAACCTATACCTCTCGGTTTTCTCTTTGGGAACAATGCGCTACTTGGCTGATAGCGAAAATGCTCGCCAGACCATAGCCACAGCACTAGCCTTGGGAGTAAATCATCTCGAAACAGCCAGAGGTTATGGCAAAAGTGAAGAGTATCTCGGTGCAGCTATCAAAAGCGGACTATCACTACCCCGTTCTCAGGTTTGCATCACCACCAAAATCCCGCCGACAAATGATGCTGATAGTATGCGTCGGTGCATCAACGAATCCCTAGAACGATTAAATCTCGATTATCTAGATTGCTTAGGGATTCATGGCTTAAATACTTGGGAGCATCTCCAGTGGGTACAAGCCAACAATGGCTGCATGAAAGCCGTCCAGGAAGCTGTTGATGACGGTCGAGTGCGACACGTTGGTTTTTCCACCCACGGTTCATTAGATATAATTCTATCAGCAATCAATACAGACTTTTTTGAATTTGTCAATCTCCATTATTACTATTTTTTCCAACGTCATACCCCAGCAATTCAGTTAGCTACTGAAAAGGACATGGGCATTTTTATCATTTCCCCAGCTGATAAAGGTGGTCGCCTCTACACCCCACCCCAAACATTAATAGACCTTTGTCAGCCTTATTCACCTTTAGAATTAAATTATCGATTTTTACTCAGTGATCATCGGATTACTACCTTGAGTGTTGGTGCAGCTAACCCAGACGAATTAAAAGAACCGTTAGCATTTGCTGATAGCGATCATCAATTAATGCCAGAGGAAATCTTAGCATTTCAACAGTTAGAAAAATATCAAAAAACTACATTAGAAACTGATAAATGTAGCCAATGTTATGCCTGTTTACCTTGTCCAGAAAATATCCATATTCCCGAAATTCTAAGGTTAAGAAATCTGGCAGTAGCCTATGAAATGAATGATTATGGAAAATATCGTTATGGAATGTTTGAAAATGCTGGTCACTGGTTCCCTGGAATGAAAGCTAACCGTTGTACAGAATGCGGTGAATGTTTACCGCGATGTCCAGAAAACTTAAATATTCCTGCTTTACTAGAAGATACTCACGAAAGATTAAGCGGTAAAAATAGAAGAAGACTGTGGGAATAATTCGTAATTAAGATGATTGGACTGAACACGTTAGAATATTTGTAGGCATCGCTACAGGAAAAAACTATGCAAGTCAAACAACAGCGATATTATACGCCAGAGGAATATTTAGCCTTAGAAGAGGCTGCTGATTATAAAAGCGAATATATTGACGGGGAAATAATTCCAATGGCAGGTGGAACAATAGATCATAACCAAATCGCACTCAACCTAAGTAGTGAGTTGAATTTTGCTTTCAAACGGCAAAACTATCGAGTTTTTATGGGTGATGTTCGTCTATGGATACCGCAAAAGCGTATCTATACTTATCCTGATGTGATGATTTTGGCAGGTGAACCAGAATTTTTCAATAACCGAAAAGATATAATTGTTAATCCACAGGTGATTTTTGAGGTTTTATCAAAATCGACCAAAGGCTATGACCGTGAGAATAAATTTGAGGCTTACCGAACTATTTCTACGTTTCAAGAGTATTTACTAATTGACCAAACCCGGATTCATGTAGAGCAATTTTCTAAGACTGGGAAAAAGCAATGGTCGCTACGTGAGTATGATGAGGAAGATCAGGCGATCGCACTCAATACTATACCCTTTGAAATTTCCCTACAAGATTTATACAACAAAGTTAAATTTGAGCCTGTGGAGTCGAATGTTGATGAATACAGTTGAAGCAGACGCTAGTTTTGCTAAAGTGAGAAGTATCACAACTACTTTTACTAACACCAGTCATTAGCTCTTTGTTGTCTCTGGCTAAAAAATTATGTTAAAGAGCGTAAAAATAGAGAATTTTCGAGGTTTCAAATCTTTCGAGCTTCAGCAGCTAGGTAGAATTAATCTGCTCGTGGGTGAAAATAACAGTGGTAAAACATCCATATTAGAAGCTATTCAACTCTTATGCTCACGGACTAATCTTGAGCCACTCGGTGAAATAATGATCAATCGCGGTGAATATTTTTGGAGTGATAATCTCAGAGAAGAACGTGAACTTGATATCTCTCATTTATTTTATAATCATGAATTTCAGCTAGATAATACATTTTCAATTTCAGGAATTAACGATGATGTTAAAGAGAATTTTTCTATAACTATAGTTGAACAAAAATCACAGATTTATTCTTCTTTGAATGAGTCTAATTTGGATGAGGAAGTCAAAAAAAAATTTATTGCCGATTTTTTATTTAGTCATGTCACAAAAGCCATAAATTTAAAAGTTATTTGGCAGCAAGAAGAAGAAACAGAATTTTTAAACTTACGTTTATCAGATAATAACTGTTTAGATTTAAAATTAATTAAAGGTTCTAGCCGGGATGAAAAAAATAACGCACCTAGAACTATATTTATTAATTCTTCTTCTCTAAATACTGCGAAAATGACAGAGTTCTTTGATGAAGTAGTGTTAAATCCTGAAGAAAAATTAGTAACGGAAGCACTGAGAATTATTGATAAAAAAATTGAACGTATTGCTCCAGCCAATGTCCAAAAAGCTAGTCAAATGATGAGATTACGTTCTGCTGAATCACATACTGGCTTTTATGTACGTCTTGCTGATAGTAAACAGCGTGTACCAATTGGCAGTATGGGGGATGGTATTTGGCGCATCTTAGGAATTATACTAGCTACTGTGTGCGCTAAAGATGGATATTTATTTATAGATGAAATTGATACGGGACTCCATTTTACTACCATGTCCGATATGTGGAAAATGATTTGGCAAACAGCCAAAAAATTAAATGTACAAGTTTTTGCCACTACACATAATAGTGATTGTTGGCAAAGTTTAGCCGATATTGCAGAACAAGAAGATACAACTGAAGATGGTATTAGAATTCATAGAATTGAAAAAGGTAAAGAAAAAAGTATCGTTTTTATTGAACCTGAAATTGTGATTGCTGCTGAAGAAAATATTGAGGTTCGTTAATAATGCCAAGCAAGGAGGAGAAATCGACAAAGCGGCTAATTGTTGAGGGTGACCAAGATAAGCGAGTAATACCGTATCTTATCGAAGCGAATGGAACTCCTTGGCCAAGAGGTAACGAACCAGTTTATATCAAACCTCGCGGTAGTAATGATTTTAATAGTCATTGGATATCTACTCAACTGAAAGGAACAGGATTGACCCATCTTGGTTTGATACTAGACGCAGATGAAAATTCATCGACTAGTTGGGAAAGTATTAGAAATGCTTGTTTACCAAGTATTCGTGATATTCCTCAAGAAATACCTGAAACCGGACTTATTCATATTACTAATACTGGAATTAAATTTGGTATCTGGATTATGCCAGATAACCAACAAAAAGGTATGCTAGAAACTTTTTTAGCTTATATGATTTCTCATGAAAACCAACCACTCTGGAAATATGCTCAGGAAATAGTCGCAGAATCAAAAAATCGAGGAGCAAAATTTATACCTTTTCATCATGATAAAGCTTGTATTTACACATGGTTAGCATGGCAAGATCCACCAGGACGACAACTACATAATGCTATTGAAGAGAAAATTCTGCATCCAAAGCATCCAAAGGCACAGGTATTTGTTAACTGGTTTAAAAATTTGTACGATTTATAACCTGGTGATATTTAGAATAAGCTAATTGCACCCTATAAATATATTAAATATGATAAAAAAAGGGTAAACGTTGAGAGACCACTAATGACTACCACCAAAATTCACTTAGTTGTTGGCATTCATAACGTTACCCTAACAGTGTTTTATACTGAAGAAGATGATTCCTGGCAGTTCCGGTTAATTAGTCCTGGTGGCGCAGTATTTGGTGAGCGTAAGCTTTACTATACGCCCAAAGCAGCCGAGAAAGCAGCACGAGAATGGATGGAACAAGGCAATTAAAAGCACAAGATCAATTTTCCATTTCCGCCAGTCCCTCTAAATGAAAAGCCAAATTATTCAGCGCCATTTCAATTTCAGAACTGTAAGGAATCCTGCGCCATTTTGGGGTAGTAGCATTGTCCATCGCAGTTGTTTCCAGATATTCAGCAACAACCTTGAGTTTTTCGGGATCTGTAGTAGCTGTTGCTAAATTTTCTAAAAATTCTTGAGGTGTCATCGATTTCCTACAAATAAGTAACAGTATGAAAATTCAGTACTGCTATGAGGATAACTACTGCACCATCATCAGTCTGTTCACCATACTCATGTTTTCCACTGTTATGTTCTGTTAATTGCACCTATGATCAAAAACAATATTTCATTAAACTCTCAACTTTCTCCTCAAACTCCCGAACTAGTTAATATAAATTACAGTCAATTAAATTATTGCTACTTCCTAAATTATCATTACCTGAAATCTAATGGCCCTGAGATTTTCTCAAGACGTGAAGTTACTCCTGCAACGCCTAGCGGAAAACCCACTGACTCTAGGTAATATCATCTCAGAAACTTCAGAACGCGGTTTTAGCTTAGTCATTGCATTATTAGTATTACCCTTTTTATTTCCGACACCACCAGGCTTCAGCACCGCTCTTGGTATTACTTGCTTGTTGATGTCAGCACAGATGGCTTTAGGAAGGCGTAAACCTTGGCTACCAAAAAAGATTGCTAGTATAAAATTTCCACATTGGTTTGCCCAACAATTATTACAAAACTTACAACGATTCACTAAGTGCTTAGAAAAAATCTCCCGCCCGCGTTTTGAAAAACTTACTCAACATCAGATGACTTGGCGTATCAATGGAATATGTCTTACTTGGTTAGCATTATTATTAATGTCGCCATATCCTCCTTTCTCCAATTCGGTTCCCGCTATTGGAATGTTACTCTTGGCAGTAGCGACCATTGAATCTGATGGCATATTGATGGCTTTGGGCTATATCATCACTATTTTAAATACTTTGTTTTTCGGGTTTGCTTTTTATGTATTATATTCAGGAGCTACTTATTTAATACCTAGTATTTTTCGGTAGACTATACCAGTCTACGAAGAACTTACTTTAAAATAAAAATAATTCCATATTGTCTATCTACTGGATAAAAATGCTAATCTTTCTAGAGTTTATTAATAAAAATATTGATTGTATACCTGTTTAAAAGCTGATTAAAGTCATCATGAAAAACGATACTTACCAAAACCCCGAATTTTCTCCTGAAATTCCCCCTAATAATGATTGGGATAGTCACCTTTATGAAGAGCAACACGCTTTCGTTTGGGAATATGGAGAAAAATTGCTGGAATTGCTCAATCCTCAACCAGGAGAATCCATTTTGGATTTGGGATGTGGTACGGGACAACTCACTGAAAAAATTTCTCTGAGTGGTGCAGAGGTAATGGGAATTGATAGTGCATCTGCGATGGTTGAGAAAGCTAAACAAAACTATCCCCATTTATTATTTGATGTCGCTGATGCCAGAAACTTTCAACTAGACCAGCCATTAGATGCAGTATTTTCTAACGCGAGTTTGCATTGGGTCAAAGAACCAGAAGCGGCGATCGCCTGTGTGCATCAAGCACTAAAATCAGGAGGGCGTTTTGTCGCCGAGTTGGGTGGTAAAGGAAACGTACAGGCCATAACCGAAGCTTTGTACAGTGGTTTAGACGTACTGGGTATCCCCAAACTAGAAATATCAAATCCTTGGTATTTTCCCAGCATTGGCGAATACACCACCCTCTTAGAAAAGCAAGGTTTTGATGTCACTTATGCCATCCTATTTAACCGTCCCACTCCCTTAGCAGACAAACAAGCCGGAATAGCCAACTGGATTAAAATGTTTGCGGGCAACTTCATATCAGGATTATCTCCTGACCAAAAAACACAACTTGTTCATCATGTAGAGCAGTTACTTTCACCGCAAATGTACTGTGATGGTACTTGGAAGGCTGACTACAAAAGACTTCGTTTTTTTGCCCTCAAAGTTTAGCCAACACCGATAAATGATCACCACATTAAAGATTAAGCGTGAATTAAAAATGCTGTAGGTTTATGCTGAGAAACAAATTATTTAGCCCCAAAATATCGCTCTTTTTACTGCTAACTATTCACCTCAGTACAATTTTTCTGATACCAATCTCACCTTCACTAGCAGAAATAGCCCCAATCCCATCGCCTTCAGATGCGCCTGTGGAACATGAGTCTCAAGGTACTGTAATCACAGTCAATACCATTAACCCAGAAGGATTAACTACACCTAGTTTATGGTGGGAAAAACAAAATTCACAAAACAAGCTTTTAGATAAATGGATCACATATCCAGCTAACGACAAAGAACCTGCTAGAGTTGACCTCATAGTTAATCAGCAAATTTGGAGCTTGCTAGACTATATAGAACGCTACGACTTTGTAAATCGCTTAGGTAACAGTGCTAGACAGGAAAGTCACAATTTGCGAGTTTTGAATGATCAAAACAACCTTTTGGCAACTTATACCTGTAATTTTGTCACAACTCCAGCATCATGCCGTATCCAGATAAATAGTCAAAATAGATTAGGATTGTTGCGTTCTTTCTAAAAGCTAGCTAGTCAACCTAATTTCCTATTCTTGCTTAATTTTGGCAAACAAAGACTCATACTGCTCAATTACTGATGGAGATAAGGACAGCAGAAATTCGCTTTTGTCGAAAACTTCACTATTACTCTGTAATAGACTTTTAAATGGTTCCTGAAGGTCAGATGGGACATTATTAGAAGAAATTGGCGAATTACTTCTAGTTAACAGAGATATTTGTTCCGCAATCGTTGGTTGCAAACAAAAATCAACCCACTGGGATGAAAAAGTATCTTGCTTCACTCCTTTGGGACGTACCCATAAATCCGCCCAGATTGCTGTTCCTGATTTGGGGACCAATGCAGTCAATTGGGGATAACGCGGCAGCAAGGGTATGATATCGCTAGACCAACCAACAGCTAGCCAAGTATCTCCAATAATGAGCGGTTCTAGGTAATGATTGGAACTGTAAAACTTGACTTGTCGGTTGAATTTCCTGAGTTCATTTTCTAACTCTGGTATGGTGTCGAGATTTTCTGTGTTGTAGGATTTTCCTAGCTTTTTCAAAACTAGACCGATGACTTCTCTAGATTGATTGACTACAGAAATTCGGTCTTGCAATTCGTCTCGCCACAAATCATTCCAATCCTCTGGTGTCCAACCCAAACTCTGAAATTTTTGACGGTTATAAATAATTATGGTACTACCCCAACGGTAAGGAGCAGCCCAAACTTTGCCTTGAGTATCCAGATTTCCTTGCTCATTGCGCGTTACCAGTTGTTGCCACCTTTTATCTAAAGCAGACCACTGTTTTACCTCTGTTTCTTCTAGTGGTTGAATCAATTTCTGTTCAATGGCGGCTTTCAGCCAATAATCGCCTAATGTCACTAAGTCAGATGCAACTGCTGGTGAGGATTCCCTAAATGGGATAAAACGACTCCAAAATGATTCATCAGTGGTTTTTGATGGATTTTGCCAACCTTGCAATTGTTTAAATAAATCCTGTATCTGCTCAACAGGAGTAAAATTTAACTCGATTTTTTGCTGTAGACTTTTCTGAAACTGACGAACTATCTGACCGGGTATGGAACCTTTTAATAACTGGATATGGAATTGAGTCTGGTTGCTATTACCACAACCAACTAACATCTGTGAAAGAGCCAGTCCACCAGCACCCATCAAAAAAGATCGTCTTTGCATCAACTTTGAATTTTGAATTTTGGACTTTTGACTATACATAAATCAAATATGTGAAATTATACCCTAATTGCTTATGAGACTGTATTTTCAGAATACGTCAGGTCAAACTCAGTGAGATGCTAGGAACTCCAAAGCGGGGGGAAAATATTTACTGATCATATCTTGATAAATTTTGGGAAAAATTAAATAATTCAAAAGTAAAGTTGATATCACCTGTAAACTGCGTAACATGAAGAAAATATCCAGAAGACGGTATTAAATGGAGTCATTACAAACGCAGATCCTGAATTTAAGTCATAAAGTTGATGCTATTTACCAGCTAATTGAAAAACTTGAGAGTAAAGTTGCTCAAGGTTTCTTGGAATTCTCTGTAGCAAATACACGGGAGAAGAATGATTGTGGGGACAATAGTGATGATATGGGTCGCTACCAGTTCAAAGGACAGATGAGTTTGCATCCCCAACTGGAACATAAGGATATCTTGATGGATGGGATGTCTTTGGAGATCCATCGCCAAGGTGGGGATAAGAATTTAACACCGGAAATTCAAATACAACGACTAACAGCACAGTTGACGGCAGCATATAATCGTATTGCTGCTTTGGAAGAACAGTTAATGAAAATGAGAATTCATTAAATTCAGGACTTACGCAGCAATTACCAAAAATCTTGATTTATCGTTCGCGTAGCGCATACCGCCAAGCCGCCAAGAAAACGTAGATTATGCGTAAGTCCTAAAATTATAGATAATTGATCAGCTGTTCTAGTTGAGCTTCAATAGCTGTTAAAAGTTGATGTTGTTGCCAGTTTTGGTGGAGATAGGCGGCGATGCAAGCAGACCCAGCCCCTATACCTTCTTTTACAAAGCCCTGCTCATAGGCTTGGAGTTGGGGATAACGGGAGTTAGCAAAACTTAATTGTGTCGCCAGTAGAGGAGGGATTGTTTTTCCTAAGCTGAGGGCTAAGTCAACAGTGTTACCCGTGGGATCTTCTGCTACCCAACGAGTTGTACCCACGACTACTTCTGCTGGTTCCCAAGATAAGCTGTAGGCTTCGGCGATCGCATTAATTAAAGCATAAACCGCCAGCATTTGTGTCCCACCCGCTAGCAACACCCCACAATGACGACTAGCTGCGATCGCCATTCCCGCTACCACCACCTGCATAGGATCACCTACCGCCGCCACCAGAGCTAAAGGATCTATTACCACCGACGAGGAAGATAATAAATTTACCCCGGTATTTCTCATCCTCTCCAGTCCAGATTGAACTACTGTCCACTTTTGGGTATGATTACATACAGGATGACTACTGTTGACTTTACCCTCTGCATCTATACCTAAACCAGTTAAAATGGCCAGAGCAGTTGTCGTACCTCCCACAACGCACTCACCTAAAATCACATATCCTGATTGAACGCTAGCAGCCAGGCGTTCTCCCCACAATAGCCCTTGCTTCAGTAAATGGTGTACCCTACTAATTTCCATCGCAGCACCTTGACTCAAACACTTAGCCGGAGAGCCACCCAAATCAATCACTGGTACAGCCGGAGGCTGAGGTAAGCCAGCGTTAAACAAATAAACGGGAATATTCAGAGCCTCAACAACAGCACGAGAAATTATCACAGGTGAAGCACCCGCAGTTAGTGGTGGTAAAGGATAGAGAGGTTTTCGTCCTCCGCCATAATATAAAAATTCCGCATCAGCACAAGCCGTATACCGTCGAGCTTCTGGAGTACTACCAGCCGCCGAAATACCTGGAATTAGACCAGTATCAGTAAAACCTAAAACACAGGCAAATACAGGTAAACAATTCCTATACTTAGAAATCCATTTCTCACCCTGTTCTACTTGGGTATAAATACGAATCAATTATTCAACCTTCATAATCCATAAGAACCTGCACCCATTCTGGCGGACGGGGAATAGAATTTCCCAAGCGATCCAATAATAGCCATGCTGCTAGGTGTACCATAAACAGATAAATAAAATTATTCAGGACAATTAAAGCGACAGCTCCCATTTGCACCAAAAACAAACTCGGACTAGCTAATAATTGCAGCCTCAGAAATGCCCACTCTATGAGTTCCGTTACCTGGTTAATTGCATAAATCCACAGGTCTTCACCCGACAATACAGACAGCAACCACAGGCGAAAAAATACCCCTAATGAACCCAAAAGTGTACCCAAAGTGATAGATACAATCCAGGGAACACGACGATGCCAGGTTGCGCCTAAAAGCACACCCATAAAAGCAAAGGGCATAACAAATAATAAACTACGAACCGGCCCCATTAGCACTGATAGTAGCAAACCGGAAGTAATAGCAGCCATCCAGGCAGCTCTTTTACCCCAACGTAGGTAAACTAAAGCTATGGGTACGGGAAACAGTATTCTTAATACCGGGCCTAAAGGAAAGTAGAAATTAATAAACCAAATCAAGCTAGCTGCACTGGCTAAAAATGCTGTTTCCACCATGCGTAAAGGCGCATCAACTTTTATTTTAGGTTGCTTCAACTGCTGTTTATTCAGAGAGTTGGGAACCGGGGATGGGGTTTCATCTGGTAGGGAATCTGAAATGCTCATGGTGAAAAAAGTGTGAATGACTTTGCGGTCAGTCTTCCACTATAGTGATTACTGCGAATTGGTGATCAATTAAAGGTTTTTTAAACAATCATCTTTTCCAAAGCTGACACATCAGGAATATAAATTGTGTCACTATATCGCTTAATCAAGTCTTTTTTTTCTAATCTTGTTAATACTCTAGTAACAGTTTCCCTGGCTAGTCCACTCAAACTACTCAGTTCTCGGTGAGGTAAATTGGGGATTTCTGTACCAGTTTTTCTTTGAGTTCCCTGTCCTTCTGCCAGAAATAACAAAGTATCTGCTACTCGTGACTGACTATCAGATTCTCGCAAGCGCAGCCTACGGTTAACTTGTCGTAAACGTCGAGCCATTAATTGTGACAATCGCAGTCCCGCTAAGGGTTCTGTGTGCAGTAACTTGACAAAATCCTGAGAGGGCATACTGCCAATCATTGTCGGAGTCAGGGTAATTACATCAGTAGAGCGTGGTACTTCATCTAATGCTCCCATTTCACCAAACAATTCGCCTTTACCAATTATATTCAGTGTCACCTCTTTTCCTTCTAGGTTATAGGTACGAATTTTTACCCATCCATCTAGGATAAAATATACAGCGCCACCCCAGTCATTTTCCAGAAGAATTACTTGGTTGCTAGGGTGTGTACGGGTAACAAGATGGGTAAGAGCTAATTGAATAGCAGATTCTGGCAACCCTTGGAAAAAGGGAGCCGAAGATATAATCCCAGGATCGCTGGTGGCTTGCACAGTATATCGGTCTTCCATTAGGACAAGTTTATTTAAGCTGTTATATATAAAACAAACAAAGGCTTACATCCAGCTTAAACTATCAAAGTATAACCTTTGTAGTTAATGGCTATAGAAAGGTAAATGGGAATGAGACACAAGAAAAATAGGATAGGGTGTACTGAGTTTTCAAAGTATCAAATATTAGTCACAAGGGTGATAATCACTTAGTTGGGAGATGTTTGGGGAATCAACTTCATAGCCAAGTTGATCACCATAAAATATCAACAAACAAGATCCATGATACTCAATATATTGACACACACTCCAGAATCAGTGACTAGGGGTTATGAGTTAAAACGGTAATTCCAGGTAAAACCAGTTTGATATTGCTTCGCCCATAGGATCACCTTTTACCCGAAAGATGTTTGCTTCGGATGATGACATTTGGCTAGCAAGCGTATGTAATATACCATTTAATAGCTAAATTTATTTGGCTTTTCGCTGATATTACCCGTATAAATGAAGAGGACTTGAGGTTTCATGACGCGTAAATTTTTGCTAATGTAATATTTTTAGCTGTTAATCCAGAAAAAACTCACGCAAAAAATGCCCTCTTGCCATTCGGACATTGGTTAGTTACCTTAAGTTCTCATGTAAGTGCGATCGCTGTAGCATTTTTGGAAGTTTTGCCACTAGATGCTTCCGAGAAGCTGTAAAATCGCGTTTATGTTAAGAGAACAAAGCAGGTGATATAAAAATAAATTTGGAATACTTTATGTATTTCTAGATGCGAGATAGCCATTAAGTTAATGTATAAAACGATTCTAGTGAGGATTCATCAGGGTTCCCCACTGTGGAAAGTTCATAATTTTCATATAAGTTCAAGTACAGTTCTAGCTAAGGTAATTTAAAGTGACTTCCCGTGCAGATGAAATCCAAAAATTGATTGCAGACATTGACAACTTACTCAATAACAGTAGTAAACGCCTATCTAGGCTGTTGTCTCATCAAGCGCCGGAAACCAAAGAAGTTTTAGAGAAAACTCGTAACTTCCTGGTTCAACAAAAAGAGCGTGAGATTGTCAATAATAGTGACCCAGAACCAGAGGCGCAGAGGTCGCCTTTATTAGAGAAATTTGTTAATAAAGTCAATAACCAATCTTTAGCACAGCCAAACCCAACTGAACAGGAACAAGTTAACTTACTATTACAGCAATTAATACAGCCTTTCCAAGCAGAATTAGCTGCCATGATGGAAGAGCGAGCAAATCTAGTACAGGAAATTAGACAGCTAGAGCAAAGAAGACTGCATAACTACTCTTTAAGCCAGCAATGGGCTAACCAAGAACAGATGATTGCGGAATTTTTGCAGTTACTCATCAGCCGCATTCCATCTAATTTAACGCCACAGACGGGGGCTAATTCTGACAGTGAAAATCAGCCCAGAAATACAGAGTTAGTCTCCTCTGAGAGTCAATCTTTCTTAGAAACATCAGAACAGGCGGAACGGTTAACCCATTTGACCAGGGAACTGGATCAACGTCTACTATCCCTGGATGGGACTGTGAATTTTGTATTTGAGGCACTACAGCGCAATATAAATACTTATCATGAGTCTTTATATCAGGGGTTGGCGAGAATGCACAGTAGGGGTGTGCAGGGTGAGCAATTAATGGTGAAGTTTCTGAATAATTTAACGCAGCTGTTGCAGCAACAAGTCCCGATGGCTGTGTTATCTTTTTCAGAGTTAGAAAATAATCAACCTCTATCTCCGCTACCATCATTACCAACTGAGGGGACTAGTATTGCAAAAAATGTCATCCCATCAGTGGATACAACAACTCAGCCGCAGGAATTAAACACCCCAGAGGCTTCGTCTTCACTGATATTTAATGAAGAAGATATGGTTGTTGCAGATGATCTGGATGCAATGCTTTTAGAGCTTGGTGTCGATGATTATTTATCATCTAGTTATTCTGACAGTGCAGAGCAGCAGGATGATTTGGATTTAATTGGTGATGAAGTAGACCAACTTTATGCGAGTTTACTGGGTACTGATGATTTTTATAATGCGAGCTTTGATGTAGAAAGTCTATCGTCGAATATTTCTGAGACTACACCTGCAATTGATGGTTTAGAGCCGGAGGTAATTGCAGAAGATAATATTTCTGAGACTACACCTGCAATTGATGGTTTAGAGCCGGAGGTAATTGCAGAAGATAATGTTTCTGAGACTACACCTGCAATTGATGGTTTAGAACCGGGGGTAATTGCAGAAGATAATGTTTCTGAGGCTACACCTGCAATTCAACCAAGGGAAGAGATTCCAGATCCTTGGTTTGAGACACCAGAGATTGAGTCGGAGTCATGGAGAGAGTTGTTTTTTGAGGAAGATAGCAACGACCAGGAAGAACTAACGACGGATTTATCGGGGTCGTCGTCTACAGAAGTGGTATTGGCTGAGAATTTAGAGATGCCGCCCACCAGTGCTGATACAATTACATCTCTGAGTGAGTTATTTGGTAATGTGGTGGCTGAAAAGCTGGTTGTGAAAACAGCAGCAGTAAATACCCCAGAACAGAATTTGAGCCATCAGTCGGAAGTCGTGGTTGATGTTCCAGAGCAAAGGTATGTAGATAACTACATTTCCGCCTCGCCAACCGAAAATTTGCTTTCCCCGGAGGAGAGTCAATCTGTAAATCTGCCGGATATTACTTTGGATGAACAGCAGATTCAACAATTGAATCAGGATTTAGATACTTTTGATGATACGCTGCCCCCGGATGTGGATTTGGATATTTTCGCGGATTTTGAAAGTAGCATAGATCAGCCAATTGTGAGAGATTCTGAGACGCTGGATTTGGCTGAGTCTGATATGGATGTATTCCAGGTTAACCCGATATCTTGGCCGCAAACAGAAGCGGATTTAGATTTTAGCCCCTCAACTGAAAAACTAGGGAAAGTTAAAAAGCCTGAAATAGAAAGTTCTGTAATTTCAATTTCTGATTCTGGAAATGATCCAGATGTGGGGCTGAGTATCCAGGATTCACGGTGGTATCTAGGTCTAGATGTGGGTACAACTGGAATTTCTGCGGCTTTGTTAAATCGTTCCCATTCTGTGGTTTATCCTATCTGTTGGTCGGCGGATAATGTGGAGGGAGTTACGGCGTTTCCACCATCATTTCGTTTACCAGCAGAGGTTTATCTGCCGAGTGATTCTGTTCCTCCAGGAGAGGCTGGAAATGTTGAGGTGCAGGAGATGGCGGAACATCAGAAGCATAATTTTTACTCGGTGCAGTTGAAGCCATATTTACAGGTAGCTATTCCATATAAGAATGAAGAACAACAATGGGAACCTGTGTTGCAGTTCAATAAGTTTTCGGCGGGTCCTTTGGTTTGGGTTGTGCGATCGCTTTCTAAGTTATTGTTGACTTTAAAATCAGATCGTCACAGTACAACTCAAGGTTTAATCGCTAGTGCTGTGGGTTTAAGTGTAGAAAGTTTTTATAACATTATTAATAATCTGGCTGGTGTGATTTGCAGTTGTCCATCTGGCTGGTCGGAACAATATCGCTTTAATCTGCGGGAAGCTGTATTAACTAGTAAATTAGTGAAACATCCTCAACAGGTATTTTTTGTGGAGGAAGCGATCGCCAGTTTATTGAGTATACTGGATCACCCTAATGGTCAAGCTGTCCAAATTAGCGATTCCCAAGGTTTACATCCAGCTAAACTTAGTGATGATTCTGTGGTTGGTAACACTTTTGTGATTAATATTGGGGCAACAACAACAGAAATGGCACTGGTTGACATACCAGAAAATGGACAACAATTGACCCATAATAATTTCATGCTCCATAGTTTTGCCTACGCTAGTAATGGCATTGAGCAAGATATTATCTGTCAGTTGCTGCTTCCCCCCAAATATCGCCAAAGCCGTGAACTCAATCAGGAAGACAGTCAAACAGATACCACAAATTCTTGGCAATGGCAAACTGCAATTCCTGATTTAGATCAAATGCAGTGGGACAGTTTGGGATTGGAAGAATTAGATTTACCGCAATTAGGAGAACCAGATACCACTGCTCGCATTCGTCTCCAGCAGAGGTTAGAAAGTTCTTTGTTAGGTCAGGCGGTGTTAGATGCAGCGTTGGCTTTGAAGCTGATTTTACAACAGCAAGATTCTTATACTTTGGAATTAGCAGATCAAAAATGGGTATTACAGCGTAAGGATTTAGAAAACCAGGTATTTATCCCCTTTGTCCGCCGCTTAAACCGAGAATTTAACAAGTTATTAGTAGCTCGTGGTATACCTACCGAAGCAATTAATCAAGCTGTTTTAACTGGCGGTGTGGCTTCTTTAGGGGCTGTGAATAATTGGTTACGCCAAAAACTGCCTAATACGAAAATTATTCAAGATTCCTATTTGGGTGAAAACGGCGCTCCTCGGTGTAGTCGGGTAGCTTATGGTTTGGCGATGTTACCGTTACATCCCCAGGTTTTAGAAGAACCAAAGCAACAGTATACAGATTATTTTTTGTTTATGGAGTTGTTGCGATTGTTACCAGATAGAACTTTATCTTTTGACGAGGTTCGTCAGCTATTTGAGGGTTCTGGGATTAATACGAGCATTTGTCAGCAACGCTTATTGGCTTTTATGGAAGGTGAGTTACCGGCGGGTTTGATACCTGCAAAACCAAATGATACTTGGGTGAGCCACAATTCTCAGAATAACTCTGATTATCTGGCGATCGCATCCGCACCACTATTTGAAAAGCAAGGAAATCTCACTTATCGTCCCAATTCAACACAAGTAGCAGTTGTGCGTCGCTATTTAAATGCGATTAAAGCTAGCACTAAACAACCAATGGAGGAGCCTTATACAGTTAATTTGGCTTTACAGGTGAATGGTTAAGTGAGATATCACGACTGATACTGCTTCCATCCAAAAAAGTTAACTAATGCTAACAAGAGCCGGCTTTTTCTTCTTGCTTCATGCTGAAAGTGTAGGCACTATCCCCTTCGGGATTCAGCCAGGGTAAGCTCATGGGGGAAACTACGCTAGTTAAACCCCCAAGACCGCGCTGTTTCATTAGTCCACAGGCTAACACGGTCAACCTCACCGTTTCTTAACTTAATTTACGAGCAGCATTTATCACATTGAAACACTTTTTGAGGTAATGATAGAGATGATTTTATTGCCTAGCATAATTTTCCTGATCACCAGTATTTAGACGCAAGTAGACAAGTATCTCTGATAGCGAAGACACATATCGAGATTTTTTCTCTCGTCAATTTATCCAAGACTCTTTAAAAGAATATCAAATTAAGGTTTTAATTTTTGATTCTTTAACCCAGGAGATTGTTTTATGGAAAGAATAAATTACTCACAAATTATTCAAGATATTTTAAGCAGCCATTCGACTAATGATATAGCCAATGGGACGGAAATTCAACTGCTTTTTGATACGGAACGTCATCACTATCAAGTATTAAATATTGGTTGGAAACAACAAATTAGAACCTATGGGGTGATTATTCATGTTGATATTAAAGATGATAAAATCTGGATACAAAGAGATGGTACAGAAATCGGTATTGCTAATGAATTGATAGCTGCTGGTGTCCCTAAAGAAGATATTGTTTTAGGATTTCATGCTCCTTATAAGCGGCAATTTACAGGTTTTGCAGTGGGATAATAAATCCTTTGAGTAAATTATTTAATTATGAAAATATAGCTGAAAAATCTCATTTTTATTCCTTACGTGATCAATTATTATTTATGTTTGCGCCAGAATTACGCCAGGAATATGAAAATTATGTCAGTCAACAAGCCGCAAATTCTGGATATAGAACATTAGTTACTTCTAATTTACAACAAGCCTCAGATTTAACAGTTGCTAATCTTTTTCACTATTTTAATATTAGAGATGAATCACAAGAAGAAGTAGATAACCCTATTTCGTCACTTTCGGTAACTTAAAATCTGAACCCTCCTTTCTTCCTACTCCCTAAAATTTAGCCTTTAACACCAGTACCAGTTTCTGTGGGTACTATATAACGCTGTAAAAATACAAATAATAGTAGTATTGGGGCAATGGAAATTATAGAACCAGCCGCTACTAATCGCCAGTCTAAAGAAAATGTCCCCTGTAATTTTGCTACTCCTAATGGGAGGGTGTATAACTTCTCGTCTTGGATAACAATTAAAGGCCAGAGAAAGTCACTCCAGGAACCAATGAACACGAAAATAGACAGGGTAACTAATGCTGGGCGAATTGCTGGTAACATGATATGCCACCATAAGCCTAATTCGGAAATACCATCCATGCGGGCTGCTTCTTCTATTTCTTTGGGGACACTCATAAAGGCTTGTCGCAGTAAAAAGATGCCAAATGCTGAGGCTAAACTGGGAAAAATTATGCCTAAATAAGTATTTCTTAAGCCTAGTTGGACTGTCAAAATGTATAGGGGAATCATGACTATTTGAAAGGGAATCATGATTGTAGAAATGATGGCAATAAAGATAGAGTTACGTCCAAAAAATGATAGTCTGGCTAAGGGATAAGCGGCTAAAGAACAAAATAGTAAATTGAACCCCACGGTCAGCACTGCTACTAAGGTACTGTTATATAGGTATTGTCCGAAGGGTAGCGATCGCCATACAGTGAAGAAATTATCCAGCGTAGGTTGACTGGGTAATAACTGCGGGGGTGACTGTAAAAGATTTTCGCTAGGAGACTTTAAAGCTGTACTGATTAGCCACAGCAACGGAAATAGGGTAACAAGTGCGATCGCACCTAATAACCCATAGATTAAAATAAGTTTTAGTCGTGAATTAGGAATATTCAAGTTACTCAATTTTTCTCCTGAACATTGATCGGTAAGGTAATGATAAACTCTGTACCCTCTCCTGGTGTGGATTCAACTTCAAGGTTACCACGATGCTTATCTACCACAATTTGCCAAGCGATCGCTAGTCCTAATCCTGTTCCTTGACCCACAGGTTTAGTAGTAAATAGATGGTCAAATATTTTTTCTCTGACTTCTGCTGATATTCCCACACCGTTATCACGAATCCTGACAAAAACACGATTTTTATCTTGACTTAAACGAGTTTTAATAGTAATAATATTGGGATTTTCGGCAATCTCAAAGAAAGTATATCCTGCGTTGGCTTCCTCTAAAGCATCAATGGCGTTACTTAACAAATTCATGAAAACTTGATTAATCTGTCCAGCAAAGCATCTAATCTGAGGTAAATGATCATAATCTTTCACCACTTGAATATCTGGATGCTGGTCATTAGCTTTTAAACGATGTTTGAGAATTACCAGAGTGCTATCAATACTATCGTGAATATTATAAATAACTGGGATATCTCTATCCGAGCGCGAAAAAACCCGGAGACTATTACTAATACCCCGCATCCGCTTAACACTCTCTTCCATTGTAGAAATTAAGTTGGGTAAATCAGATCGGATATACTCCAAATCGATCTTTACTATTTGTTGAGTAATTTCTGCCACTGGTTGGGGATAATGCTGTTTATAGAGGTCAATTAAACTGAATAAATCCTGCACATATTGCACAGCAGGTTCCAAATTACCTGCAATAAAACCGATAGGATTGTTAATTTCGTGAGCGATTCCAGAGACAAGATTACCTAAAGCCGACATTTTCTCACTTTGTACCAGTTGCAGTTGTATTTGCTGTAAGTCCTGGAGAGATTTTTCAATTTGTTGAGCATAATTCTGAGACTGCTGATAAAGACGCGCATTTTTCAAAGAAATAGCCGCTTGGGAACAAATTAAATTGAGAATTTCGACGCGATCGCTTGTAAATGCCCCAGTCGTCAAGTTATTTTCTAGATATAATATTCCCAGCAATTTGCCTTGATGCAGAATCGGAGTACACAACAAACTCTTAGGCTGTTGCTCCACAATATAAGGATCAGCCAGTAGTGATGGATGCACAGATGCGTTAGTAATTATCGCCGATTCCTGTCGCCGCTTCACCATATTAATTAAACTCAGAGGTAGCTCTAAACTATCCTCCACAGGAATTGATTGTAAAACAATCGGTGTTTGTGTAGAATTTGCGATCGCCTCAATCATCAACTCCTGCTGATCCAGCAACATTAATACACATTTTTCCGCTCCCGCATTCGCAATCATCACCTGCATCAAAGTAGCCAGCAGATTTTGCAACTGAATTTCATTAGATAAAGTTTGAGAAACTTTCAAAACTGTCTCTAAATCCAGAGTAAATGAAGCATTCACAGAAGATGACTCACTGTTACTGCTTTGTGACAATGCCACAATAGTTTCATCTTTAGCCAATAATTTGGGATTCTGGGAAAAAATTGGCTCTAAAAGTTGTCGATACTGCCGTTTTAAATCCTCGACCTTAGCTTTAGCGCCCCAACGGATATAACCATAGTATGCTTGCAACATATACTCTTCGGCAATGCGATTTTTTCCCCAATCTAGATAAAATCTAGCCGTCAATTCATTTGCTAAGGCTTGATTATGAATGAAACCATTGGTTGCAGATAACTCAATAGCATGGTCATATAAATCCACTGCTGCTAAAGTTTTTCTATTCACCCGGCTCAGTTCTGCCTCTACTAGGCAATATTTATTCAGAAAATTCTCTGGACAATTATCAGCCCAAATTTTCAGTTGTTTCTGATTAGTTATGACCTGTTTTTCATATTCGTTTTTTTCATCCTGATTAGCCTCATCATAGAGATTCAATAAAATTAGCGAATAGTAAAAATTATATTCCGAATAAGTTGTATGCCCAGCAATACTATTGATAATTTCACTAGCGGCTAAAGCATCTTTTAATCCTTGCTGAAAATTCCCATTAATGCAGGATAATTGCATTTGTAAAACATAATAAATTCCTAATCCAAAAAAGCTTTTGCTAGCAATACATTCTTCTATAAATTGATTTTTAGGCAAATCATAAATTGAAACTTCTTCCATTTCTGCTGTAGTGCTTAATAATTCTAGAATAAAAAACCTAACTCCTTTTAAATTATAATCAGCAGATTGGTTTTTAGTATTAATTATAAATGGCAAATACTGTAAAATATACTCTAGAATAATATCTAGCTGAGTTCCTTGAAATAATTGATTACAAGTCTTACCAGAAATGTGATATCCCGCGTATTGTAGTTCTCCAGAATTTAATCCAGCTTCATAGCCTTGATCATGAAGTAGAGTGATACCTTTAATTGGTTTAGCCCAGAACTGAATAAAACTCGCCAGCACAAAACTTGTTTGAGATACTTGAGCTAAATAATTAAACTTTTGACTCAACTTCACGCCCAATAAACCAAACTCATAGCCAGATTGATAATCCCCCATGAATGTGCCTAAAATCAGCCCATAGCCTGAATATCCCATGGCAGATTCTGCCAAATTACCATACTGGATGGAGAGATTCATAGCTTTCAGGGAAACCAGCATATATAAATTAAAGTTGGAACTGATATAGCTAGGTGGAACTAAAGCAACTAATAATCTCACTACTAATCTTTGCTTCATATCTACCATTTCTGGTAAATCAATCAATGTAGAAATTTGGCGATCGCCAATATTTTCTTTTGCTGCGGCTAATTCTTTTTGTACTGCTGCATCTAAATCTGGTAAATCAATCTCCACATCTAGCAAACGTAATGCTTTTATTCCAGTTTCAATCGCCTCTAATAACTGTGCTTTGACAATGTATTCTACAATTAATAATTCATATATCTCACCTTGGTCACAAGGCGATTTTGCTTTCAAGAGAATTTTATCAATTAATACCAAAGATTTTTCAAAATCACCATTCAGAAACTCAGATTCTGCCAGTTCTTTATATAAAGCAAATGTGGAATTATAATCATTGTTCCAACCATCTTCACCAAGTAGATTAATTCCATGAGTAAAGTATTCCACAGCAGAAGCATAAGCTGTAGATATTTTTGCTTTACTTCCAGCCATAATATTTAGTTGAATCAGTTTATTTTTATCAACTACTTCCGTAATTAAATTAGCTCCAATATTCAACTGATTTACAATTTCAAAAATTTGATCATCCCCTGCTAATTCCGACAGGTTATTTAATAACAACTTGCCAATTTTTAAATGAGTTTTCTGTTTTTGATCATCTGGAATTAGTGCGTATGCAGCTTGCTGTACTCGGTCATGTAAAAAGCGATATCCAATAGATTTAGGAGCAGTTGGCAATTGTATGTATTCATCACCCTGGAAAAACTTATAAACATCTGTCAAAGGCAATATCAAACTCTCTTGTAAAGCTTTCCAGAGATTTATTGCTGTTTCTGTCTGGGATTTCTCATATACAACTGCTAATGTTGCCAAATCAAAAGAGTTACCAATACAAGCTGCTAATTGTAAAATTTTCTGAGATTCTGTAGGTAATTTCTGTAACTTAGCCGCCATGAAGTCTAATATATCATCGGTTAATGATAAAGCTTTAATTTCACTGATATCACATTGCCAACAAGCATTTTCCCGATTAAAATTAATCCACCCATCTTCATATAAAGACTTAATAAACTGGTTCGTAAAAAAAGGATTTCCCTGAGTTTTTTGATATACTAACTCTGTCAATGGTGCAGCCAAATCTAGAGAGCAACTAAAAGTATCAGCCACTAAATGACTTAAATGAGATTTACTCAAGGGAGGTAAACTAATTATGTTAACGACAGTCCCACTTTTATAGATTTCATCTAGAGTTAATACCAAGGGATGAATTGAGTTGACTTCATTATCTCGATAGGCTCCAATTAATAGCAAATAGCCATTATTAGTTTCAGCCATGAGTAACTGCATCAACTTCAAGGATGCCGAATCTGCCCATTGCAAATCATCCAAAAAAATAATTAAAGGATGATCTGGGTTAGTAAAAACGCGAATAAATTTTTGAAATAGTAAATTGAAGCGGTTTTGAGCTAAATTACCTGAGAGTTTTGGTATTGATGGCTGTTTTCCAATAATCTGTTCTAGCTCAGGAATGACTTCAATAATTACCTGACCTTGTTCACCCAATGCAGCCATAATCAGGGATTTCCACTGCTGTAGTTGAGTATCCGTTTCTGACAGCAATTGAGCCATCAAATCTTTAAAGGCTTGCACAAACCCTAAAAATGGAATATTACGCTGGAACTGCTCAAATTTACCTTTAATGAAGTAGCCACGTTGTCGCGCAATGGGTTTATGTATTTCATTCACCACAACAGTTTTGCCAATCCCAGAGAAACCAACCACCATAATTAATTCACTACTTCCTAAGCTGATGCGCTCAAAGGCTGCTAGTAGTTTATTAACCTCTATTTCCCGACCATAGAGCTTTTCAGAGATCATAAAACGCTCTGAAATATCCTGCTCACCTAAGTCAAAGTGGGGAATCTGATGTGTTTCTTCCCACAGGTGCAAGCATCGTTCCAAGTCATATTTTAGCCCTAAAGCACTTTGATAGCGCTCTTCGGAATTTTTAGCCATCAATTTACTGACAATATCGGATACCACTTGGGGAATATCTGAATTGAGTTCATGGATAGCAGGAGGTTGTTTAGCTATATGACAATGTACCAATTCCATAGGATCATCAGACTCAAAAGGCAAATGTCCCGTGAGAATTTCGTAGAAAGTAATACCGAGGGAGTAGAAATCACTGCGATAATCAATACCTCGATTCATCCGTCCGGTTTGTTCCGGAGACAAATAAGCTAGAGTTCCTTCTAAGATATGAGGGTTATAAAGTTCTTGAGTTTCTCTAGGTAAAAGGGAAGCAATAGAGAAATCCACCAGCTTCACTTCTCGACTATGGGGGTTAATGAGGATATTAGCTGGTTTAATATCTTTGTGGATAACTCGACACTTGTGGACTTGATCTAGAGTGGTGACAAGTTGTAAAGCAATAGGGAAAAATTCCCGGAGAATATCAGTATTGTGATTACCTTGAGTTTTCAAATCAAGATTTTGCCATTTGCTGATTTCTTCTTTCAGAGAAATTCCCCCAAAGTCTTCCATGATCAGAGCATACCGATTACCATAAGGCTCTAAACTATAGGGCTGGACGATACCAGGAATATCCAGATTTTTGGTAATGGTGTATTGGTTGCAGAATTGAACCAGTTGATGAAACTGGGGGTATTGATTCCGCATGATTTTAATCACAACGGGGGTAGAGTCAGCTTCTATCTTTCCCCGATACACAATGGTACTGGAACTTTCATAGATGGTTTCACCAATCCAATAACCAGGGATTTCTAAGTATATTCTCATTAAAATCAAGAATTTGACACTTAACAGTCACAATTCGGTTTATACTTAGTATACTCAATATCCTGAAGGAAAATCATAAAGGATAATTAATCATTAAGTCTACTGGTAGAATTACGAAAAAAATTGGTTCAAATATAGTATTTTTCAGTAATTACTGATTTTAATGGCTGATCCCAAGTATCAATGGGTACTTCCGATAAATAAGCAAAATCAAAGACAATGCCGATAGTAGGTTTATCGGCCCAAGGTGATGAACTGAGTAAGCGGTCATAATATCCACCACCATAGCCCAGACGATATCTTTGATAGTCGCAAGCTACACAGGGAACCAGAATTACATCCACTGCCGCAGGTTGAATCACGGGAGCATGAATATCTGGTTCCAGAATGCCATAAGCGCCGATGTGCAGAGGATCTTGAGGTTGCCACAAATGCCAACTTAGAGAGTCACCAACACAACGAGGAAACCCCCAATTATAGCTAGTATCTGTAAATAGTGGACTCAGGTCTGGTTCTTGACGAAAACTAAAATAAGCCAGTACGGTTTTAGCCTGACTAAATAGAGGATAACTTTGCAACTGTCTACAAATGCGATCGCTGCGTTCTCTCCATTCACCCATAGACATTGATTGCCGTTTTCCGATCAAAGTCCGACGTAAATCAACCTTCCCCATTGCCAAAATCTCTGCGAACCTTTGCGTTAAAAAAAGGTGGGCATCGCCCACCCCTAGCTATACAATTTATACTGATGCCATAGAAATCGCGTGTTGCCGATACCAATCAATGGTATTTTTTAACCCGTCTTTAAAGCTGACTTCAGCTGTAAAGTTAAAAGCTTGCTTGGCGCGTTCAGTATCTAAACAGCGCCGTGGTTGGCCGTTAGGTTTATCTGTTTCCCAGACAATTTCACCATCAAACTCCATCAATTCACAGATGAGAGTAATTAAATCGCGGATAGAAATTTCCTGACCAGTTCCTAAATTAACAGGCTCAGAGTCATTGTAGGATGTAGTACCCATAACAATGCCTCGCGCTGCATCTTGGGAATAGAGAAACTCACGAGTAGGGCTACCATCACCCCAAACGGGAAGTTGTTTTTCTCCCTTGATCTGGGCTTCATGGACTTTGCGAATTAAAGCCGGAATCACGTGAGAACTTTTGGGGTCAAAGTTATCTTCAGGTCCGTATAAATTAACTGGTAACAAGTAAATACCATTAAAACCATACTGCTGGCGATAAGCTTGTAACTGCACTAGTAAGGCTTTTTTAGCAACTCCATAGGGAGCGTTAGTTACTTCTGGGTAGCCATTCCAGAGGTCATCTTCTTTGAATGGTACTGGTGTAAAGTTGGGATAAGCACAGATAGTACCAACACAAACGAATTTTGCTACTCCAGCTTGATAGGCAGCGTGGATCAGCTGAGTACCCATGATCAAGTTATCGTAAAATAACTCTGCGGGTTTTTCACGGTTTAGGCCAATACCACCAACATGAGCTGCTAAGTGGATAATAATGTTTTGCTGGTCAACTGCACGTTGGCAATTTTCCCAGACACGTAAATCATGGTCACGCGATCGCGGTATTGTAATTTTGGCACTATCAGCCCCAGCCTGACACAGCTGATCGATCACCTGACGACCCAGAAAACCTGCGCCACCAGTGACGAGAATCCGTTGATTTTTGAGTTCTAAGGCAGTCATAATTTTATTATCTACGGTATAAATCAGAAGTGAAGAGCGCCCAGTTCTTGACGAATAGTAGCCATATCATTAGAAGGTATAGCATTGCCATTGGGTGAAGTATGACCCAAAGCCCGCAAGTCTGCTTCTACCATGAGAGCCACTAATTCGTCAAAGGTGACTGATGGTTCCCAACCCAACTTTTGTTTTGCCTTTGTCGGATCGCCAATCAATAAGTCTACTTCCGCCGGACGAATATAGCGATCGTCAAACTCAACATAATCTTCCCATTTGAGGTTGACATAACTAAAGGCTTTTTCCAAAAATTGCCGCACCGAATAAGTTTCACCCGTAGCGATTACGTAATCATCAGGCTGTTCTTTCTGCAACATTAACCACATTGCTTTTACATAATCTTTAGCGTAGCCCCAATCTCGTTTGGAATCGAGATTACCCATATAAATTTTCTTCTGTTGACCCGCCACAATTTTAGCCACTGCTCTGGTAATTTTGCGGGTAACAAAGGTTTCACCCCGCCGTGGTGACTCGTGGTTAAACAGTATGCCATTACAAGCAAATAAATTATAAGACTCACGATAATTCACTGTTTGCCAATGGGCGTAAACTTTGGCGCAAGCATAGGGACTGCGGGGATAAAACGGCGTTGTTTCGCTTTGGGGTACTGCTTGGACTAAACCAAACATTTCTGAGGAACCAGCTTGATAGAAACGTACTTGAATACCTGTGCGTTGCTGGTAGTCCCTAATTGCTTCTAATAAACGCAGTGTTCCCATTCCCACTGCATCAACTGTGTATTCTGGTGAGTCAAAGCTGACTCTGACATGAGATTGAGCGCCCAAGTTATAAATTTCTGTGGGTTGGACTTGTTCTAAAATCCGGCGTAGGGTCGTACCATCAGTTAAGTCACCATAGTGAAGAAATAACCTCGCCCCCTCTTTGTGCGGATCTTCATACATATGATCAATGCGGTCTGTATTAAAGGTTGAAGTCCGGCGAATAATACCATGCACTTCATAACCTTGCTCTAGCAAAAGCTCACTCAGGTATGAACCATCTTGACCAGTAATACCAGTAATTAAGGCGCGTTTTTTTTCGGTCATGCTGTATTTTTCCTTGTTATTTTGGGTAAGATGTCTATATCTTGATTTATACAAGTTAGCACTTAAAGACCAGATTGCCTCATGGTATGACCTTTCTGTTGTGAGTCAGTTAAATTGAGAGGTTATTTGCTGTAGTTATATAATCGATCAAGTACAAATAAGTAACTTACTCAGAGCAATTTTTACTTAATATCAATTCTGAGGAAGGATGTAGATTATTTTGATCCCTATGATGTTGGTGACGTAGATGGTCGCTTTATATGGGTCTTAAGGTCAAATATAAAACAAAGGCACAGAGGAGCCAGTGCAGTTTTGGTGGTTTCCTTCATGAGCCAGTAGCTTAACACTGAGAAATCAGAAATATAGGTTTTTACAAATTATTTACCAGATAATTAAACCTTCAGAATTAGGGAGTGTTTAGTCCTTCTAGTTACTTTGACTCAGTACAAGTTGCTCAGGGCGAGCCTGTTCCCTGGTATAACTGGATTATAATATGAGTTAAAATTATGCTCATCAAGTGTGGGATATTGACAGCAAAATTGCTGAGTGATTTCTAGTTAAATCAGCACTCAGCAATAAGTAGAATTTGAGTTGTGTTTTAGTAGGCTCCGTTATTTTTGGGTATAATAACGACATCAATTGTTTTAAAAATTATCCATAAATCCAGCCACAAATTTCTAAATTTGACATAATGCAGGTCTATTTGAACTCTTCTGGGATAAGGAATGTCATTACGTCCAGAAACTTGCCATAATCCAGTAATTCCTGGACGGATTGTTAAAATATGATCAATGTGACAACCATATTTAGGAAGTTCTGAAGCTACTAAGGGGCGGGGTCCAACAACACTCATATCTCCTTTGAGAACGTTCCAAAATTGAGGAAATTCGTCTAAGCTAGTAATTCGCAAAAAATGCCCAATTTTGGTAATTCGGGGGTCTTTTTTGAGCTTAAAGCTGCTTTCAAATTCCTGTCGCAAATGGGGCGATGTTTCCATGATTTGCAAGAGCATTTCATCCGCGTTGCTGACCATTGTACGAAATTTAATACAATTGAAGGTCTTGAAGTTTTTACCTACCCGTTTTTGGACATAAAAAATTGGACCTTCTGAGCTAGAAACAATCAGTAAGGACAAAATTAAATAAACGGGGAAAAACAAAATCAAGACTAACAGGGAAAACACTATATCAAATAGTCGTTTAGCGAACTCTCCGTTTAAACCCTGAACAGACAAACCTCTAGGTTTCAGCTTAGGCGTTTTGGTTTTTTGGCCGCGTCTTAAAAAAATACGCGTAGACGCGCTAGTATCTTGCCGTTGGGCTTTGCCATTCCTGAAGGGTAGGTATCGCTTACCGGAGAGGAGTGAGCTCTGGGCAGTCATCATACTCCTTAATTATCCACACCACACATAATCCCAATCTTAAAGCCAAACTGAACTGCTTCTGGGGATAAATTACCAAAAGCCCACAAAAAAACTAATTAAATGCTGCTAATTAGTTTCTGGGTGTTGTTTTTTGTGGCATTGATCTATAAATTTGAGATAGCGATCGCCAAAAACTTGTGATGAAAATTGGGAGGCGTGCGATCGCATATACTCGGAATTAAAAGCACCTTGATAAATTTCAAATTTTTCTACTGCCTCCATAACTGCTGCTACTGTTTGTGTTCTAAAAAATAGCCCTGTGGCTGTATCCATATCAGAACCCAAATCTCGCACGGTTTCTAAAGCACCACCTACACCATAGGCAATTACTGGAGTACCACAAGCTTGAGCTTCTACTAAAGCGATGCCAAAATCCTCGCAGGCTGCATATACAAACGCTTTAGCTCTCGCCATATATTTTTTTACCACATCATCAGGCTGCCATCCTAATATTTGAATATTAGAGTTAGCTAAATCACGAATTTTGCTCATTTCTGGCCCTGTACCAATAATTACTAGTGGTAGCTGTAACTGATTAAAAGCTTCGACTATTAAAGATACTTGCTTATAACTGACTAACCGGGAAACTGTCACATAAAAATCTGATTTTTCAGCTAAAAATGGCAAATTATCAACGTTGACTGGGGGATAAATAACCGTTGCTTCTCGCCTATAACAGCGCCAAATCCGCCGAGCTGTATGTTGGGAGTTAGCGATGAAATAATCAACGCGATTAGCACTCAAGACATCCCACTGGCGCAAACTATGCAATAAATACCGGGTTATCCAGCCAGCAGCACCATTACCCAACTTACTTTGGTGGAGATAATCAAAAGTTAAGTCCCAAGCATAGCGCATGGGGGTATGGCAGTAACAAATATGCAATTGATTGGGGGTTGTGATGACTCCTTTAGCAACAGCATGGGATGAGGAGAGAATTACATCATATTGCCGTAAGTCCAATTGTTCAATAGCTAACGGCAATAAAGGCAGGTATTTCTGCACGCCATTACGAGCATAAGGCAACTTTTGTAGAAATGTGGTGCCAATCTGACGTTGATATAGATAACTTTCGGAATTGCTGGATTCAAAATCAATTAGGGCATATAAATTGGCATCAATGTGATTCAGAATTTCCTGCACGACTAGTTCTGAACCGCCTGTAGCTTGCGGTGTCAGCCACTCATGAACCAAAGCGTATTTCAAGGACACTGCTGACTTTCATAGATAGGGAAAACTCATCAATTTACAGGGTGAATTGACAAGTTTGTTTGTGAACGAGAAATGGGAACTACCCCAGATTGAGCATGAGACGTAATTATCTCAAAATATGTTCCAGATAGATACTGCAACCTGATAACCTCAAATTAGGGAGTGGGGAGTTACTTCGACTGCGCTCAGTAACCGGGGGAGTGGGAAACATATAAAAATTACAAACGGGGAATTTATGCGAATTTTGATCATGGGTGGTACTAGGTTTATCGGTGTTTACCTCACTGAACTGCTGGTGGAACAGGGACATGAGGTGGTACTGTTCAATCGTGGTAATCGTGTATTACCCCCTTTGCCGGGATTAGGACAAATTATAGGCGATCGCACTAACGCCACTCAATTAAAGGAAAAATTATCATCAGAAAAATTTGATGTTGTTTTTGATAACAATGGCCGGGAACTCACTGATACTCAACCATTAGCGGAAATTTTGCAAGACCAAGTGCAACATTTTGTGTATATGAGTTCTGCGGGGGTGTATCTCAAATCTGATCAATTACCGCACATCGAAGGTGATGCTGTAGACCCGAAAAGTCGTCACAAGGGTAAGCATGAAACAGAAGCTTACTTAATGCAACAAAATGTACCTTTTACTGCCATTCGCCCTACTTATATTTACGGGCCGAAGAACTATAACGATTTGGAAAGCTGGTTTTTTGATAGAATTGTGCGCGATCGCCCTATCCCCATTCCTGGTAATGGCTTACATATTACCCAGTTAGGTCATGTCAAAGATTTAGCCCAAGCGATGACACAGGTAATCGGTAATTCCCAAGCTATAAGACAAATTTATAATATTTCGGGCGATCGCTTTGTAACCTTCGATGGTTTAGCCCGTGCTTGCGCCGTAGCTGCTGGTAAATCACCGGATGCTGTGAAAATTGTGCATTACGACCCCAAAAAATTTGATTTTGGCAAACGCAAAGCCTTTCCCATGCGAGTCCAGCACTTCTTTGCATCAGTCAACAAAGCCATGACAGAATTAGCTTGGCGACCTGAATATGATTTAATTTCCGGATTAGCTGATTCCCTAGAAAACGATTATCTCAAAACTGGGCGGAATCAAGCTGAAATTGATTTCTCTCTGGATGACGAGATTTTACAAGCTATTTAGAGATTTTCCCGGAGATTGTCGGCTTTCCTGTTTGACTATGGAAAGCCAATTTCCACTGGGGTAATTACGATATATTATGACTGAATTATCACCAGATTCACCTGATAACATTTTTAGGACTTACGCACAGTCTACAAGTTCTTGGCGTTCTTGGCGACTTGGCGGTTCGATAAATTAAGCTTTTCCGCAATTTTTGCGTAAGTCCTAATTTTAATTCAGAGTTAGTTTTTTAATAATAGGACTTACGCAAAATTATGAAAAAACGTTCGCGTAGCGCATACCACAAAGGACAAAAAGGACACGTTCGCGTAGCGTCTCCCCTTGGGAGAAGTCAAGAGGGTTTGAGAGAGTTCTTGCGTAAGTCCAAAATAAGTTAATTAGGGGTTTTTATCAGATATGCAAACAGTTTTAGTAACGGGTGGTGCTGGTTTTATTGGTGCTAATTTTATTCTGCAAGCTAGAAAAGCAGGATGGGCTAATATTATAAATTTGGATAAGTTAACTTATGCTAGTAATTTAGGAACTTTAGCTGAATTACAAGAAGATCAAAACTATCATTTTATCCAGGGAGATATTGGTAATTTAGAGTTAGTCACTTATTTATTAGAAAAATATCAGCCAGAGGCTGTGATTAATTTCGCGGCTGAAAGTCATGTTGACCGTTCTATTTTAAGTCCTGAAGATTTTATTCAAACTAATGTAGTGGGTACATTTAAATTATTGGAAGCTAGTCGGTTTTACTGGCAAAAATTATCCTCTGCAAAACAGCAAAGCTTTCGCTTTCTCCACGTATCTACCGATGAAGTATACGGTTCACTCAGTCCCCAAGACCCAGCTTTTCGGGAAGATACACCCTATGCACCTAATAGTCCTTATGCAGCATCTAAAGCAGCATCTGACCATTTTGTGAGGGCTTATTATCATACTTATGGATTCCCTACTTTAACTACAAATTGCTCTAACAATTATGGTCCGCGTCAATTTCCTGAAAAGCTGATTCCTCTAACTATCCTCAATGCAATAGAAGGAAAACCCTTACCTATATATGGGGATGGGCAAAATATCAGAGATTGGCTGTATGTTATCGACCATTGTGAAGCTATTAACCTAGTTTTGCAAAAGGGAAAAGTCGGCGAAACTTATAATATTGGTGGACTTAATGAAAAAACTAATTTAATCGTTGTAGAAAAAATTTGTGCAATTCTTGATGAGTTAGCACCTAAAGCTAATTTTTCCCATTCTTCTTTAATTACCTTTGTGAAAGACCGTCCGGGACATGATCGAAGATATGCTATTGACTGTAGTAAAATAAGTCATGAATTAGGCTGGAAACCTCAAGAAAATTTTGATAGTGGTTTATTGAAAACTGTGCAGTGGTATCTCAATAATTCTGATTGGGTGAATCAGGTACATTCAGGTGAATATAAATCCTGGATAAAACAAAACTATGAAAATCGTGTTGGGGGTAAGAGTTAAACGCAAAGGGGCGCAAAGGTGAACGCAAAGGGGTGCGGAGAGGGAGTTATCGTTAATGGTTGGTGGTATCTTTTGCAGGTGGAATGAGATAAATTCCGCCAGATATTAATGTTAAAGTCACTGAAACCCAAAAAGCTATCAAAGCGGGAGTTGACCACACAGTTGATAAAGGTGCAATTAATAGGGCTATTGCTATTATTTGACTGACGGTTTTCAGTTTACCCCAAATATTTGCCCCTGTGATGATAGTTTGATTGACTCGCCAACCGGCGATCGCCAATTCCCGTGCTAAAATCACAAATACGCCCCAAGCGGGAATTTCTCCTAATTCTACTAACACTAATAACGGCGCAAGTACGAGTAATTTATCCACCAAAGGATCGAGAAATTTACCTAAATCAGTAATTTGATTGAGTTTTCGTGCTAAATAACCATCTAACCAGTCAGTTAACGCTGCGACTAAAAATATTGTTAAACATATCCATCTAGCTTCGGGTGTGGGATTATATAAACCATACAGTAAAAACGGTATTCCCAAAAGTCGAGAAAATGTAATGGCGTTGGGTAAATTCATAATTTTAAACAATCAAATAATTGCCCTAATGTCAACTGTAAATTACTCACTAATTCTGGTAATGGTAATATATCTTGTTCCTCTTCTAAAAATATTGGTTGCTGCTGATGGGGATAAACTATAACATTATATTCTTCTGGGTCAATTAACCAACCTAAGCTAGTACCATGATTTAAACAATATAAAATATTTCTGGTTACTTTGGTGGTGTTTTGTTGAGGAGATAAAATTTCAATTGTCCAATCTGGATAAGTATTAAATACATTGGCAACATTCCCTTTTTCATCAACAGGGATTCTCTCCCAAGCAAATACCGCTACGTCTGGAACAATTGAACGTCCGCCAAATGTACAGCGTAATTCTGGAAAGGCTAAAGCAATTTTTCCCGGTTTGACTATACTATTAATTGTCGTAATTAATTCACCTTGAATTGTACTATGTTTACCTTGAGGCATAGGTTTTTGAATGATTTCGCCGTTGATATATTCGCTGGCTGGTTCTGTTTCTGGTAATTGTAAAAATTCTGCTAAAGTTATCTGGCGCGTTGGTGTTTTTATCATAATATTTTGCTGATGCTATTTAACATCAAGTTTAGCTTAATTGAATCTGTGTAATTCTTGGCTGCTTGTGTATCTTGGGAAAAAAATATCAGCAAATAGTCTACTTGCATGGCATGATCTGTATTTTGAGATTATCCACAAAATCCTATGACTGAGAATACAGATTTTCGGATTGAACGCGATTCAATGGGCGATCGCCAAATCCCTAGTAACGCTTATTACGGCATTCAAACACTACGGGCGATAGAAAACTTCAAAATTAGCGGCATTAAGCCCTTGCCTACTTACGTAGATGCCTGTTTAATCATTAAAAAAGCTACCGCTATCGTCAACGGAGAATTAGATTGCATTCCCTCAGATATCAGTCAAGCAATTGTACAGGCGGCTGATGAAATCCTGAGTGGGAAGTTACGAGATCAGTTTGTGGTGGATGTTTACCAAGCCGGTGCGGGAACTTCTCACCACATGAATGTGAATGAGGTTTTAGCAAATCGCGCCTTAGAAATTCTCGGCGATGAAAAGGGTAATTACAAACGGGTTAGCCCCAACGATCATGTAAACTACGGACAGTCTACCAATGATGTGATTCCCACAGCTATCCGCATTGGGGGTTTATTAGCACTTACTCATACATTACACCCAGCTTTGGAAAAAGCGATCGCATCATTAGAAACCAAAGCCGAAGAATTTCAGCACATCGTCAAATCAGGGAGAACCCACCTCCAGGACGCTGTACCTGTGCGTTTAGGCGAGAACTTCCGGGCCTGGGCGCAGATATTATCAGACCACCAAAACCGCATATATACAGCCTCTGGGGATTTAATGGTTTTAGGTTTAGGTGGAAGTGCAGCTGGGACAGGAATGAATACCCATCCCCAATATCGCGCCCGTGTAGTAGAAGCCATTGCCGAATTGATAGGATCACCCTTAGAACCTGCACCCCATTTAATGGCAGCAATGCAGAGTATGGCTCCCTTTGTCAACGTTTCCGGCGCTTTACGCAACTTAGCCCAAGATTTAGCCAAAATATCCCATGATTTGCGGTTAATGGACTCAGGACCCAAAACCGGTTTTAAAGAAATTCAATTACCTCCAGTGCAGCCTGGTTCCTCAATTATGCCCGGTAAATATAACCCAGTCATGGCAGAGATGACATCAATGGTATGCTTTCAGGTAATGGGCTATGATAATGCGATCGCCTTCGCCGCCCAAGCAGGACAATTAGAATTAAACGTCATGATGCCCCTCATTGCCTATGACCTGATTCACAGCATTGAAATTCTGGGTAACACCATCACCGCCCTCACAGAACGCTGCATAGAAGGAATTACCGCCAACAAAGAACGTTGTTTAGCCTATGCCGAAGGCAGTTTAGCATTAGTCACAGCACTTAACACCCACATTGGTTACTTAAACGCCGCAGCTGTAGCCAAAGAATCTTTAGAAACTGGTAAATCTCTCAGACAAATTGTCTTAGAAAAAGGCTTAATGACTGAAGCAGAATTAGCAACCGTCCTCAACTTAGAACAAATGAGCGCCATTGTTCCTTTAACATAATTTGTGTCAAAATCTCCCCTCTTCTTAGCCAGGAGAGGGGTGGAGTGTGAGGTAAAAAATGAGATTGGGAATGCGATCTTCAAGTTTGCTACTATATATATAGTAATAGTAGTTGAAATAGCTGATAATCCAATTATGAAAACAGTTGATAAAAGTCAATTAAAAGCTAATTTATTAGAATTTCTGCAACTTGTAGAATTAGAAGGTGAAGAAATTTTAGTTACTGATGGATGTAACCCAGTAGTGAGAATTTCTCAGTACGAAAAACCTCCGACAACCGCAGAAATATTTAAAAATATGCGTGGGAAAGTCAAGTATTTTGAAGATTTAACTACCCCCACTACTGAAGAATGGCAGGAAGTATAAAAGTTATCCTTGACACCTGCGCTCTTATCTGGTGGAGTTTAGACCCAGATAAACTTTCTCAACGCGCAAAAGAAGTCTGTGACTACATGGAGAAGGAAAAGAATGGTTTAGTTACATCAACTTCAGTCTGGGAAATAGCTATCAAGATTAAAAACAAAAAATTAGATTTAGGAGTAGATATTGATGAGTATGTCACCACTCTCAAAAAGTCTGATGTTATCCGTATTATCCCAATTGATGAAGACATTTGGTTAGAAAGTGTCAATCTAGAATGGGAACACCGAGATCCAGTAGATAGAGTAGTTGTAGCTGTTGCTAAAATCAATCATGCTGCTATTATCACAGCAGATAAAAAAATAGCTAATTTCTACCCTTTAGTAATTTGGTAAATTTTAATCTAAATACTCATATCCTCTAATTTTTGCTCAAACTTCCTGGTTTCTGACCAAAAATAGATTTTATTTATATAATTATGGCTATATTAATACATAATATTATCCATGCAGACGCAAAAACCATCAGTCAGCCTAATTCAAGCTACCTCCTACGAAAGCGAGGCTTTACGGGCATCTTTAGTTACCCTGCTGGAACCTTTCGGCGGGATATCTGCCTTTGTGAAACCAGGAAATAGAGTATTACTCAAACCCAATCTCCTCACAGGTTCCCGTCCTACCAAAGAGTGTACAACTCGCCGAGAACTGGTTTATGAAGTCGCCCAGATGGTAATAGCAGCTGGTGGTCAGCCATTTTTAGGCGATAGTCCCGCCTTTGGTAGCGCCAAAGGAGTCGCAGAAGCTAATGGCTATCTCCCGCTTTTAGAAGAATTAAATATACCCATCATTGAGTTCCACGGTAAACGTTACGAAACAGTCAACGAAGACTTTAATCATTTGCGGCTATGCAAAGAAGCGATGGAAGCAGATGTAGTGATTAACTTACCCAAAGTCAAATCACATACACAGTTAACTTTAACAATGGGAGTAAAAAACCTCTTTGGTTGCGTTCCTGGTAAAATGAAAGCTTGGTGGCACATGGAAGCTGGGAAAGATGCTGACAAATTTGGTGAAATGTTAGTAGAAACTGCCAGAGCAATTAACCCCAATTTAACTATTTTAGATGGTATTATCGGTCACGAAGGTAATGGGCCGAGTGGTGGCGAACCTCGTGATTTAGGAATTTTAGCCGCAGCTATAGATGTATTTGCTTTAGACAGGGCAATTGTAGACATCCTTAATGTCCCACCCGAAAAAGTCCCCACAGTTGCAGCTTCTCAAAGGTTGGGTGTTTGTCCAGAATTAGCCGAGATTGATTTTCCAAATTTACATCCTGATTTACTGAAAATCACAGATTGGCAACTACCAGATAAGTTAACGCCCATTGATTTTGCCATGCCGCGTGTGATTAAATCTACCTTTAAACATCTCTATATTAAGTTTCTCAAGGAACCAATGAGTGTTTATAGTAGAGGATGATCACTGGAAAATTAGGCGTTATTAAAATCTGGCTTTAACTGTTGAGAAATCAAACGGAATGGCGAGACTTAATAACGTCTGAAATTATTACAATATGAGTTAATTACTACATGGAAATATAAATTTTTGCAGTAGTAATAATTTAATGATTTAGTTACTAGCAATGAAAAATAGAAGCACCACATATATAACCCGCATAGGCAATTTTCCTCTAATAAATTTGGTATCTCAACCTATAATGTTTATATACGATTATAATTTTATTCACGTCCTACTACAGAGAATGTTTGAATTATGCTCCAAAGATTATATGTACACAACTATCGATGTCTAGAAAACTTTGAACTTACCATGAAAGAGATGTCATCTGCTCTCTTAATTGGCAAAAATGGTGCTGGTAAATCAACTATTTCTTCCGCGTTAGAGGTATTTCAATCTATTGGTAGAGGTATCAATAGAGTTGGACAACTTGTACAGTCCCAAGATTTTGCTCGTGGGAGGTCTGATGTTCCTATTCGGTTAGAGATAGAAGTATTACTTGAGAATAAATTATATAAATATGTCCTAGCTCTAGAATTACCAGAAAACTTTAAAGAAATGCGAGTTTTTGAAGAGCAATTATTAGTTGATCACAATACACTTTATTCTCGAAAAGAAGCACAAGTTAATCTTCATTCTACCTTCCAGAATCGGGAGGCTCAATTTTTAGTCGATTGGCATTTGGTAGCCCTACCACTGATTCAGGAGCAGTCTGAAACTGATCCGCTTCACACTTTCAAGATTTGGCTAGCTCATATAATTATATTAGCACCGATTCCCAGCTTAATGACTGGAGATTCCTACGGCGAAACTTTAGAACCAAAACGAGATGGTGCAAATATTGGCGAGTGGTTTTCTGGTTTACTTGGTAGATATCCTGCTGCTTACAGGGAGATTGACAAATATCTACGAGAAATTATGCCAGATTTTCAAGATTTTCTCAATGAACTTATTGGTAAAGACTTCAAAAGCTTGGTTGTTCGATTTGAAGAAAACAATGCAAATCTCAGTGTGAACTTTGAAGACTTATCCGATGGTGAGAAATGCTTTTTTCTCTGTGCTGTGGTGTTAGCAGCTAATAAGTTCTATGGACCACTTTTTTGCTTTTGGGATGAACCGGATAACTATCTTTCTATCTCAGAAGTTGGACATTTCATCACTTCACTGCGACGCTCATTTAAGAACAGTGGACAAATTTTAGCAACTTCTCATAACCCTGAAGCTATCCGCAAGTTTTCTAATGAAAATACCTTTTTGCTTGATAGAAAAAGTCACTTAGAGCCTACTTTAATTAGACCGCTTAGTGATATATCTCTGACGGGGGATTTGATAAATGCCTTGATTTGTGGCGATATCTCATTATGAGCATTAACAAGAATAAACCGCACGTTTTTATCTTACCTGAAGATGATGCTAATCGCCAGCTTGCCAACGGATTTATTCAAGATTTAAACGTGAATGCTCGTGCTATTCAAATTCTACCAATTGCTAATGGGTGGAAAAAAGTTGTTGATAAGTTCATGAATGATCATGTCCGTAAAATGCGACAATATCCACAAAGTATGATGGTGTTACTCTTGGACTTTGATGAGTGTGAAGATAGATTAATTTATGTAGAAAGTCATATTCCCGAAGATATAAAAAATAGAGTGTTTGTTTTAGGAGTACAATCTAATCCAGAGAGTTTAAAGAGATATATTCAAAAGACTTTTGAGGCTATTGGAGAAGCACTTGCTAAAGATTGCTCTGAAAATAAGAATGAATTATGGGGACATCCCCTTCTCATACATAATCAAACTGAGTTAGAACGAATGATTTTATCTGTTAAACCATTTCTGTTCCCAAAATAGATCCATAAATACAGCAAAGTTAACCTCAATGAGTTAAAGAAGGGAAGGAAGCTAGAAAGGATTGGCGAAGTTTTACTCAAAAATAGGATGAGAAGCTGAATTGACAATCTACCCATATATAGATTGACAAAAGCGAAGTATTATTGCTTAGAGTTGGCTTTGATGATGTGGGAATTTTTATTTGGTGCGATCGCCCCATCATTAGCTTCAAATCTCAGTGTTATAACTGTATTTTAATACTTTCTTAATATTTATTATAGTCAAATTCACAGAGTCTTACTGATTTTTAACTACGGAAGATTTATCTAAAAAAATATTTTGTTCAGAGAAATATAGTTATGTAAATTTTCGGGTATATTAACTGTGACTAAAACTAGCTAAATCGTTAAAACTATTGTTGCCACAATATTTTAAAGTGTTACAATAATATTATGGTTATCTAGTTGAAATAAATAATTAATATATGCTCAGATAAAAAAGGTGATTTATCATGGCAGTATTTAACCTTTACTTAACCTGTGAATAAGAAATTACATTCCAGAAGTGTAAATTATTAATCACTAGGTCAAGGTGTCAACGTTTTTCTGTAACTTTGTATCAAAAAGTGCAGTTAAAAAGCTGCAATTATGACAATGGTCAAAAGGGGTGAACTTTTTGACTGCTACATAGTTGACAGAGAAAAAATAGTTAGAATAACATCAAGACTCTCTTTACAGAGAGTAAACCTCCCAAAAAAGTGACGAATTTCAAATTTGTATGGATGCAAATAGCCAGTCTGCCAGCCCTACCGATACATATTCCCATCGTTTGGCAGACATTGTGGGAACTGCGATCGCTCTAGTGACTCTAACACTACCTGTGTTTGTCATTGCCCACTACTCGACTGATGTTTCAAATAACCAGCAAACGCAAACCTACACACTGCCAAGAAGTGGAAATTAAACAACAGTTGCAAGCATTATTTCACAGCAAGTTAACTCGAAAAAGGAGAAAGCAGCTTGTGAGCTAATATTTTGGATGTATATTTAACTGTGCATAATCTGGATCTGTATTGTCTTCTGACTGATTCCGATATATGTATGGCAAGTTTTTTACTGTCTTACCAGATATAGATATCTGAATTATCGAAAGCGTTGCGGGGAGTTCTCACAACGCTTTTTGCTGTTTTGGCTAGATGTATACTTGCGATGTTGAATAATTACATCCATATTTGGGTAAGAAGTTCATCTGGGCTAGAGAATTTTACAAACATGATTTATGTGGCGTATCTCAGCGAATCACCGAATTTATGCGGTCGTGAAACGATAAAATATATAAGCTCAGTTGAAACTCTTACGCAATCGTGAAAATTCTGCATGAGGGAGAAATTCGCAAAGGGCGATGATTAGCCCCAGAATCCCCGGCGATTTATTGCGGGAAGTGTCAAAGAAGGAGCCAAACTCAGTGCTACTTAAATTTATCGTTATCAGAGGAGTTTTTTTGTGGACTTATCCCGTATTCCAGCCCAGCCAAAACCCGGTCTACTCAATGTTTTAATTGAAATCCCTGGTGGGAGTAAAAATAAATACGAGTTTGACAAGGACTTGGAAGCCTTCGCTTTAGATAGAGTGCTTTATTCTTCCGTAAGATATCCTTATGACTACGGCTTTGTACCGAATACTCTAGCTGATGATGGCGATCCTTTGGATGGGATGGTGATTATGGATGAACCAACCTTCCCTGGCTGTGTGATACCTGCACGACCCATTGGGATGTTAGAAATGATTGATGGCGGCGATCGCGATGAAAAAATTCTTTGTGTTCCTGACAAAGACCCGCGTTACGCTGGAGTAAAATCACTGAAAGATATAGCACCACATCGCTTAGATGAAATCGCTGAATTTTTCCGCAGTTATAAAAATTTGGAAAAAAAGGTGACAGAAATTCTTGGTTGGCAAGATGTTGACAAGGTTTCAGCTTTAGTCGAAAAATTCATCAGGGCTGCTAAGGCATAATCTCAAAGTTATGAGTTATAAGTTGTGAGTTATGAGTTGTATTTTTAACTCTTAACTTCTAACTCTTAACTGTCCATCACCTGTAAAGAGACAGTAGTCGGTTAGAATTTGCCAAAATTGCTTCAAAATCTGAAAAAAATGCAGCGCACTATCCTTTTAGCAAAAATTCATAACTGTACTCTCACCGGAGCGAATATTAACTACGTGGGTAGTATTAGCATCGATAAAGTTTTATTAGAAAAAGCGGGAATTTTACCTTATGAACAAGTGCAAGTAGTGAATAATGCCAACGGTGAGCGTTTTATTACTTATACAATACCGGCTCCGGCTAATTCCGGAATAATTGAACTAAATGGGGCGGCGGCACGTCTAGGCATTCCAGGCGATCGCGTGATTATAATGGCTTATGGGCAGTTCACTCCAGAAGAGTTAAAAAATTACTCTCCGACAGTAGTCATTGTGGATGAAAAAAACCAACTTTTAGAAGTGCGGCACTACGATGATCTCCTCAGCAAGGTTTAACTGGCAGGAAAAATGTCAAATTTTCAGTTATCGGGTTGCCAAAGTTACTTAACAGAAGAGCCAATGATTCACCACAGTAGTCCTGTTGGTCAGTTTCTGGTGAAGTTTTGGGGTGTCAGAGGTTTAATTCCCACTCCATCTAGCCGCACCAAGCGCTATGGAGGGAATACTGCTTGTATAGAAATATATGTAGCCGGTAAACATCTAATTTTTGATGGTGGTACAGGTTTACGGAAGCTGGGAAAAACTTGGCAGAAACTAGAGAAACCAGTAGAAGCGCATTTATTTTTTACGAACTCTCAATCAAATCACATTCAAGGATTCCCTTTTTTTGCGCCAGCATTTGTCAAGGAAAATTGTTTCCATATTTATGGTATAGCGGCCTCAAATGGCGCTTCTATTAAACAATGTCTGGGTGATCAGATGCTCCAGCCTCTATTTCCCTATCCTATCCAGGCAATGCAATCTGAGTTGCGATTCTACCACCTGAATCCAGGCTGTGAGATTAACTTAGATGATGTCACTATTACCACAGCATTAATACATCAAAGTCAAAAATCAGTTGGCTATCGCGTCACTAATGAAGAATATACTGTTGCCTACGTTACAGATTTACACAACAATCTTCAGCAGATAGAACGCGATCGCATTTTACGGATTGTTCAAGATGCTGATTTACTCATTGCCAATGCTACCTACAATCCTCCCACAGCTTATAACTATGAGTCCACTGATGTCCATTGGAAAACTGCTGTAGAGTTGGCAAACATTGCAGGGGTGAAACAGTTAGTTATTTCTCAACACCACCCTGACGATAGCGATGATTTTCTCGACAAAGCACAACTAGAAATTCAATCTGTCTTTCCTAACGCCTTACTAGCCAGTGAAGGTTTAGTCTTATCTGTAGATAATCAGTCAATATCTTCATAAAAGAGTCGCTGATAAAACCACACTCACCCGTTCGCGCCATCGTGTTGCAAGGCATAGGGGAGTGTGTGGAGTAATTGACATACCTCCTCGTCCTAAAGAAGCGAGGATTCCTTGACACTTCGCTGGAACACGCCACAAGTGTTCTTATCGTCCCTCCATGTCCGTGTCACGCAATTGTAAATCTAACTTTGTTCTTGAGGGACTTGTGGTATTTCTGCTGTCAGCTTTTCTTTATCCAGACGGCGTTTTTTCGCATAAAGCTGAATCGTCACCGCCATTAAAATTATCAAGCCGAAAACTCCCCAAACTGTAATATCTGTGGGGAGATTATTCTTGAACACAGCCAATAACACAATTACCAGCAACATGACTGTAGGCGCTTCATTTAAAGCCCGTAACTGCTGACCACTCCAGCGACATTCATCTGCTGCTAACTGCTTCATCAGACGACCACAGTAATGATGATAACCGAGTAAAATCGCAACGAATAATAGTTTAATATGCAACCAACCTTGTTTTAAAACTTCCGGTTCCGTGCTTAATAAACCGATTGCCATTGCTACCGTCACCAACATTCCTGGCGTGGTAATGATATTGTAGAGCCGCTTTTCCATAATCTGATACTGATTTTTCAGTATGGTTTTGGCTGGTTCTGGCTCTTGATTTGCTTCCACATGATAGATGAATAAACGTACCAAGTAAAATAGACCGGCAAACCAAACTACAATCCCTATAAGATGAAATGCTTTAAACCAGGAATAAGCCATGAATTCAAATCTCCCTCAATGTGATTTTGATGCCTTTTTAGTGGTAATAAAAACTCGAAAAATGCAGTCTTAGATAATATTATAAGTCTGCCACTATAGCATTATTTACTAAGCTTAACTATACTTTAACTTAAAGAAATAAAAACAAATATATTATTATTTCCTTGTTTTATTTATAGCAATTTAAAAGTCAATGAAGTACATATTTTAATATGATCAATTCTGGGGATTTGGCAGCATTACCAGCCTTTGTATACTGCCAATCAAATGTGCTGTATGATTGCTTGTATATAATATCTATTTTTTCTAGATGTATTAGCCAATCACTAAGTATTTGTCCGCCGCACAAAAGGTAAGAGGTCTTGTAAAATCGTCTTGTGGTAGTGTTCTTGGGGATAATGCCCGACATTATTAAGTTTTATTAATTCGGCATCTGGTACAGAATCAGCAAACTTTTGGGCTACATCTACACTTAACCAAGGGTCGATCATTCCCCACTGAATCAGAATAGGTTGTTGCCATTTTTGAAAGCCAGATTCTATTTCTGACATGGCTTGGTCTAGTTGCAAATTGCGAACAGTGGCGAGGAGACTCCGCCCGGCTGTGGAAGCCTTTAAAAATGGTTTACGATAGATATCTAAGTCTTTATCTTCGATGCGGTAACGACTCCCACCTTCCAGAGTCCGATCAACTAAAAGTGGGTCTTGGGTCATCATTTCACCAGCCAATGGTAGGCCTAGTTGTTTAATTTTCCAAGGCAATTTGACTGTAGAGGAAATGGGGGTATTTAAAATAGCGATATTCGCAACTTGTTCTGGATGACGCAAGGCATATTGTAAGCCGACAGAACCTAAAAAGCCTTGGACAACTAAAGAAAACCGTTCTAGTTTTAAGGCTTGAACAAATCCTTCTAAGGACGTAATAAATTTATCTGGTGTGTAAGCAAAGTCCCATTTTTCGGGTTGGGCGGAGAAACCATAACCAATCCAATCCGGTGCGATCGCTCTATTTCCCTGACTTCCTAAAGCGGGCATAATATTACGCCAACTGTAACTTTGTGATACTAAACCGTGTAGTAATAATACAGGTAATAAATCTGTTCTGCCAATGGGTTCACACTCACGATAGAACCATTGTAGAGAATCAACTGTGATTTTATGTTCTGTTAAAGACAAGATATTTTCCTAATAAAACGCCAAAAGACTAAAAGCTATTTTTTATAATCGTTAGGATATCATCTCACGAATTGCGGCAGCTGTGGCTGGTGCGAGTAAAACACCATTGCGGTAATGTGCAGTAGCGAGGAGAACATTGGTAAATCCTGAGAGTTTTTCAATAACTGGTGCGGGACGACCTTCGGGACGGGGGCGTAAACCTGACCAAGTGCGGATTATTTCGGCTGGGGCTAAATCTGGACAAAATGCGATCGCCTGATGCCAAACTTTCTGGAATAATTCCTCACTAGGTGGAATCTCATCGCCATTACTAGAAAACTCCACCGTTGCACCCACCCAATAATTACCACCCCCAACAGGGACAATATGTACATCATTACCTGTAACCACTGGCTGAAAATCAAGATTACCTAATGGTTGTTCCAAACGTACTTGTAAAGCTTGTCCCAACACCGGACGAATCTCAACCACTTGGTTTAACTGGGCTGTCAGAGGTGTAGAACCAAGTCCCGCAGATATCACCACCCAATCAGCCGCAATTTTGCCCTCTGTAGTTTCCACTGTAATAGAGTTGTTAGTTGGTGAAATCCCCAAAACATTCACACCAAATTTGCCAGCGACTCCATTGTGTTGCGCCGCCTCAGCTAAAGCTAAAGTCAAAGTAGTGGGATTCAGTTGACGGTCTTGAGGAGAATAAACCGCCCTAGTAATATTGGCGATCGCAATTTGCGGACAATAATTTTTGAGTTTGGCTGTATCCCAAAGTTCCAACTTCCAGCCCTGAGACTGGCGGACTGCGGCCAGATTTTCCCATCGGGCTAAGTTATCTTCCTCCCCCAACAGACTCACAATACCTTGGCGGTTAAAAGGGATTTTGCGCCCTGTGATGGCTTCTAACTCCGGAATTAAGGTTTCATAACGTTGAAGGCTAGTTTCTCGCCTCCGCCATGCTTGACCTTTGATTTTCTGACTAATCACCCCCATTAAAACCCCCAGAGCAGCCCCTGTGGAAGCTTGGGCGGGTGGTTGACGGTCGATGACTGTGATTTTGAGGTTTTTAACTAAACTAAGTTCATAGGCTATGGTAGCCCCCACGATACCACAACCGATGATGACTACATGACTCATTGTTTTTGGGAGAATTGAGAATAAACCACAAATGCACACAGATATTTTATCGATCTCTATCTGTGGTTTCTTACTTAACTATCGTGGTGGAATTTAGGGCAGATCAGTGTTATTAGCCGGGAAAAATTCCTGCTGTTTCAACCCAAAAATATTAGCTACCAAAGAGTTAGGAAAACTCTGAATTTTTTGATTATGAGCTTGTACGGCTTGGTTATAACGCATCCGTTCCACAGCGAGACGATTTTCAGTCCCGGTTATTTCATACTGGAGATTAGTAAATAATTGGCTAGATTGCAATTGGGTATTAGCAGCCGCATTTTTCGTAAAACTCCCAATTGCTTGATTAATTTGGGCAATAGCATCAGCTTTTTTTTCAGGAGTTTCTGCTTGTAAGTAAGCTTGACGCGATCGCTCTAATAAATCAACCAACTCTTTTTCTCGTTGAGCATTACCTTGTGTGACATTGACCAGATTGGGAATTAAATTAGCGCGGCGCTGGAGTTGATTTTCTACTTGCGCCCAGGCTGCATCCACTTTATGTTTACTGTTTTGAATTGAGTTGTAAGTCCAGCCAGTCCAAACAGCAAATACTGCTACCATACCTGCGCCAGTCATCAAAACTTTTTGACGAAATTTGGCTGACTTTTTTTGTGCTGCTTGTTTTTCTTGTTCTCGTTTTTTAACATCTTGAATTGCTTGCTGAATAAATTCCACAGGAATATCAACTTCTTCTCCTGCGGCTACTAACTCAGCAGAGGAATAACCTTGGCTGTGATTCGCATAATAGCGCGAAGCTAACTCCAGCACCTCCGGCGCAATTTCTTCGGGAATTCTTCCTTCTTGATTGTTCATCATATTTACCAACTACCACCAGCACCACCGCCACCACTACTACCGCCACCAAAATCTCCACCTCCACTATAACCGCCACCGTAACTACCGCCACCACTACTACCGCCACCACTACTACCGCCACTGCCACTACTACCCAGAGGAGGTGGGGGAGGTGGAGGAGGTAAACGGGGAATTTTTTCTTCCATTTCGTTGTGATAATTACAACAATAGCAGTGATCAACAATCAGTCGTTTTCCCGAACGATATTGCGTAGGTTGTTTAATAGTTTTCTCAGTGCGAATAACAGTCAATTCTTGACAATGTGGGCATTTTTTAAATTGACGTGATTTACTTTCCTGAGCAACCAGATGAAATCCCTGACCTGTTTGCTGGCTACAATGAATACATTTCCAGCCCTCAAAATTGACGCTACCTATATTTTGTGCTACTTTTTCCTGTTTATTTAGATGTGGCTCAATTACGGTTGCGTTTACTTTTTCCATCGGCTGTTGACAATCAGCACACAAAAAACTGTAATTGCCTTGTTTTTTACGTGTACGCCCTTCTGGTTTAATTAGGCTTTTCACAGGGCGGTTGACGAGAAAAACAACACTTCCTATTGCTAATACCCCACCCCCTACTAATCCAGCCATTAGTCCCCATCTGGAGTTATTAGCCGTCGTCACTTCTGTTGTGGGTAGAGTAGCAGCTTGAGCAGGAGTTGTGGGTAGAGTAGCAGCTTGAGTAGGATCTGATCCTAAAACCAATACCAGCGCCTTAGTTCCCGCTAGCGTCCCACCTGCAAAATCACCTTTTTTAAATTCCGGGGTAATTTGAGTACTGATAATGTTGCCGACTTTGGCATCAGGTAGAATGGCTTCAATCCCGTAACCTGTTTCTATTTCGACGCGGCGATCGCCTACTGAGATTAAGAATAATACGCCATTATCTTCTCCTTCTTTACCAATCCCCCAATAATTGAATAATTCCGTCGTAAATTCTTTTGGTGAAGCGGCCGGTGCTGTTTGTGGTACTGTGACTACAGAAATTTCTGTCCCATTTTTCGCCTCTAAATCAGCAATCATCTGATTCATTTGGGCTTCTGTTTCATCGTTGAGGACATCTGCCATATCAGTTACCCAACTCCCCGATACTTGTCGAGGATTCGGTACTTCTTCCACTGTCAAGGCGAAACTAGATAAGGGAGAAAGGACTATAGATGCAGAAAATATACTCAGCCAAAAATTTTGTTTTGGTTTTAGGAAACTTAATTTCATATTTTCCTCTATCAGACATAAGTCTAAATTGATTGCTAATTAATGAATCAATTCATAGATGAGGCATTACGGACAAGATGCTAAAAATAATCAGAGTATAAATAAAGGGTAGAGATATAAAAACTTTCCCCCTACCCATCGAAACTAGTTACTTAAATTGCTTATGCTTCTCCATTTGTATCAGGAAGCAGTTGGAAGAATTTATCAATGTCTTGGATCGCTGCTTGGTAGTTACTCAAAGCCGATTGAGTATTACTGTCTACCGCAGCTTGATCAATTTTCACCAAGTCGTTTAATAAATCTCTGTTAATTTGACGTGCTGTCTTTTGGTCATTGGGTAAGAGGTTGGGAATGATATAAGTCATGCTTGACCTAGCTTCGGTCATAGGACCATGTATAAAATTATTGACATCAATCCAATCCTTTTTGTTGATTAGGGTTTTCAGTTCTCCAGCGCGATCGCGCACAGTCTGGATTTTCGGAACGTATTCCCCAATTCTCTCCAGTTGAGTGGCTGTGTAAGTGGGAGGTGCAACTGTGACGCTAGGGCTACCACAACTGATGAGGAATGTTGCCAATAATACTAAAAGCAGAGAAAAAATCGAGCGGTGACGCATCATAAAATCAACTTAATCTGTTTTGTGTATGGGGATTTACAGTGTAATTTTAGATCGCTGCGGTGATCTATCGTTCTACTTAACAACGGATTTTTGTGAAAATCCTAGTTATAGAGGGAATATTTTCGGTAAAAAAACTAGTGACTGTGGGTGTTGCGGATAAAATTCAGTATAATTACTCAAGATAAGTCTTTTAATTCTCAAAACAGCTAAATTGTGAGGAAAGCATAATTTTATATTTGCGAAACTTCAACGGTGTTGATAAGCTAAAACACCAATATAATCAGCTTTCTGGCGGTTTTTTGTCGTCAAATTCCCTCTAGATGGGCAAAATGTAGGAGTGTTTTTTCGTGAATGCATCTGAACAAGCTACAAACCTTGAACTCGCCAGCAAGATTGCTACGGTAGTGAATTTGTTTAAATTCGAGTTTCCTGATGCTAAATCGGATCTCAAACCCTGGAAGGATGACCCAGAAACCAGGGATTTACTAGATCCAGATTCTATAGATATCGGTTTTCACTTTCCGGGAATCAGTAAATCTTGGCGTAGTCGCAGTATTTTAATTCAAATCCGCTTTTACCAAGACCCCATAAATCAGTCACGGCGTGCTATTGGTTTAGAAGTGGCTGGATTTGACCATCGCGGTGAGGCTTGGCGATTGTCTACTGTGGAAAACTGGAGTTTTTTGGGAATGTGTGAACCTGCGCCCCAAGTTGGGGAAAAACTCAAGGAAATTTGTCGCCACATTTTAGATGTATTTAATCAAGAAAGTATTTAATCTGGGTTGCTCAAACACCTCAAGGGTTGAGAAAAACGTTAATTAAATTCACAAATCGACTCCGGTTTAACAGGACAGGTTTGGTTTGCGATCGGGTTATTTTTAATATCCAGAACCTTCAAATTAGTCAGCGCTGATAATGGCTGGATTTCACTGATTTCATTGGAGTCGAGGAAGAGAACAGTCAAATTAGTCAGCGTCGATAATGGCTGGATTTCACTAATTTTATTGGAGTTGAGCCAGAGATAAATCAAATTAGTCAGCGCCGATAATGGTTGGATTTCACTGATTTCATTGGACTCAAGCTTGAGAACAATCAAATTAGTCAGGGCTGATAATGGTTGGATTTCACTAATTTTATTGGAGGTAAGGCTGAGAACAGTCAAATTAGTCAGGGCTGATAATGGCTGGATATCTCTGATTTCATTGGAATCGAGGCTGAGAGAAGTCAAATTAGTCAGGGCTGATAATGGCTGGATATCTCTGATTTCATTGAATTCGAGGCTAAGATCAGTCAAATTAGTCAGCGCCGATAATGGCTGAATTTCACTAATTTTATTGGAGGTAAGGCTGAGATTAGTCAAATTAATCAGCGCCGATAATGGCTGGATATCTCTGATTTCATTGGAGCCGAGATTGAGAACAGTCAAATTAGTTAGTGCCGATAATGGCTGGATATCTCTGATTTCATTGGAGCCGAGCGTGAGATCAGTCAAATTAGTCAGCGCCGATAATGGCTGGATATCTCTGATTTCATTGGAGTTGAGCCTGAGAGAAGTCAGCTTGGTAAGCTTTTCGTTAGCCTGTTGGCAATTTTGAGTATTAGCCTGTTCTAACAGGCTCTCAACTGTATGTCTTGTTTCTGGAGATAAAGTTGATTTTTGCTGACACCAATCGCTAAAGCTTTTAGGAGTTACGAAACGAGCCATAACAGTCTTTGTGTATAGTGCCAACGTAGTACCAATTATTAAACCAATTATTAGGGAAAATTTTATTTTCATAAATTATAGGACTTACGCATAATCTACGTTTTCTTGGCGTTCTTGGCGGCTTGGCGGTTCGATAAATCAAGATTTTTGGCAATTGTTGCGTAAGTCCTGAATTACTTTAAGTTTTGGGGTAGGACAAAGAAAATTGCAAATCAGAAAACCCGAAATAACTTAATATCAGGAGAAAGTCGAAGTTAGAGAATTTATTTCTGGGTAATCCCAAAAGCCGTAATTATTGGTAATGCTCTGGTTTACAGCTACCATCGACACAATAAGCTGATTGATAGGTACTTGTACGCTTGCCAAAAAGAGTATAGCGGTTGTCGCGGATTTGTTCATAAAAGCGATCGCCTACCCATTTCATCCCAGGTAACGCCCGATAAGCTTCCACGAATATATTTCCCATCGGTAATAATCGCCCAATTTCCTCAGCCGCATCACTACCTTGCCAACGTTGTTGGGGTGTATTAGCATCAATTAAAATCATTCCCTGTTCGCAAGCTTGGGGTGTGACTCCCCACTGTGACAATGTTTCCTGATCTTGCATGGGGGCGTAGCGAAACAATTTTCCTTGGTCTAATTTCTCTAGCAACTGCACTAAGGTGACGCAGAGATTGCAGTTTCCGTCGTAAATAACATAGTAATTCATGAAAATAATATTTCTATGGGTATAGTTTAAAATTTACAATACCCGGAGGAAGAGAGTCAAATTTAACTGGCTTGTGGCGCTGATTTTTGTATGATTAAATAATTGGCGTAAGCTTTTCTGAGTAGGGACTTGACAGCTATCAACAGCGATTATATTTGACCATTCTAATTGAGAATATTTAGCTAATCTAAAGATTATATATAAAGACAATAATTCATGGAGACATAAATGCCATCTACCCAGAGAGAGTTACAAAAACTTAGCTAATATTTGTAGACTATTTGTGTCGCTGAAATAAACGTAGAATTTTGACTAATAACAACACACTTACATCACGCCTTTATCCTACCCGCATTGATATTCCTGCGGAAAAGAGAAAGCAAATTGTGGTAATTCTCAATCAAACCTTAGCTGCTACTGCGGATTTAAAAACCCAAGCCAAGCAAGCACACTGGAACGTGAAGGGAAAAGACTTCTTTCAGTTGCATGAATTGTTTGATGAACTGGCGGGGGAATTAGAAGAATACGTTGATATGGTCGCCGAACGGGTGACAGCTTTGGGTGGTTACGCATTAGGAACTGCAAGGGCTGCGGCTAGTAATTCCATATTGCCAGAATATCCCTTTGATATTTTAGAGGGTAAAGATCATGTTGCCGCTTTAGCAGATCGTTTTGCAGCCTATGGTAAACATATCAGAGATGCGATCGCTCAAACGGATAACTTAGGCGATGCTGACACCGCCGACCTCTACACCGAAATTTCCCGCACCATTGACAAACGACTCTGGTTCTTAGATGCTCATTTACAAGTAGCAGAAGTCAAGGGTGAAAATGGTACAGCTAGTAATACTCAAAAAACAGCCGTACTTCGCTAAGTATTCTTCCTCAAATCAAGGCTGAAATTTCTCAATTGTCTTGATTGCTAAAAAGACATAAGCTTCCAAACTCCAGTTTTGCTACAGACTGGGGTTTTTGGCTATTCTGGATAACTGCGTAGTAACTTTTTGGTAACTACATTACTTTTTAGTGCGTACTTTTCATTAGTAGGAATATATTTTATATTGAACTAAGTTAAGTCAAATAATTGATTTCTGCAACCAACTAATAAAAAAGTAGATTGCCTGATTTCACAAGTAATAATAAGGAAATAATCTTATGTCTCAAAACACAATTAACTACCTAATTCACGATAGAAACGCTCGTGGTCACGCTGAGTTTGGCTGGCTTGATAGTTATCATACATTTTCCTTTGGCAATTTTTACGACCGCGATCGCATGGGATTTCGTACCCTGCGAGTAATTAATGATGACCGCATCGCCCCTGGTGGTGGATTTCCTACCCACAGTCACCGCGATATGGAAATCCTCACCTATGTATTATCAGGAGCAGTGGAGCATAAAGACAGCTTGGGTACTGGTTCCATAATTCGCCCTGGTGATGCACAGATTATGAGTGCGGGAACTGGAATTTCTCACAGTGAATTTAACCCCTCACAAACCGAGCCACTGCACTTATTGCAAATTTGGATTTTACCCAATAAGCAAGGAATAGCACCCAGGTATGAACAAAAATCATTTACTGTAGAACAAAAGCGCGGTCAACTACGCTTAATTGCGGCTAAAGATGGGCGTGATGGTGCAGTGACAATTCACCAAGATGTAGATTTATATGCGTCTATTTTAGAGGCTGGTGATGTTGTGAATTATCACGTTAAACCTGAGCGTTATGCTTGGTTACAAATTGCTGAAGGTGTCGCAAATTTGAATGGTGAGGAACTCAGAGCCGGTGATGGGGTGCAAATTAGTGGGGAAGAAAAACTGCAAATTAGTACCGACATTAGCACAGAGTTTTTACTTTTTGATTTGGGTTAATCGGGATTAAGAATTTCCTCCAAAATCGTAGGGTGGGTTAGCGACAGCGTAACCCACTATTATCTATTAAACTACACAAAAACAAACTTGAGTAATTTTACTTTATCTCAATCTTTAGTTATAAACAAAAATTATTTCTTAACTTTCCGTCTAAACTATTTAAGCAATTTTATAGTAAATCTTGGTTTCTTTTTAAAGCTTTCTTTAAATATTTAATTGATTTTTCCAAATTTTTGATTTCTTCCTTATTTTTCTCCTTGTCAATAAGTAAATCATCTAGTTTATCTTCAAGTGAGTGAATAAATTGTCTTTGGAGTTTAATGACTTCCCTAGCTAAAGGAAGTTCTTTTTCAATAAAGACAATTTCTCGAAAAATTACTTCCAGTTTAGCTGCTTGTACGAGAGCAGAATCTGGGGCTTGAGCAAATAAAGCGCTAATACCAGCACTAGCACTAGCACTAGCACCAGCGCCAAGAATTGCACCACCAGCAACAAGTACTGTAAAACCTCCAGCCATACCAAAACCACCTACTGCAATAGCACCTCCTCCAAGAGCTGCTAAAACGGCTGATACTGCTGCTGCACCAGATAAACCGGGTGCTAGTATGGGTGCTAGTAGATATGCTATTGCGGGAGTAAAAAATGCTGATGTCACTGCCAATACAACTGCGCCTACCAAAATCCAAGGATTAAAACCATTTTCATCTTTAATTCCTTTAATTGCTTCCTTATAATTAGACTTCAAACGCCTAATAATTTCAGAATCTTTATCTAGTATTCTGGCAAAAGACTTTAACTTTCTTATTAATTCATCTTCATTAAATCCTAAATATTTAAATTTTTCATCATCATCATGCCCAAGTAAATAATATGCTTTAAACAGAGTAAGTTCTAGTAAAATATTATATGAAGTCAACTTGCTTCCTGATTCATTTATATGTTCTTTTGCTTGCATTTTAAGTGAATCAAAATCATTAGTTATTTTTAGCGTATCATTAGGAAAGTTCTCTTTCAAGAAAAGTTCTATTGACTCTTGCCAGCAAGACAACCATCTATTTTTCTGGTATTTCTTATGTAAATCTTTCTCAATTATGATATCTGCTAAAACTAGATGGTATTGAAAAATAAACATTATTAGTGTTTGTCTTGCATTTAAGCTAAATTCTTCCATGATTAAATACTTTTTAAAAGTTAGTACAGTATAAGTATCTTACTTGTTAAAATATACCATAACTATATTAATAGCAGAAATACTTGTTGTATATTTTACTACTAGTGACATCTGCCGTACACTACTCTTACTTGTTCTAAAAAGAGTTTAGGAAGTTATCCCAGTGTTCTATAAGTTCTATTTCAGAAGCGGATTCATCACTTTCTGGAGGGTTTTCTTGTTGATATTTTAAATATTCTTCTGCTGTAGGAGTCAAAACTTCATTTGACTGAGATTCATCCAGGTTATTTATTTGCGATAGTATTTCTATTTTTTCTAAATTCTCCCTACTATTTTCTCCCAACAATCGCCTCAATCTTTCATCTATTGGATGGATCTTCTTTATTCTTTCTTCAAGAAATCCAAGAGTTAAATCAGAGTAGTATGGGTAGAAATAATCATTTTTTATAAAGTCAAAAACCGAGCGACCCCAAAAGCTCTCTACCAAAGGATCTAATAGTTGAAGCGAATAGAGCAAAGTTAGATCATCTGGTGCCTTTTCTGTGTTCGTTGTTGAAAGGTGAATAATTTGATTCCTTAATTTACCAAATTCTTGATACTGTTTAAGTCGCTCAATTTTAATTCCAGTCGTTGCCCAAAGTCTACTAGGTAACTCTGAGTAGCTTAAAGTGCGTCCTTTTTCAAGTAGTTCAATTAGCCCAAGAGTATCGTTAGACTTTTCGTCTAAAGTGGGCAATTGGGAGAAAATCAATAGTGGATGTTCTTGAGCAATTCTAGCTTTTAAAAGTATTTCTGCTGCATGAGCCGTATGTACTACACACATAAGCTTATCATTGTGAACCGCTTCCATAAATGCGTCACGGAAAAGAAGCATCCCCGTTTTTCTCATATTCCGGGGAACATCTCTCATAGATTGATCCATATTTTTCGGAGTAATACCATTGTTATTCACCTAGTTTAGCCACAAACAATTAAGATCAGTGTGATTGCTATAAATATTTGGGTAGGGGTTTGAGAATGATAGCTACACTAGGAGTTAACCGAAACATAATCTAGGAACCGCAGAGATAGAATGTCTAAAAAGCGTAATTCACCAGACCCAATTGAGCTTTTCCCCTCCCAAAGTCCCTATAAATCAGAAAACTGGCAGGAGATAGTGGCGCAGGTGGGGTATCGCTTTAACCGACAGTACCAACAGCAAGATTTGGAATTACCCGCAGAATTACAGGAAATGCCCATTTATCAAGAATGGGTGTCTGGTCTGTTGTCGGGGAGAATTGTTTCTCCTTTTTGGGAAATTGCTCAACCGAAAAAAAACCAGCACTGTTTGGATATTGGCTGTGGTGTCAGCTTGTTAATCTATCCTTGGCGGGATTGGTTAGCATATTTTTATGGACAGGAAATTAGCACCGTGGCGCGGGATACTCTCAATTCTCGTGGACCGCAACTAAATTCTAAGCTGTTCAAAGGTGTGGAATTGGGGCCAGCCCATCAATTAAACTACTCCGCAGACCAATTTGATCTGGCGATCGCCACAGGATTTAGTTGCTATTTTCCCCTAAAATACTGGAGTGCTGTCTTAGTTGAAGTCAAGCGCGTCTTAAAACCAGAAGGATATTTTGTCTTTGACATCCTTAATCCGCAACAGCCTTTAGCAGAAGATTGGGCAGTTTTAGAAACATATCTCGGCGCTGAAGTATTCCTAGAACCTCTAGCTGAGTGGGAAAAAATGATTAAAGCCACTGGTGGAAAAATCGTGGCGAGACAGTCAGGAGAATTATTTGATTTATATAAAGTCAAGTTTTCATAGACAGCTCATTTCTGCCTGAGAACAAGATTTAACATAGCTATCAGGCGATCGCCATCATTAATAATATAGTTAAATTATTGGTTGTGGCAGAAAATGACAAAAAATCTATGGGGTACGACTTTAAAACACTAGCTGACCTTTATAAAAACGCCCTTCTCAATGACGTACTGCCATTTTGGGAAAAAAACTCCCTCGACTGGCAACATGGCGGCTATTTCACCTGTCTTGACCGTGAGGGTCAGGTTTATGACACAGACAAATTTATCTGGTTACAAAATCGCCAAGTGTGGACTTTTTCCATGCTATACAACCAACTGGAAAAGCGGGAAAACTGGTTAAAAATCGCTCAAAATGGGGCTGATTTTCTCGCCCAACATGGCAGAGATACACAAGGGAATTGGTACTTTGCCCTCACTGGTGCAGGTGAACCACTGGTGGAACCCTATAATATATTTTCTGATTGTTTTGCCGCCATGTCATTTAGTCAATATGCCTTAGCTTCTGGGCAAGATTGGGCGAAGGATGTGGCAATGGCAGCTTATAATAATGTCTTGCGCCGCAAAGATAACCCTAAAGGTAAATATAACAAGACTTATCCCGGTACACGCCCCCTGAAATCCTTGGCTGTACCGATGATTTTAGCTAACCTCACCCTAGAAATGGCATGGCTGTTACCCAGTGAAATCCTGGAAAATGTCCTAGCTAGCACTGTTCAGGAAGTAATGACCGATTTTCTCCACCAGGAACAGGGGCTGATGTATGAAAATGTCGCCCCTAATGGTGACCACATTGATTGCTTGGAAGGGCGGTTAATTAATCCTGGTCACGGTATCGAAGCCATGTGGTTTATTATGGATATCGCCCAGCGAACCAACGATACTCAGACTATTAATCAAGCCGTTGATGTGGTGCTAAATATCCTCAATTTTGCCTGGGATAATGAGTACGGCGGGTTATATTACTTTATGGATGCAGATAGTCATCCTCCCCAGCAACTGGAATGGGATCAAAAGTTGTGGTGGGTGCATTTAGAGTCTTTGGTAGCATTAGCAATGGGCTATCGCTTGACCGGGCGTGATGACTGTTGGGAATGGTATGAAAAAATGCACCATTACACTTGGTCACATTTTCCTGATTCAGTATATGGCGAATGGTTCGGCTATCTCAATCGCCGTGGGGAAGTCTTGTTAAATCTCAAAGGTGGTAAATGGAAGGGCTGTTTTCATGTCCCCCGTGCATTGTATCTCTGCTGGCAGCAGTTTGAAGCTTTAGCTTTGAAGGATGTTGGTAAAGTTTAATTTATTAGCGTTGCTGAATCAAAGTATGAAATGCCAAAATTACCATTCTTGTTCTTCATACCTTTGCGCCTTTGCGCCTTTGCGTGAAACAAATTCATATTCTCAATCATCAACGCCAATTTATCCTGACCTGAGAATAATGGGATACTATATCCCCTATTGCTTTTATGTGTATGTGGAGAGTGATGAAAAAAGAGATCAATTTAATTGCTGTAGCCGAACAATTTACGTCTCCAGGTCAGGTTACAGGGATTCAATCCTTGGGAAACGGTAATATTAATGACACTTTTCTGGTAAGTCGGGATTCTCCAGAGAGAAATCATTTTGTGTTGCAACGCATTAATACCCAGGTGTTTCCCCAGCCAGCACTGGTAATGCAGAATATGCAGATTTTAACAGATCATGTTGCCGAACGCCTAAAACGCACCCCAGTAAATCGGCGTTGGGAAATTCCCCGTGTATTATTAACTCCAGATAGTCAAAACCTCTGGCTAGATGAACATGGAGACTATTGGCGGGCTATAAGCTTCGTAGAAAATGCCCAATCATTCGACACCTTACCAGATAATGCACACGCTGCCGAAATTGGCTACGCCTTGGGGATGTTCCATGATCTCATTAGTGATTTACCCCCAGCAAAACTAGTCGATACGTTACCAGGATTTCATATTACACCCCAGTATTTTCAACAGTACCAGCAAGTCTTAGCGACATCTCAGCGTCAGTCATCCCCAGAGCTTAATTATTGCTTAGAATTTGTTAGCGATGCCTACGGCGGCAAGACAATTGCAGATATCTTAGAAAATGCCAAAGCTACAGGGAAATTACCACTACGCCTAATGCACGGCGACCCCAAAATAAATAACGTTTTATTTGATACTGTAACCCAAAAAGCAGTCAGCATCATCGACCTGGACACCGTGAAGCCAGGACTAGTACATTACGACATCGGCGACTGTTTGCGGTCTGCTTGTAATCCAGTGGGAGAAGAAACAGAAAATTGGCAAACGGTTTATTTTGATACAGATATCTGTCAGGTAATTTTACAGGGTTATCTGGATGTCGCCCAAGGGTTTCTCACCCAGTCTGAATATACCTACATTTACCCAGCCATTCGTCTGATTACCTGGGAATTAGGACTAAGATTTTTGACTGATTATTTAGCCGGGGATGTCTACTTTAAAATTAAGTATCCAGAACACAACTTAGCCAGGGCGTTAGTACAGTTTCATCTGACTGCAAGTATCGAATCTCAAGCAGCCAAAATTGAGCAAATTATCGCAGATTTGACATGAAAAATCAGGCATTTACCCTCAAACCCTTTCAGGAATCTCTGCCTAATTTGCAGATTACAGGTAATATTACCCGGTCTGCAAATCAACTTAGCCTCAGTTACCAGCTTGTGGGAGATTTAACACAAGTTGAGATTCCGCCCTTGTCAGATACACCAACACGCAAGTATCAACTCTGGGAAAATACTTGTTTTGAGTTCTTCTTGGGTATTCAAGATGCACCAGATTATTGGGAATTTAACCTTTCCCCCGCCGGACATTGGAATGTGTATCATCTTGATGGCTACCGTCAAGGAATGCAGGAAGAAACCGCTTTTAATATTCTTCCGTTTACTGTCCAGCAGCAATCCGATAGTTTAACCCTGGTTTTAGATGTGGATTTGGGTAAAATCGTCAGGGAAGAACAACAAATTGTAGTAGGAATTACTACCGTAATTAAAGATAAAATCAATAATATTACTTACTGGGCTTTAACTCATTCCGGAGCCGAGGCTGATTTTCATCTGCGAGATAGTTTTATGATTGACCTGTAAACTTAGTAAATCCACAGTAGGGCGATCGCCATCATCGAGTATTCTGATAATAGATAGCGATCGCATACATTCAACTATTTTTCTAAATTCCCCGCGTGTAAACCGCACTCCTTCATAGTCGATTCTTCCCACCACCAACGGCCTTCCCGTTCATGCTGATTAGGTAACACAGGTCTAGTACAAGGTTCACAGCCAATACTCACAAAACCCCGTTCATGCAGTTTATTGTAAGGAACATCTAAAGCCCGGATATATTCCCACACCTGTGCAGAAGACCAATTTGCCAAAGGGTTGAATTTAATTAATTCATGGTCTGGGGTTGAAAAAGCACCATCAACTTCAATCACAGGAATATGGTTGCGTGTACTAGGGCTTTGGTCTTTGCGCTGTCCGGTAATCCAAGCATCCAGAGTATTCAGTTTGCGGCGTAAAGGTCTAACTTTGCGAATTCCACAGCATTCCTTGTGACCATCTTGATAAAAACTAAACAAGCCCTTTTCCTCTACCAAAGCTTGAACTTCCGCAGCATCAGGGAATTGAACCTCTAATTTAATCCCATAATGTTCTCTGACCTGATCCAATAACTGATATGTTTCTGGGTGTAAGCGTCCCGTGTCCAGCGTAAAAACACGGAAGTCTTTAGTAATTTTAGAGGCAAGATCAATCAGAACTACATCCTCAGCACCACTAAAAGAAATGCAGAGATTGTTAAAAGTGTCCAGGGCAAACTTGATAATTTCCCTGGGTGTTTTTTGACTATATTCTGCTTCCAAGGCCGCAATATTTAAATTTGTCGGGGTAGCTACCATTTTTTTATTATTCTCTGTTTCAGCAACCTGAATTTTACCAAGTTTAAGATCCCCTTATCTACACAGGAATCAACAACCTGGAGAATAGGATAGAATTTTTAAGCAATGTTAAGGACTGATTTCCATGACTTGGTTGTTTTCTGCCCTGGGACTACTCACTGCACTATTAACCCTGGGAATCCTATTATATTTAATCACCGCTCGTCGTTATCAATCATCTAACTCCGTCGCCAATTCCTACGATGAATGGACAGAAGATGGGATTTTGGAATTTTACTGGGGCGAACACATCCACTTGGGTCATTATGGGTCGCCACCACAACGAAAAGATTTTCTGGTTGCTAAATCTGACTTTGTACATGAAATGGTACGTTGGGGCGGTTTAGATAAATTACCCGCCGGCACAACTGTTTTAGACGTTGGCTGTGGAATTGGGGGTAGCAGCCGCATTTTGGCTAAGGATTATGGATTTGCTGTCACAGGTATTACTATCAGTCCTCAACAAGTGCAACGCGCCCAAGAATTAACCACCGACGGACTTAATGCCCAGTTTCAGGTAGATGATGCGATGGCACTTTCTTTCCCTGATGCCAGTTTTGATGTGGTTTGGTCGATTGAAGCGGGTCCCCATATGCCCGATAAAGCTGTTTTTGCTAAAGAATTGATGCGGGTGTTAAAGCCTGGGGGAATCCTCGTGGTGGCTGATTGGAATCAACGGGACGACCGCCAACAGCCCCTAAATTTTTGGGAAAAACCTGTGATGAAACAACTATTAGACCAATGGTCTCATCCCGCTTTTGCCAGTATTGAAGGGTTTGCGGAACTTTTGGCGGAGACGGAATTAGTTCAGGGAGAAGTGACTACGGCAGATTGGACACCCGAAACTCTTCCTTCCTGGTTAGATTCTATCTGGCAAGGAGTAGCCCGACCTGCGGGATTAGTGCGTTTTGGGATATCTGGTTTAATTAAATCTCTGCGAGAGGTTCCGACTCTGCTATTAATGCGGTTGGCTTTTGGGAAAGGTCTGTGTCGGTTTGGGATGTTCCGCGCTGTTAGGAGATGATGAGGGTTAATGAACCACAGAGGCGCAGAGTTCACAGAGGAATAGAGAAGACCACGGCGATAAAATTGCTCGTGTCGCTTCTTTCTCAGCAATGATGTGACTGAGTTTCCCGCATACAGCGAGGTTTTATGAGGAAACGAACCACAAAGGACACGAAGGACACAAAGCGAAGAGGGTTTTAGAGGGTTCTTGCGTAAGTCTTAAATTCATCCGTCTTCATCTGCGTTTAATTATTCTGGAAATCTGATTCTATGCAGTTTTGTCTTAATTTGGGATGAGTCCTAAAGATGTGTATTTTGATGCTGATAGTACTTGTGGGCAGCCATAGCCATCGCTAAAAATCCCCACAGAATCATCCCAGCGATACTCAACATGGCACTATTACCAACTAATTGCAGACAAGCAGTTAAACCAATAGCGCGGGAGGCGCTGACAAAACTATCAAAATTCGCTTCGGTATATTTGAGAACGCTGACAATTATTAATAATAACCCACCCAGATAAGGGATAGCACCTAACCAACCCAAGGTGAAAAACATATCTAAAATGCCGCTATCCAGAACAATTACTTCTATTTGACCTGTTTCTTCGTTGACTGTCCAGATATTGCCTAACCCATTTCCTAAAACATTAGAAAGAGCTAAACTTAAATTTCTGTCGTAGCTACCGGCTCTATCTTTAAAGCTAGTATCATCTTCTAAGTTAGAAAAACTTTCTAAGCGTTCTGCAACTACAGTAGAAATCGGCTCAATGTTTGTCAATGGGACAACACACATTATCATTACTAAAATGATGGTAATGAGGCGCATTTGAATCCGCGCTTTTACCGAGCCAAAAATCATTACTACTCCTAGTAACCAACCCAACCAACTAGTACGTACTTGTGTGAGTAAAAAGGAGAGATAACCAACGGCTGAGGCTGGAAAAATTAAGGTTCCGGAACTGGTAAATAGTAATAATAGACCTGTTTGCATGACATAGGCAAAGGGTCCGGGTGAGTGTAAGGTACTCCAGACGCGCATTCCAAAAGGTTCAGGATCTCCGGAACTGGTAAACATTTGGGATTCTATTAACCAGTATCTATCCCACTCAGGTGCTACGACAAATTGGTAAATACCATAAGTTCCTAAAATCAATACGCCCCATAGAAAAACACGTTGAATATTCTGGCGGTAGCTGGGATAATCTCGCCAGTTAATAAATAGGTGAAAGGCAAAGATAATGGGACTGAGCCAATCTAAAAATCCCCTTGCTACAGGTATGGGTCCATTATAAATTAGACCGACTAAACAACCGTAAAATACGCCAATAAATGCCAAAATAAACGGCAAACCTCCCTGATTGGAAGCGCGGGGGGAGTGTCTTAAAAAACTGGCTAGGGTGACAAATACTACTAAATAAGGGGCGATGAGCATCTGACGGGTAGGGTCCCAGCCGACGCGATAGTCAATTAGGCGAGTCGCTAAGGGGGTGAGGAACCATATCCACCAAGTAAAGCCGATATAGAGGATGGGATGGCGTAAGTATAAAAATATGGCTACGAGTAAAGCTGTTGCGGGATATACTAAGCGCAATAAACTAGCTGCACCGGCAAAGTAGCAAACTACAGTCAGCAGCACGAAGCCCAGAATAGCTAGCCAACCTTGCAGCGATCGCTCTGAGGGAAAAAAATGAGATTCTAAAAAAGTATTAAAGTGAATCTGTTTGGAAATCACAATGAATCTACCAATTTAATATTTAAAATTTCAGAACCAAAACTATCTAAGAAGTTAAATTTTCCATTCTTAATGAGGAACTGGGACTTTTTAATTCTTGATATGCTTGCCAACGTCCACGCCAAGATAGAAGTAATTTTTTGCCAGCAATTTCACCTTGAGTTGGTAAAAGTCGCAGCCACTGGATTAAACCTAAATTTTCTCTTGTCCCTACTAATAATGACCATAGCAAAAATATGATCTGGCGCGATCGCGGTAAATGTTCTAGTAAAACTAAAGTTTCATTATGCACTAAATTCAGAAAGGCAACTTCATTAAAGTTGTGGCGCTGGTCTTCATCAAACCGTTGGGCTGGATAATGATCTACCGCCACCTGCGGATCATAAATCATCTTCCAACCAGCCCGTTTTAAAGTTAAACTAAATGCCATTTCAAAATGTACCTGCGCTCCCGTACCACGCATTCGTTGATCAAATTTTAAATGCCCAATGGCTTGGGTACGAAAACTCATGTTGACACCTTTAAGAACATCAACTTCACGGGGTGCGCCTACTCCTAAATGATGGTTACCAATTACACGCCCCCACCACTGCAATTTACCCACTGTGGCTTCTTTACCGTCTTCAATTTTGTCGCTGTAGTGTACCCAATCCCGACCACCGACACCACCAATGTTGCTATCACTGAGAAAGTGAGCGTTAATTTTTTCTAACCAATCAGGGTGGGGTGCTGCATCGTCATCAGTAATGGAAAGAATATCTCCGACTATGGCTGTCAATCCGGCGTTGAGTGCGGCGACTACTCCCGGTTGTGTCACCTGGACAATTTGCAGGGGTAAGTTTTGGTGATGGAATTGGGCGAGAAATTCCCAAGTTTCAGCATCAGTATCCCGAACCACGACAATTAATTGATCAACTGCTTTAGTTTGGGCTTGTAGTGCTAACAGGCAGCGTGACAGATCCAATGGACGGCGATAAGTGGGGATGAGAACTGTATTTCTCATGATTGATTAATTCCTCAAATAAATCGAGATATGTTTGTGCCATCTTCGTCCAACTATGTTGTTCGGCGACTACACGGGCGGCTTTACCCATTTTTTGGCACAATGTGCGATCGCCTCCAGCACAATCACTACTTAGTAACTGCAATGCTTTGGTCAACGCATCAGGATCATCTGCATCCTCTAAGACTATTCCCGATTCGGTTGTGACTAAATCGGCTGCACCAGTAGAACTAGCTGTAATTACAGGTAAACCAGAAGCCATTGCTTCAATAACTACTAAGCCAAAGGGTTCATAACGGGAAGGGAAAACTAAGAAATCCACAGCCTTCATTAATTCTGGGACATCAGACCTCTGTCCTAAAAAATGCACTCTTTCACCCAATCTCAGTGATTCTACTAATTGCAGATATGGGCTTCCTTGAGTATTTCCTGCTACTGCTAGATGCAACTCAGGAACTTGTACTAAGGCGTGTAAAACTGTATCTAAGTTTTTACGAGCTAGTCTAATATCTCCCGCAAATAGTGCTAAAGGTACGCCTTTGGGTAGTTGCCATTTTTGGCGAGGCGCACCGCTAATTCCTGGGGAAAACTCTTGTAAATCAACCCCATTTAAAATCACTTTGATCGATGTTGGCGGTACACCGATAGCTAATAAATCATCCGCGACTTTTTCAGAAACTGCTACTATGACTTGAGCTTTAGCAAAAGCCTGTTTTTCCCAGTAAGCATTTAAAGTTGTGTATAGCCACTGATAAAAGTTGTATACAAAATTATATGATTTTATTTGAGTTTTTTGAGTGTTAAATTTCAGCCAAGAGTTATGGACAAAATGCACTGCATTTACATTTCCCGGAGCATTGGTAATTGCCCCATTGACTTTTACGACATCAAGTTGGGAACGATGTTTATTTAACCACTTTGTACTTTTAATGGCAAAAACCATGTTACGTACAAATTCTGTTGGCCAGCCCTTTACAGAAATGGGAACCCATTTAACATGGTGGCTTTGCTGTAATTCTAAATCTACATAACTGGCTAATAATGTGATATTATAACCGCGCCGAATTGCCTCTTGTACAACTTCGTAATTAACTCTACCCTGACCATCACCTTTTTGTACTGTATGGGTAACAATGCAAATTTTCATTTATTACCTCTTTGATGAATTTTAAAATCAGCAATTATTGGTTTAAAAACCTAGATTTAGTTTGATTCAGGTATTCCTAAGACTGGATTAGCTAAAATCTTAGGAGTAAAGCTGAGAACTAGAGCGACAATGGTGCGGAAATTAAATTTTTGCTGTTTCAGTGCTGACCAAAGATAAGAACGTGCTAATTTAGTCTGTTGATTTCTGAGTAAACCAATACCTAAAGTTGTATGAGATTCTAACCATTTTTTTTGAAAATGTGGTTTTAATTCCTGTATTCGAGTATCTTCTATAAAGAGTTTGTAGCAGAAAATTTCGCTTTTGGCTTTGCGGATTTTAGCCTCAACATTTTTATTACCACTTAGCTTAGTATCAGTTTGCTCATGTTCTCGATAGAGTGTGAGTCTTTCGGGGTGATAGTAAGCACCATAACCGGATATACAGCAGAGGTAGGTTAAATATAAATCCCACATCCCGCCAATTTCTGCGGGAATATTATCCCAATTAATGATGTGATTCCGAATTAAACAAGCGGCAGCAGTGGGGATACTTTTATCTATTAAGCCAATCTTAGCAAATGGTTGATGAACTCCTGCGGCTAGTTGATGGCGTTGATAACTATGTGTATTTAATTCTGTGCCAGCATGGTTAATGTTGCTATTTTGATCAATAATATATTGGTCACAAAATGCCAGAATTAAATCAGAGTTTGCTTCTAGTGGTGGTACCAGTTTGGCTAAGAAATCCTCTTTCCACATATCATCATCATGAAGGCTAGCTACATATTTACCAGTAGCCATTTTGAAGCCATGCATCTGATTAGTAAGCATTCCCATGTTTTGCGGTTGTCGCCAAAAGCGAATGCGGGGATCTGCAAAAGATGCAACAATTTCTTCAGGACTTTCTGAACTACAATTATCAGAAACAATTATTTCAATATTTTGATATGTCTGGTTAACAGCACTGGCGATCGCCAGCTTGAGATACTCTGGTCGATTATAAGTGGGAATAATCACACTCACCAGAGGCTGGTTTAATTCTAATGTGGGATTATTGATGTTATTCATATTCCAATACTGATTTTATGGATGAGTATATAACTGACGGATTAACCTACTTTTACAGAAGGTTTGAGAACTGAATAAACATATTGATAAGATTGAGTAAGCATGGACATAATCATGTCCAGAAATTTTCTTAACTCTAATTTCTTACCTGCTTTAGTAATTTGGTAATCTGGGATGTCACTCATACCTATTGATTGAGCATACTTACGACAAGCTTCCCAGTCATAAGCCCAAATGTCTTCTGTCCAAAAGCGTTTAATGCCGTATTTATGAAAATAATGCAGCACTTCAAAATCGTAGTGATAATACTTTTGCTTGATAATTGTATGCATATCAATTCCCCGTTTTTCCCATCCTGTAAACCACTCTTGGGCAGCAGTTTCTAATTTACCAAGACTCAAGTAATCAGGTTTTGAAGTATAGCGCGATCGCCTGCTTAGAGGATGACTAACTTCTAGGACATTCTCGATTACACTATACATACGTAATTTCGAGGCGTGCGCATCCACACGAGTGACAGCATAGTGCATCACTTTAATATCATGAATATGCAATCTGGTGGCATATTCCGGCATAGGAATTCTCACACTATGAATTTTCTGTGGCTGATGTTCCGCACCATCATCGACATAACCCAAGGGTGTCAAAATACCTGTTCTCAGACATTGATGAGTTGTGACAAATAAATCTGGTTTTTCGAAAAATAATACTGTTCCTGGCTTGGCTTTGAGCATTGTTTGCCAGCTTTGAGTATGAATAGCATTAGCTGCTAATATTTCATCAGCATCTAAAGCTAAAATAATTTTATGTTCTGGAATTAAATCTCTGGCTGCTTGAATTAATAACAACTGCCGACCTGATTCGTTAAAGTTTTCTGATTTATTTTCAATCAGTGTCACCTTGGGATATTTTTGACAAATATCCTGACTACCATCAGTGGAATTTTGATCGGCAATAATTATATGGTCAGCAAATTGACTAGTAACAGATAAAAATCGATCTAAAATCCAAGCTTCATTTTTTATAGGCGTGATGACGACAATTTTGGGTTTTTGGGTTTCCATTGTTAATTTCTAGATATGAAGAGTAAAAAATTGGGAACAATTGACTATGACATAGGTAAATCGCTGGCATGAAAATAAAGAATAGTTTTTTCGTAAATTACTTTTAGGCGCTGAATATGAAGATAAATGGTGAACTATTCTTCAAATCAAGTTAGTAGGCGATACCTAATTCCAGGAATATTAGCATTTACCAAAGATGCTAAATAAGTTTCAAAACTACCACTCTTGATGTTAACTTCGGAGCAGCGATAAATCATTTTTTGATCAACCAGTGCATAACTAATATTAATTTTGCTTATTTGTAGTTAAGCGTGGGATGATTTAGCGCTGATAATCTGAACTCTGTAGAAAAATTCTCGTTCAACTGAATTAATTGTGCAAGTTTCTACGATTAAATCCGGATAAAATTTAGCCAGCTTGACCCATTTCATATTGAGTCTTGTGATATTCCCAGAGCTTGCCTTTAAGTTGTAGTAATTCTTGATAATTACCTTGCTCAACGATGCGTCCTTGTTCTAATACCACGACCTTATCAGCCTGGGCAATAGTGGAAAGACGGTGAGCGATTGAAATCACCGTTCTACCTACAGATAGCTGTTCGATAGATTCCTGAATTAGACGTTCAGTCATGGAATCTAAGGCGCTGGTGGCTTCGTCCAAAATCAGAATTTCTGGGTCACGCAACAAAGCACGCGCGATCGCAATTCGCTGGCGTTGTCCTCCAGATAAACGCACACCCCGATCCCCCAACTGTGTATTCAAACCTTCAGGCATTTCATCAATAAATTCTAGTGCATTTGCTAGTTGAGCAACCTGACGAATTTCAGCCTCAGTCGCCCCTTCAGTACCGTAGGAAATATTCTTACCCACAGAAGTATTGAAAATAAATGTATCCTGACTAACAACAGCTATTTTCTGCCGTAAAGAATGAATATCAAATTGACGGAGATTGATCCCATCAATCAAGACATTTCCTTCTGTAGGATCATAAAATCGAGGAATTAAATCAATCAATGTACTTTTACCAGCACCAGTACCACCAACTAATGCAGTAGTTTTACCCTTCTCAATACTCAAGGTAATATTATTTAGCACTAAAGTCTGAGGATCATAACCAAAATCAGCAGAAACTATATCAATTGAATACTGTAACCCAGTAAATTTAATATAGCCATTTTGCAAATAGGTTTTATTGTCACTTCTGATCAATTCTTTAATATTATCTGCTGCCCCTTCCAGTGTGCTGAGATGCGCTCTAGTACCATTAATATCCTGCACAATTGGCACAACCCGAAAAAGCACAAAGAAAAATGTTAGTAAAGAAGCAACTTGTAGGGTTCCATTGACAACAAATACAGTAAACGCAAAAATAATCATCCCCACTAGAATCGTACTAGCTATAGCTTCAGCTAGAGGTCTGACAAGGGCCCAATTTAATATAACTTTAGTAGAAGTGCTAACTACTTCATCGCTAGCATTATAGAAACGTTCACGTTCAAAATCTTGAGTAGAAAATGCCTGAACTGTGCGAATTGCATTGATAAACTCCATAGCTATAGAGGTAAAGTTGCCATTAGCAATGGAAGTACTAAAACTCCTTTCTCTAGCGCGGGCATTAAGTGTTGATAATCCTACTCCTACTAAAGTGAACAACAAAAAAGAAATAATAGTAAGCTGCCACGATAATAAACACATCGAGACAAAATAAACAAAAGCAGTAATCCCTCTGGTCATCAAAAAAGATGCCCCACTAAACCACTGTTTCATCCGTTCAATTTCAGTGGTAATTGTATTAACTAGTTCACCAGAGCGAGTTTGAGCAAAGTAACTTAAAGGTAAACCTTTTAACTGCTCAAATATTTGTTTCCGTAAGCGGTCAGCTAATAATAATTGAGATATTTCTATGTATACGTGTGATAAATAGTTGAACCCAGCACGTATCCATGCACTCAATAAAATTAATAAAGATATGCGATATAGTCTATTAATCGTTGATGCATGAGCCGCTAAAATCCACTTATCAAACCAGGCAATTCCTATTTGTATGGGTTCAGCATTAGGAGTAGTCAAATTTTGCAGAAAGGAAAGTAAAAAACCAATACTAAAACCTTCAAAAGTTGCTGCCAGAAATGAAAATACTACAGCGAAAATAGCCACTTTGGGAAAGTTTTTAAATTCTCGGAGTATTAAATAATTTTTTTGCCAAAATTTACTAGCCTTAAAGCGATCGCCTATTATTTGAGAAACTGGAATATACATTAATATTTTCTCACAAAAATGTGTTTAATTAAATCAATCATGTAGATGCTTAATAACTCTTTGGTTTTAGTTAACACAAAGAATTATCTACTTTTTTTTGCAGTGTGGGTTATAGTAACAGGACTTACGCACCTTAGCACTCAATTTAATTCACAAGAAACTCAGAGTATTTGGCTATCTAAATGCAACACACTAGATTTTTTCCATGTCTCTGTTACCTCGACCTCTGATAGTTGATTTCTCTGCTTTTGTCCCTCTAAAGTGACCCGCACAGCATTTTCTAAAGTGCAACTACGAGATCCCATTAAAGTCATTTCACCTTTGAGTACATTCCACAACTGGGGTAGATGGTCTAAATCATATTTACGCATCCAATAACCTAAAGGTGTAATATTTTGATTTGCAGTTGTAGAGAATTTAATGGCACGAAATACTTTCCCTTGCTCTCCCACTTGCCACTCAGTGGTAAAAATAGATCCTGATGAGTTTAATTTTAACACCACAAATAATCCCAGCATAATTGGAGTCATGAGGATGAGCAAAAATAAAGCAGCAATGGCATCGATAAGTTTTTGCCAAAGTCTTTTTTTTGGTTGTTTGTTGCCAGGAAGTAGGTGGAGAAATATAGGCTTACCTGCTTGTTTACTGGCTTCTACCCAAAATCTGAGATAATCTTCACCCACCTTGGGATCTATGCTCACCAAATTTACTAGAGAATGTTTTAAGCAATTTACTAATAATTTCTGGTTATGTAAAGAAGGTAGATAAATCTGTTTAGTTTCTGAAGTAGATTTTACCAATAATTGACCGCGCCGCCATTGGAGTGTACAGTATGGAAAACAGTGATTTTTATTTTTCTGGGTTGCAGAACCAGAATTGGGGAGAGTAGGAATTAATGAAACTGTCATAATGTCTTTGGATCTATACAATAGTGAATTGCTGAGTTAATATTTAAGGCGATTAATGCCAAAGACTCCAAACCTGATTTTTTGTTTGTGCAAAAATATGTTGTTTTAAATTGCACTAAATATCAGCCCTTATTTTGGTGAATAATGCCACTGGTGAAAAGATGTACAAATAATAAAGTACTCAGTATAGTATTAGGAAAAATACTGATAAATCTGACTGGAAAATGCGGGTTCATCTCTGATGAATAGAGAAGATCAGAAAGTGCAGAGAAAAAATCACCCGTTTTAGTTATGACTACCTATTTTTTTGATCAATCTTGCAAAACCAGTTGACTGTTATCTTTTAGCTGTTGAGAAGGGGCTTTAATATCTAGGATATAAGAGTTTGCAGAAATTACTCTAGGCTGAGATAAATTCTTTATTTAGTCTTTAAACAGTTAGTTATTTTTCTAGTTAATTATAAAGCTGCTGTGAATACATATAATTTAAAGTAATAAAAATACAATAAAAAATAGCTATTTTAAACATTAAGCGATCGCCGCTAAATATCTTCAAAAAATCATCCAAAAACAGATATGTGCGATCCCATACAAAAATGAGCGATCGCACATCATCTAAAATATGTAAATTTCCAGAAAGATACAACTTATTCTTCTACCGCTTGTTGCAGCGCCAATTGAGCAGACCGAGACGGCTGGGGATAATGTACATAGGTACTACCAGAATTTGAGACCCCATTAGCCACAACCCCAATTAAGTTCAACTTACTCAACATCGCTGTCGCTTGAGCTAATTGGCTGCGAGTTACCTTACTCATACTGGCTGCTAGCACCACACTCCGACAAGATGAAGCTGTCAGCATCGCATCCACCAAACCGAGAACAGGGGGAGCATCGATGAGTACCAAATCATAATTATCCTCAAATGCCTTCATCAATTGCATCATTCGTGGTGAACTCAACAGATGTGCCGGGTCAACTGGTATCGGTCCAGCAGTTAAAATATCGATGTAAGCTGAACCTAAACTAGGAACACCAATCTGGTGAGGGATAGTTACATCACTAGCCAAAAGAGTAGATAGCCCTTGCTCATTAGGAAGATTCAGCTGTTCATGCAGACTAGGTGCTCTCAAATTGGCATCAATTAGTAATACCCGTTTGTGTAGACGAGCCGCACTCATAGCCAAACCCAAAGCCAAAGCAGACTTACTCTCATCAGGTAAAGCTGAGGTAATCATCAAAGACTTCAAGTTAGGCACAGAATTTAAAAGTTCAATATTCTTAAAAATTAAATCTAGCGATTCCCAGCGCGGTGGCGATTGTAACACCTGTATTGTCCACGGAGCCAGAACCTCTGGTTTACCAAAAGGTAACTTGATGATTGATTCCTTATTTCTGCTAGTTGGTAGTTTAGGAGTAGTTCCTAACAAAGGTAAAGAAACCTGCTTTTCCAATTCAGCCGTAGTATGAACAGCATCATCAGACGCTTCTCGAATAAAAGCAACAATACCTCCCAACATCAACCCCACCACTGCACCCAACAACAGATTCTGCTTGAGATTAGGGCCTAAATATATCCCCAATTGCGGTTCTTCCACAACTTCCCAATTAAACCCACCCTTTGCCAGTTCTTGGCGTAATTTTTGCTCCGCTCGCAGTAGTTCCTCTAATCTTTCACGGCTAAATTCTAGCTGTGGCATAATGCGATTGTAATAAGCCAACAGAGGCGGAAAGCGTTTGATTTCCACACGCAATTGATTTTCTTTCTCCGCCAAAGTTTGATCGCGGGCGCTTAAAGCAACTATAGTTGTTTGGGTTTCCACCAACTGACTAGCCAGGTTAAGGTCAATTTCACCGAATTGTCCTTGTTCCAAAAGCGGAGCTTCCGAGGGAAATGCACCATTAGATTCTATGCCTAAAGTTCGACTCACCTCTTGTTGCAATAATTTCTTCTGGCTTTCCAGTTGTTCTCGCAGCTTTTGTACAGTAGGAGTTTCATCCGTAAACCGCAAACGCTCTTGAGCTAGTGCTAGTTCGGTTTTTTGAATTTCGTTGAGCAATCCTTGGTAGCGAGTAGACTGACTCAGACGAGAAGCCACCAGAGCATTTTGTGGAGAACGCTTCAGTTGTTCCTGCAAAGATTTTTGGCGTGCTACAGCCTCTTGATACTCGGAACGAGTAGTACGGCGTTCTTGTTCAATAGTATTTAAAGAGTCTTCTAGGGCTTTAGCTTGTGACTCAGGATCGATTAAATTTTGGTTGCGGCGAAATCTTTGGAGGTTAGTTTCCGAGGCATTTACTTCCTCGCTAGCTTTACTTAACTGTTCTCTAATAACTTGTAACCCTTTTTGTAACCGCGTATCCTGCTGCTGTTTGTTATATTCCACATAAACTTGGCGAATTGCCGCCAGAACACTTTGTGTTTTTTGTGGATCTTCGGCAGTGTAGTCTACTTGGAAAATTTTTGTCGCCACATTATCTTCTGGATTCCTGAGTTGATTCAGAACTAAAGAGGTTTTAATTTCCTTGACAGTGATATCAGGATACTCAGATTTGAGTTTGTCAATTGCCTGTTGGATAAGTCCTGAACTTTGCATCAGGTTCAACTGCGTAGCTGTATCTATCTGAATATCAGGCTCAATAAATTGACTGTCTACTCCTTCGGCTTCTGGCCTACCTTGATAGTTAGGTTCTACCAGTAGCTGCATCGAGCTTTTGTAGGTAGGTTTTGTCCTAGAAGTCAGCACAGCTGACATGGTAATGGAAGTAATCAATACTGCTAAAAACCAAGGGAATCTGCGCAGAAATATTTTAAATAACTGTCCATAACTTGGTTCTGTATTAGAGTTATTAACCTGATTTATACCGGGACTAAGACTAGGTTGATTCATGTTTATTATCCTTGGCTGCGAGATGCTACGCGGAGCTTACTTCCCCGTAGGGATACAGTTATACTAATTTGCAATTCGGACTGGGGCTAGGCTCACAGCCCAGCTATGGCGTAATTTATAATTGAAACAATCCCACGCCATCTTGGTTTCTAGGTTAATCAGCCTTGCCCTGTTTGCGAGAATTGAGATAAAATATCTAAGTATTGGTTAATTTTGACTACAAGTTTGCTCAATAAGCTCCTCAACCTTTCTAAAAAACACTGGTTCTGAAAAATTGTTCACTGCATGATTACGAATATTTTCATAATTCCAAGTGATTCCTCCGGACTCTAGTAATGCAGCTTGTATGGAATCCGGTGTTTGTCTATGAAAAAATACACCTGTTTTTCCGTCTATCTGTGTATCTAATACTCCACCGGCTCCGTAGGCAATGACTGGTGTACCACTAGCATTGGCTTCCACTGGAACTAATCCATAGTCTTCTAAAGCCGCAACTATCACAGATTTAGCTTTAGAAAATAAATCTTTGCGTTGAGCATCACTAACGTGTCCTAAAAACTTAATATTATCTAGGGCTTTGGCTTTGAGACGTTCTTCCTCTGGTCCATCACCTGAAATTAATAATTGCCAACCTAGCCAATTAAAGGCCTCGATGATGATATCTAGGCGTTTATAGCTAATCATCCGCGCCGAGGCTAGATAGTATTCATCTTTTATATCGGAAAACAAAAAATTATTTGTATCAATGGGATAGTTAATGGTAATTGCTTGTTTGTTGTAAATTTTTTGAATACGACGGGCAACTACACTGGAATTGGCAATGTAAAGGTCAGGTTCTTGAGCATATTTCAGGTCTACATTTCTCATGAGTTGAAAAATTTGTTCAATTAGCGGTGCAAAATATCGATAGTCTCCATACTCTCGTAAATAAGTTTCGGTATCCCACAAAAAACGGGTAACATTATGACAAAAACAAATATGTTTGGCATCTGGACGTTTACGGACTGCTTTGGCAAAGCTGGTACTACTACTAATAATCAAATCATAATCTTGGAGATCCAAAGCCCGAAATGCAGGAAAATATAAAGGAGCCATTAATCTAAAATACTTTAATGCGCCGGGAATTTTTTGCAAAAAAGTAGTTTTGACTATGCGCTCACCCATATCAATAGTTTTTTCTGGATTATACAATGAGGTGAAAACATCGGCTTCGGGATAACGCTTGCACAGTAATTCAAAGACGCGTTCTGCTCCACCGCGCTGGGTTAAGTAATCATGGACTAGAGCAATTTTCATAGTTTATCTAAGTTTCTGTTTAAGTTGGTGGCAAAACTCTCTAGCAAGTTGCTCTGCACAAGTTTAGTGTTGAGAATTATCCATGACTATGATCATATCTTCCACCTCTCAGTACAAAACCAGAAAACTTAAAAATAGCTATATACACCAGATTTTTATGGGATTCTATCACTAATTTTAGGGTTTTGATTTTAATACTTTGTGATGCAATAAAATCAATTTTTTTTGGTGCAAGATATCAGCCTCCCAGAAAGGCAGTTTTGATTCCCCCAAAATATGAAAGAAACACTTTCTTCTTAACTCTCAGTGTTTCTAACCTGATGTATCTGTCGCAGATTCCCTCAAACCCATAATCAGGGAGCTTGAGGGGATCTCAGCCTTAGCTGAATGTGTAGATATAGAAGATACTGATGCTAACCAACGGTGGCGAGAACTTTTTCTGATGCAAAATAGGCGTTTTGTTCGGCGCGTAGTTGGTCGCAAAGTCTACCTACAGGTAACTCTACATCATCGTAAGTGAGGACTTGATCCTGGGGAATATCTCGTTTGAGACGACAGCCTTCAGCTAAACCCATTGGGAGTAGTTTTTGCTGTTGGACAATGGGGGAATTTTCACATTGACCATAGGTCATGTAGTAGCCAATACCATCAAGGGTTTCCCCTGCTTTGAGATTGATTTTGGCGGTGGTGATCACATCCACTAGTGGCCCTGCTAGGGGAGATAAGACGGCATCTTGAAACAGGACAGCACGAGCTACAGATAATGGCACTTCAAAATGGCAGAGGTGATAGGGAGTGTAGAAGCTATATAAGGGGCCTTGACCTAATTTGTATAAATCGAGATAGTGACGTTGTTTGGGGTCTTCGTGGGTGGCAAATACGAACACACCGGGGCCAGGTTTGGCTCCAACGACATAATCAACGGTTCCACCCAGTTGCTTGAGTTGATCAACATCGTACATTTTGGTCATTTCATCAACATGACCGGTGAAGTTGTAGCCTAGCATTCCGCGCTGGGCGACTTTCATTCCTGTGGCGTTGGCAACGATCGCCTGCTCAAAGGAAATTTTAGTTCCATCGGCAAAGCTGGTGACCATCTGGGCTTTTTGACCCCAACGTTTTGCAAATGCTTCTTGGGTTGTAGGATTGCGATAGGGGTCTTGGAGTCCTTTAATGTTACCGCACAATAATGGAGTCAGGCCAATACTTTTGACAAATCGGTAGAGATTCATTTCTACCCCTGGCTGATCACCATCACAGGCGCTGAGAATGACTCCGGCTTTGTCGGCGTAGACTTTGAGGATGGGTCCAATTGTACCGTCGAGTTCAGCATTCATCATAATGACGTGTTTGCGATGGGCGATCGCATCCATGACAACATGAGCGCCAAATTCTACTGCACCTGTGACTTCAATAATGGCATCAATGCCTTCGGCTTGGCAGAGTAATGAAGCATCTTCGCTGACTGCATATTTATGGTTAGCGATCGCCTCTTCTAATTCAGTCACATTTGTAACAACTTGAATATTTTCTTGTCCCGCTTCTACATAAGCTCGTTTTGCTGCATCCACCTCACGGCTAAAAATAGCCACCAACTCCATTCCCGGAACTGAATTAATAATTTGATTAGCAATTCCCCGACCCATAAAACCAGCACCAATCATCCCCACTTTCACCGGATTTCCGGTGGCGGCGCGAGCTTCTAAGGCACGATCAATAATAATCATTTGCTAAACTCCTCTATTAATTATTTGCTGCAAGTAATCGTTAAATTCTTCACTATTTATCTAGCATCTGCACTACCAACAGGAATCTTTTCCAGTAGCGTCCAATTCAAATCTTTTTCCGAAATTTCAGTTACCTCTAAAGGCCATTCAATTTTAAAAAATGGATCATCATAGCGAATACCTCTTTCATATCCTGGTGTATAAAACTCACCAACTTGATATATAACTTCAGTCTCATCTTCTAGTGCTTGATAGCCGTGAGCAAACATTTCTGGTACATACAAACCCAGACGATTTTCTGGTGTTAATTCCACACCAATATGTGATAAAAAAGTGGGTGACTCAGGACGCATATCAATAATTACGTCATAGATAGCACCTTTAGTACAGCGAATTAATTTTGTTTCTGCGGCTGGAGCCACTTGATAATGCATTCCCCGCAGTGTCCCTTTCTTATAGTTAAAAGATAAGTTACATTGAGCCACTGTAGGTTTTAAACCATGTGCGGCAAATTCTTCAGCGCAGAAACTCCGAGCAAAAAAACCTCGATGATCTGGTTTTTGTTCTAGCTCAACAATGAATGCGTCTTTGAGTGCAGTTGTGGTAAAAATCATAGAAAATTATCCGTGTTTTAGCAGATTTAGATATGACTAATTGAATTGTGTTGTTACTGGTGCTTTCTCTTCATCAAATTCTCTATTTAAATTTGGTCTAGGATAGTCATTATTCCAGTAATGAGCGCAAAGTTCCGGACGCTTAGGGGGATTAGCAGTATAGACAAAAAATAGCGTTGACCGTTCTTCTGTGCGGAGAGTGCCATGATGTAAAATTCTTCTGGTATCAGCAAAAATAACTGTACCGGCTGGACCTGGGCAAGATTTCCAAGCAGATTTTGGTACAATCTTATTTAGGGTTTGATCATCAATTCCTCCTAAGTTTTTAATTTTGCTTTTAATTCGATAAGCTTTTGATGGAGAAATTAAAGATATTGGCACGTATTCAAACGGTCCATGTTTTTCTTCTACATCATTTAAGTAAACAATAATTTTGAGAACTCGGCGGTCTTCTATATCTTTATGCCATAGCAGTGTCTGGAACTGCTCTGTGTTGGCAAAGTCTTTACGTAAATGTACACCATGATAAGCAACGGGAAGACCGATGTAATTTTCAATAATATTGAACAGCCTTTGTTCCTTTCCCCAGTTATAAAATGATGGTATATCTGTAACGATGTAAATTTCCGGTGGATTTTTGCTTGAATTACTGTAGTTAGCTGTTCCCATAGTTGGCAGTAAACTGTAAGCATAACTCAGTAGTTCTGAGGTGGAATTTAATCCTAATTCCGTGAGGTTTGTAATGTGAATACCATCACGTTTAATAGATTCAAAAATTATGCGATCGCTTTCTGCCAATGCAGGTAAATTTTTGGTATGCTGCCAACGGTTTAATCTAAAACTTAATTCAGAATATGTGGAAGAGGTTTTGTACATCAGGTTTTTAAACATGATAGTAAACTTTATTTACTAGTTGATTTATAGTGTGATCCCTGATAATTATTAAATTGCGCTTCTGGCTGTTAAGCTTCACTAGCTTTGGAAACTTGCAATTCTTTTAAAGGTATAAACTCAAAAGCAGAAATTCCGAGTAAAGCTAAAAAAGGAATGACTATTTTGATGGCAGATACAGGCCATCTTTTTAAAGCACCTAAAAATACCTTTAAATTGACTTCTCTACCATTTTTTAATAGCATTCTTCTACAAAAATGCTGAGAATATCCATTTTGCTGAAGTTTTAAAATAACTTCAGGTATATGTTTATATTGCATTAAAAGTGCAGATTTTGGTTCTTTTTCCCAATAACTCACCCCAACAATACATTCTAGAAAAATCTCTTTCGTGACAATTACACTGCCATTCGCAGCACAATACCCAGCTAAATATGCTAAAGATATCCAGTTATTGGCAGCATCTGGCCATATTTCTAAAGCGTGTTTTACTAGGTCAGTACGGTAAACTGTCGCGGTCAGAAAAATAACTGCACCAACACTTTTATCAAAACAATGTTCAAAGATGGCTTTACCATCTCCGATACCATCTTCAGTATCAGCATCAAACCAGCGATTACCAACTATGGTTGGGGGATGAACTGATTCACCAGTAATTTTATTACGCCCAGAAAAATTCAGAAATAATAATGATAGATCCTCATTATTCTGGATTTTATTGATAACATAGGCAACAGCTTTATTCTGAATGGGGTCATCATCACCAATTGTCCACACATATTTAGTATTGGAGGAATTTAAGCAGTACATGATATTTTTCATGACTCCTAAATTCTGGTGATTTTTATTAGCCTTAAATATCACACTTGTGAACTTTTTTTGCCATGCTTTAATGATATCTTGAGTATGATCAGTAGAACAATTATCGGACACTAAAATTTCACAATCCGATTCAAAACCCTGAATAGCCAGAGAAAGCCATGCTAATTGTTGATCAAGCAACTCAGCCCGATTATAAGTAGGAATGGCAATAGTCAATAATTTATTCATTATTAATTTAGGTGTTTTTCTCTAGGATAAAAACTACTGTATTTCATGTAGATTGAGTTCAGATAAAATACTTCCGAATTGAAAATATATAATTCGGAAGATTCCTCAAACTCCCCAGAAGAAAATTACTTTGTATTCCAGAAAAAATCTGTGTCAATTTGCTGAGTCCGAATTAAATACTCTAGCTGTTTTAAGCGAGTAAAGCCTCTAAACAAGAAGGTATCTTCAGCCATATCAATTTGATTGAATAACTCAAAGAGTTGCTGTGCGCCCAGTTGAGCATTCCAATCACACTTGAATCCTGGTAGGATTGTGTTGATTTTCTCGAAAGATACCCGATAACTGCGGTTATCTCCTCCGTTACTGCCAAAACTCAACTGACAACCGGGGAAAGTATCCGCAATAATTTCGGCAATTTCTTTGACTCGATAGTTATTGCTGGTATCGCCTACATTAAATATTTGGTTGTGTACCACATCACGGGGTGCTTCTAGCGCACAAACAATGGCTTTGCATATATCTAGTGCATGAACTAATGGCCGCCAAGGTGTACCATCACTAATCATTTTGATTTCTTTGGTAGTCCATGCCAACCCTGCCAAGTTGTTTAAAACAATATCAAACCGCATTCTAGGGGAAGCACCAAAAGCTGTAGCATTCCGCATAAATGTAGGGGAGAAATCATCATCAGCTAATAGTTTGACATCTCGCTCTACGAGGGTTTTGCAGTCTGCGTAAGCTGTTTGGGGATTAATGGGAGATTCTTCGGTGACATCACCCTCAGTTGCAACGCCGTAAACACTACAAGAAGACATATAGATAAAACGACGCACACCCATTGTTTTAGCTAAGTTAGCTAAACGAACTGAACCTACATGATTAATGTCGTAGGTGATATTGGGTGATAATTGTCCTGTGGGGTCGTTGGAAAGTTCTGCCATGTGAACTATGGCTTCCACTCCTTCTAAATCTTCAGGAGTGATGTGACGAATATCTTTATTGAGAGTTTTGGCTGTCACCTCAGTACCGTTGTATAGCCAACCAACTTTATAAAAACCTGTATCTACACCAATAACTTCGTGTCCTTTGTCAATTAATAGAGGAGGTAATAGTGAACCTAAATAGCCTTCTGTGCCAGTTACTAAAATTTTCATGTTTGTTTAATCCTATCTGTTCAAAAAATGCTGCGTAGGGAGTGAGTGTTAGTAACTTTGCTATGTGGTTACTACAGTCTGAAGATGAGATGGTTGGGGAATTTGCGTCACAATAGCTTTGCCAATTTCCAAAGAAGAAGTAGCGGCTGGGGAAGGAGCATTGCATACATGGATGGAGTTTTGACCGGGTATGATCAAAAAGTCATCGACTAATTTGCCGTTGTTCATCAGTGCTTGAGCGCGAACTCCTGCATGGGTGGGGATTAAATCCTCGGCTTGGACTTCGGGAATCAGCTTTTGCAAACTTTTCACAAAGGCGGCTTTACTTAAAGACCTGATGATTTCTTGAATGCCTTCATCTGCGTGTTTAGCTGCTAGTTTCCAGAATCCAGGGTAGGTGATGACTTCGGCAAAATCTCTGAAGTTAAAGTCGGTTTTTTTGTAACCTTCACGTTTGAGGCTGAGAACTGCATTTGGCCCTGCATGAACGCTACCATCAATCATCCTGGTGAAATGAACGCCCAGGAAGGGGAAATCTGGATTAGGAACGGGGTAAATGAGAGTTTTGACCAGATAACGTTTTTCGGGTGTGAGTTCGTAATATTCTCCGCGAAAGGGAACGATTTTGGCTTGGGGTTCTACTTTATTTAATTTAGCTAGGCGATCGCTATGTAATCCGGCACAATTGATCAAGAAACGGGTGGTAAAATTGCCGTTGTTAGTTTCCAGTACCTGATGTTTCTCACTAGAAACGATTTTTAGCACTTTGGTATTCAGGCGTAAATCTCCACCCTGCTGCTCAATTAATTCGGCATATTTCCGGCAAACTTGTTTGTAATTAACAATACCAGTCGAAAATACCCGAACTCCACCTACACAACTAACATGAGGTTCGATTTCTTTAACTTCTTCAGGGCTAATTCTTTGGACTTGTATGCCGTTTTCTAAACCACGTTGATAGATGTTTTCTAAACGAGGTATTTCTTTTTCCTCAGTCGCTACAATAACTTTGCCGCAAACTTCATGGTCAATGCCATGTTCTTGGCAAAATTCCACCATTGAGTGACTACCATCACGGGAGAATTTAGCTTTAAAACTTCCTGGTTTGTAGTAAATTCCAGAGTGAATAACTCCGCTATTATTACCAGTTTGGTGAAACGCCCAATTATTTTCTTTTTCTAGGACTAAAATTCGTGCATTGGGATAGCGCTTACCTAAAGCCATAGCTGTAGACAGTCCAACTATTCCGCCACCGACAATGGCAAAATCATACATAGATATTATGGTACTTGAAATGATTGTAAATCAGTATTTTGTGGAGTTAAAATTTATCAACTACCATACTTTCCAAGGAGCATGATCACTTTTCCATAGCTCTTCTAGGTAGTTTTTATCGCGTAAAGTATCCATTGGCTGCCAAAAACCATGATGTTTAAAAGCAGATAGCTGATCCATCTCAGCCAGTTTTTCTAATGGTTCTTTTTCCCAAACTGTAGAATCATCCGCAATCAAGTTCAGTGCTTCTGGTTCTAAAACAAAGTAACCGCCATTAATCCAAGCTCCATCACCTTCAGGTTTCTCCCGGAAACTGTGAATTTTAGTTTGCTCATGTCCTAAAGAAATAGCACCAAAGCGTCCTGCGGGTTGCACTGCACTGAGTGTCCCTAAAGTTTTTTGTTCTTGATGAAACTTAATTAAATCTGTGATATTGATGTTACTGACACCATCACCATAAGTAAAACAAAAAGTACTGTTACCTAGATGCTCACTAACCCGTTTTAAGCGTCCACCTGTCATGGTGTTATCCCCTGTATTCACTAAGGTTACACGCCAAGGTTCAGCATAACCAGAATGTATATTCATCTGGTTAAATCGCATATCAAAGGTAACATCTGACATATGTAAAAAGTAATTAGCAAAATACTCTTTAATGATGTAACCTTTATATCCACAACAAATTATAAAATCATTAATGCCGTGAGCAGAATAGGTTTTCATGATATGCCAAAGGATTGGTTTACCACCAATTTCAACCATTGGTTTAGGTCTGATACTAGTTTCTTCACTGAGGCGTGTACCAAGTCCTCCAGCCAGAATTACTGCTTTCATACAATTACCTTTTTGGAGATTTGTCGCTAAATTATTGTCTAAATTTTTCGAGATGAAGAGGATGCACTGTGGGAAAAAATTGCGGCAATAATATCTTTATTCACGTCAATAATATAACTATTTTTTTCGTTAAATTGATGAAGAAAATGTAAATGATTTTGTTTAATATATAAAATATATATGAATATTTATTATAATAATAAAAATAAGTAAACATGATAAGCA